>QHRF01000042.1 GCA_003220055.1 Verrucomicrobiota bacterium | reverse complement strand
GGGATTCGCTCTCTTAGCATATCTTAGAACAACAGATCCAGGGTCGCAGGCCGACGCTCCAAATCCGGACAAATCCAAAACATCGAAATATCGCAACCTCCCGATTTGGATTTTGGCGGGCTTGCTCGCCATTTTCGCGGTCCGCTCGTTTTGCTGGCTGCTTTTTGTCGATGGAACTGAACTCAAAATTCAATCTCCCGTAAACCTGGGTGATCTCGGCCTTCACATTACTCACATCAGTTTGTTCGCTAATGGCGTTCGGCTTTGGCCGTCCAACCCGATTTATGTCTTCAGCGATCATCTCCGTTATCCGGCCGGGATCGATTTGTTTAATGCGCTGCTGTTAAAGTCCGGTCTCAGTCTGATTCATAGCCTGGTTTGGGTTGGCTTGCTCGCTTCCGTGGCCACGTTTTACACCTTCTATCGCTGGGGCGGCGGCTTTGCGGTCGCGGGTTTTCTTTTCAATGGCGGTCTCGCGGGCTTTGAGTTTCTGCGCAATTTCAAATTCGTTGATTATCAGGACGTTAATAACATCGCCTGGAAAAGTATTCCGCTGACAATGTTCGTGACGCAGCGCGGGTTACTCTACGCCATTCCAGCCGGCTTAATTTTACTCTGGCATTGGCGCGAAAAATATTTTCGCGCGAGTCAAGATCGACAATCCGGCCCGCTCCCGTTTTGGGTTGAGCTCTCGCTTTATGCCTCGATGCCGCTCTTTCATCTCCACACCTTCATGGCCCTTAGCATCGTGCTCATGTGTCTCTTTGTGGCGGGTGATCCGCAGATTCGTGGACATTTCCTCACGCTCGTGTTGAGCGCTCTGATTCCGGCGACATTTTTTGTCTGGCTCATTAGCGATCATTTCCGCGCCGGTTCAGTCCTCGAATTCCATCCCGGGTGGGCCCAGCACGATGACGAATTCAAGATGCGGTTCTTCCGATTTTGGTTCTTCAATTTCGGAATCCTCGTTCCGCTGGTCCTCACTTTAATCGGCCTGGTCGGTTGGCAGATGTACCAGTCGCGTGAAACCAGGCGATTTGAATCGTTCGCCACCATTGCCGTTGGGCTCGGCGCACTCGTTTTGCCCTTCTGGCGCATCGCAACGCATGGATTCGCCTGGAGCTGGGCAATCGTGATTCTCTTTGGCGTAATTCTGCTGGCGTGGTCTGCAACGCGCATCCTAAAAGACGGATTCGGTTGGGAAAAAAAGCTTCCGGAAGAGGCCGCCTTTATCTTCGCAGCCACCGCCATCTTTATTTTCTTTTTCTCGATCAAGACGGCGCCGTGGATCTGGGACAATTTGAAACTAGGAATCTGGGCTTACTTCATCGTGCTGCCGTTCTTATGGCGGCAATTGATCATGCAATGGGACGTGACGATCCGGGCCGCGGTCTGCTTTGCGCTTTTTACCTCCGGATTCGTAAGTTTGTTTGGCGGTCTGGCCGCGGGGGAAGGTGGTTTTGGTTTCGCGAATCGCGGCGAAGTCGACGCCGTCGGCTGGGCTGTTCGCAAGATGCCCCTCGAAGCGCGTTTTGCGGCCTGGCCGACCTACAATCATCCGCTGCTCCTCAGTGGTCGAAAGGTTGTAATGGGTTATCCGGGACATCTTTGGACCCAGGGATTCGATGAATACGGTAAAACGAGTGAGCAGCTCACAAAACTGATGGATGGCGCTCCGAATTGGGCCGATCTCGCCCGGACGCTGCACGTGCGCTACATTTTTTGGGGTCGCGAAGAAAAAACAAATTACGCATCGAGCACGCGCCCCTGGGAAAAGACGGCGACGCTGGCTGCTTCCGGAACCTGGGGCGCGATTTACGATATCGAGGCAATCACAAATAAACACGAATAGACACGAATCCTGATTTTAAGGTTAAGAGATTAGTGTCTATTGGTAGTGGTTTGCCCGGGTCTTGCTTAAAACTAATCCTCCTTCGGCGACGCGCTTTCCATCGACATCTGCTTCTACTTTAAATTGCAAAAGCTGGCCGACCTCGCCCAACTTTTCCGCGCGCAAAACGATTCGCTTCTCCGGCCGGACCGCGTGAAAAAATTTCATCTGCCGAATGGCCGAGAGCAGAAAGCGCGGCTGCGCATGTTCCGGATGGGCTGACGCCGCAGCTATGCCGGCAGTTTGAGCAAGCGCTTCCGTCAAGATCACCCCGGGAACGAGCGGATCACCCGGAAAATGCCCTGCTAACATCGGATCATCAGCCGAAAACTGCGTTTCGCATTCAGCCGATACGCCCGGCTCGCACGCGATCAACTTCCGCACAAAAACAAATGGAGGCCGGTGCGGCAAACCAAGAAACTGACCAGTGACGGGTGACGAGTGACCAGATTCAACTGCCGCCGTTTTCTTTTTTCTTGTCACTTGTCACCACCGCCAGTCCGGCTCGGACTCACTCGTCACTTTCCTTTACCCATTGACGAAGTAAGCGAACTTCCAGCTGCCTCTGACACGCGTAATTCCAATCCGGTAGCCGTCGTAATTGAGCGATGGGTCGGCAAATTGCGGCGGCGAGACCATAAACGCGCCTTTCTTGACGAATCGCTCCGACAAAACGCCGTCCAGCTCAGGCCAGAGGTTTTCCTGTTCCCAATATTGAAAAACGCCCGGGCCCGACATCGGCGGCTCAAGCTTGTAGCCGAAATCCTCCGTCATCATCGATTTGATTGTTTCCACATCCCGCTTCGCTACCGCCTTGCGAAGTCGGCCGACAAATGCCTGAAAATCCACATCGGTGCTTTCCTCCCGAAGGTTCGCTTTGGCTTTTTTCTTAAGCTCGGCTTGCTTGAGTTTTTCCTTTTTTTTCTGGGGCGTTTCGCACCCTGCGAAAACGAATGCGAGGGCAAGCAAACTGGTAAGCAGGACTCTCATCAGCCTAACGTCTGTCACGTTTGCGATTTGGATTCAAGGCTGGACCCGCGCGAATGTGTCGACGGCGTTCGGTGACGGTGTTGCGATCGTCGGAGTTTGAACGGATGCGCAAGAAAGATCCAATAAATGGCGCTGGCAAGATCGACCATCGACGCCGGCGGACTGGTCAGGCGCAACGGACCTTGGCGCAGAGCGGCAAAAACATTCTCGATCGTCAACGCCGTTGAACGCGGAATGCTCGTGTAATGACGCCCGAAAGCGTGCAATTGGTGCGCGTCGGAAGTCGCGATCAACGGTTTGCCAAATTGGGCGGCCACTTTCGCAGCGCGCCGATTTGGGTTGAGCAATCCCTTGTGAAAATGGCAGAGCTCGATCGCGTCAAAGCAATCGATCTCTTCGAGCAGGCGGGGTCCGATCGAACCGCCCAGCACATAAAACGGATGGGGCGCGATGGTAAAGATCGACATTCCGCGGCGGCCACGAAGTTGGCGCAGGTCCTCGAAATTCTTCAACCCTGCCACTTCAGAAGCGGTCACGTTCAGCAAAATCGCATCCGCGCCTTGCAACCGCACTTCGGCCGCCGGAATGAGCAAAATCCCCATCGCCGCTGCATCCGCGAAAACTTCCGTGCGATCGAACACTGCGTCGTGCAACGTGATGGCGAGGACACCGAAACCGAGCTGCTTCGCGCGCTCGAGCAATTGATGCGCCGAATAATCAATCACATCCTTCGGATCGTCGAGAGTGTGGATGTGAAGATCGACCTTGAGCCAGTCTTCGTTATCGATCTTGCTCATAATCTTCCTCTTAGTCTCGACCACGATCACGAGCAGGAGCAAGAGAAGAGCCGGACAAAGCGCTTGCGAGGGATAATGCTCTATTTAACATTCACTGCTCCCGCTTCGCATCCGCGCGAGCTCGGGTGGTGGAATGGCAGACACGTACGTTTGAGGGGCGTATGCCGAAAGGCATGCGGGTTCAAGTCCCGCCCCGAGCACCAAATCTTTCACCGCGCTAACAATTTTGCGGCTCCATTATTTTCCTGATTCAAGCTGCTCAAGAAAAAGGACTTAGCGGAATTGCTTCCGACGCCTGAAAAATCTACGAATCCACTCCTCCAGCGAGATTCGATTCCCGTGTCGATGGCACGTCAGCGGAAAAGTGGGGACCGGCCGGCAATTGGAAGCGCCGCCAAAAAGGGAAACGGCAGCACTGTCTGTGCGTTGTGTGGACGAATCATGAGTTCCGGGAGTCCGACCAGCCAGGAGCCGGTCATCTACAGTGTCTGTCCGTCATGCAAGCGAATGCCGCACCGCAATCCCGGATCGACCACCTCAATTTGCTAGCTCGATGAGAATCGCTTTCTGCACATGCAATCGATTTTCCGCCTGATCAAAAATCGTTTGCGCATGCTGCTCGAAAGTCTTCGCATCGATCTCTTGTCCGCGATGCGCCGGTAGACAATGCATCACCAGCGCGCCTGGTTTGGCCAACTTCACCACTGAATCGTTGATCCAGTATGGTCCGAGCTCGGCTTCTCGCCGCGCTTCCTCCGCTTCTTTGCCCATCGAAACCCAGATGTCGGTGTAAAGCACGTCGGCATCGCGCGCCGCAGCGGCCACATCGTCCGTGCAGGTCACGCGCCCCCCCGCGCACTCGAGCAATTTCTTTTTCGGCTGATATTTTTTGTGCGACGCAATCCGCAATTCAAAATCCAATTTTCCCGACGCGAAAAGCCACGACCGCGCCGTGTTTGAAACACCGTCACCGACGTACGCGACCACCGCTTGGTCGATCTTACCCCGCTTTTCGATGATGGTGAAAATGTCGCCCAGAATCTGGCACGGATGCTCCTCATCGGTCAGTGCATTGATCGTCGGGACTCCGGAAAACTCCGCGAACTCCTCGATGTCGCTCTGCGCATACGTCCGGATGACTGCGCCGTGAATCATTCGCGCCAGGACGCGCGCCGTGTCCTTGATCAATTCACCGCGACCGAGCTGTGCGTCCGCCGCATTCAAGTAAATCGTCTCGCCGCCGAGCTCGCGGATTCCGACGTCGAACGAAACCCGCGTCCGGGTGGACGGTTTGGAAAAAATCAAAGCCCAGGTTTGTCCCGCGAGCGGCTGCGCCGAAATCTTGCCGCGGTTTGCTTTGAGCTCGGCCGTCCGCTGCAAGATCCGCTCGATTTCCTCCCGCGAGAGCTGCTCGATACTCAGCAAATGTTTCATTCAACTCTTCCTCTCACTCTTTGTCGGCAAGATCGACAACTAGTTTTTCGATAATGCGCAATCCTTCCTCCGCTTCGCCGCGAGAAAGATTCAATGCCGGCAACAATCGAGCCACCGAATTGCCCGCCGGCACGGTCAGGAGATTTCGCTGGTGCAGCTCCTTCACGATCTCGACCGCTTTAAACTGCGGTTGGAATTCAATTCCAATCATCAAACCGAGACCGCGCACGATTTTTACCACTTTCGGAAATCGTTGCTGAACTTTTTGTAATTCGCGCAGAAGGAAATCGCCCATGTCGCGAGCGTTCCCAGCCAGATTTTCGCACTCGATCACGTCAAAAATCTTCAGCGCAACCGCGCACGCCAGCGGGGTGCCGCCGAACGTGCTCGCGTGTGTGCCCGCGGAAAGAACGTTCGCGAATTTATCTCGCACCCAAAACGCGCCCGTCGGAAATCCCCCGCCCAATGACTTCGCCATCGAAACGGCATCGGGTAGGTAGGGGCGATTCACCCCAATCGCCCGCTCGAGAATGCGCTGCCAGCTTTGGAATTTTCCGGTGCGGAAATGGCCGGCCTGCACTTCGTCGAATAGCAAAAGTAAATTCTGTTCATCACAAAGCCGGCGCAGACCGATCAAATATTCCGGTGTGGCAATGGTGATTCCACCCTCACCCTGCACCGGCTCGATTAAAATGGCTGCAGTTTTTGGTGTAATCGCACGTCGTATCGCGTCGAGGTCGTTGAACGGCACCTGCTTGAACCCCGCGACCGCTGGCTCGAACCCTTTTTTTACTTTTTCCTGACCGGTTGCCGCGATCCCAGCCAGGGTTCGGCCGTGAAACGAATCGACCGTCGTGATGATTTCGTAGCGGCCATCGTCATGCCCAAATTTTCGCGCCAATTTGAACAGACCTTCGTTCGCTTCCGCGCCGCTGTTGCAGAAAAACACGCGCCCCGGAGCGATTAGATCGACAATTCGTTTCGCGAGCCGTCCCTGGAGCTCATTATAATATAGATTGGAAACGTGGATCAGCTTTTGCGACTGCTCGGTCAGCGCTTCTGTAATCTCAGGATGGGCGTGGCCTAACGAGCAAACGGCGATTCCGCCGGCAAGATCCAGATAGCGCTTTCCATCTACGTCCCAAACGTAGCTCCCCTCGCCGCGTTCGAGGACGAGATCGAACCGCGCGTAGGAGGGAACAACAAACTTCTCAAAGGTCCGGTGTATTTTCTCTGCCTTTGGGCGTTGGAGGTTTTCTGCCGTTTTTATAACACAACCTCCGTCCCGACTCCCGCGTCGGTGAAGATTTCGAGCAAAACGGAATGCGGAATTCTCCCGTCCACAAACTGGACTTTTTCAACGCCGCTCTCGATCGCGGCGATCGCCGAGTCCACTTTTGGAATCATCCCTTCGCCGATCACGCCAGCTTTTCGCCACTTCGGAACTTCGCTCACGGCTAAATGCGTCAGCAAACTGGAATCTTTTTTTGGATGACGCAACAAACCAGGCACGTCGCTCATGAACACCAAGCGGCGCGCTTTCAACGCAATCGCCGTTTTCGCCGCCGCAATGTCGGCGTTGCAGTTGTAAATTTTACCGTCATCGCCAAGCGCGGTCGGACTGATCACCGGCGTGACGCTGCGTCGAATGCATTCGCGCAATGGTTCCACGTTCACGTCGCAAACTTCGCCGACGAAACCAAGATCGACATCTTCACCCTTTGCGCTTCTCGCTGAATATTTGCGGCAGCGAAAAATCTCGGGACCGGCGAAACCGCGCGCTTTCCCGCCGAAGTCCTCGATCGCTTTCACAATTTCAGGATTGATTTCGCGCGAGAGAACACGATCGACGATTTTCGCGCTGGCGGCCGCGGTCACTCGATAGCCGTGCACGAACTCGGATTTCACACCGGCTTCCTCGAGCGCACGCGTGATTGCTTTGCCGCCGCCATGCACCACCACCGGATTAATTCCGACTGCTTCGAGAAAAACCACGTCGCGGGCGACCCGGTGCCGTTCTTCAGGATCGGGCGAGTCCATGAAACTGCCGCCGTACTTCACCACGAAGATCTGGCTCCGGAAACGTTGAATGTAAGGCAACGCTTCGAGCAACGTCGCCGCTTTCGAAATGATTTTTTTCATCAGCCGCCGAGGGTCGCGGGGTCAGTGATATCGCCTTTGTTGAACGCGACGTAGTTTTCCGTGAGGTCAGCCGCGTAAAGCACGAACTCGCCGCGGCCACGATGAAGATCAACGTGTACGTCAAAGTCTGGCGCTGCAGTGATTTTGGCCAGCGTTTTCAAGGCGACATTTGTCGGACGACCGCGTCGAAATGCAAAAAGAATTTTGCGGG
>QHRF01000041.1 GCA_003220055.1 Verrucomicrobiota bacterium | reverse complement strand
CTGCTATCGGGATCACGGGCGGCGTTTCCACAGGCAAGAGCACTTTCTGCGATTGTTTGCGCGAGATCCTTCCCGGAACCAAATTTTTCGACGCCGATGCCGTCGCGCCAACTGGTCGCAAGAAGAGGAGTCTCTGCGAACTCGACCGCTTAAAACGGTCAAGTTTTTGCGCGCTTCGAGAAGAGATTCCACTTCATCGGGCGATCGACCGGCAGCGCCCGAGCTTCTTTACGTCGGCGCCCTCGCACCTTCCGCTGCGGATGTAGTATCGAATGGTCTACCTGAGGAGCTTGTTCGCTGTTCCGTACGATGTGGACGAGGTCGGGGAAAAGCGAGTGATCGCGGTTTGCCCGGTAGAATCGGTGATAACGATTGGACCTGCTCGTAACAAGTTCCAGCGCGCTCAGCTTGCGAAGCTCATCTTGGACCGTGGAAAGCCTAAGACCACTCATTCTCATCAATTCGCGCACATATCGTTCCTTATGGGGCGGTGTGAAAAGCAATCGCAATAACTCCGCGCGCACCTGGGAGAACAGCACTTCCAAGACGGTGCGTTGTTTTTTCATCTCGTGGATAGCCATTCGAACTCGACCGTTTAAAACGGTCAAGTTCAAACCAGTGATTAATACAATTTTGCAGCAGCTTTGTTTTCTTCCGTTAAGGAATGCCGAGTTATGATTGCTTGAAATGCCGGCGATAGGAATCACGGGCGGAATCTCCACAGGTAAAAGCACTTTCTGCGAGTGCCTGCGCGAGATCCTTCCCGGAGCCAAATTTTTCGACGCCGATGCCGTCGCGCGTTACCTGGTCGATCTTGAGGAAGTTAAACAGGAGCTCTTGGCCAAATTCGGGTTCGGCATCTTTTCCCGTAACGGCGACTTGAATCGGGACGCAGTCCGCGCGATAATCTTTCAGGACGCCGTCAAAAGGCAGGCGCTCGAACAAATTCTCCATCCCCGGATTCGCCGGCAATGGAGCGTTGAAGCGGACAGGCACCGCACATCTTCCGAATTTTTCTTCGCAGACATTCCACTTCTTTATGAAACCGGTGGTGAAACCTTGTGCGACCGCGTGGTGGTGGTCGCCTGTTCGCCCGATATCCAGCTCGCCAATCTTATGGGGCGAATGAAGATCGAGCGCGCCTCGGCCGAAGCCATGATCAAATCGCAAATGCCTCTCGAAGAAAAAATCAAACGAGCCGATCACGTTGCCTGGAACAACGGCGATCGAGCTGTGCTCGCGGAGCAGGCTGTGAGCTTGCTGGAACTATGGCGTCAGGAAAAATGGACGAAAAGTTAACAGACGAAACTGTAGAGGCAGCCATGCCAGCTGCGGAGCAAGGTATTGCGGCCGACACGGCCGCCGCTACAGAAGAAAAGCCGCGGGAGCTCAGTATCAACGAGCTGGAAAAGCTCGACGATCTCCTTCCGGTCGCGCGCGATTTTAATTTGCATCTCCATCCCGCCCGTTCGCGGCATCATCATATTCTCGACATCGCGCGGGCGGCGGTCGGCCAAGGAGCCAATGTCACGGCCGAAGGTTTTCTCGATCAAGTCGCCGATTCGTTCGGCTTACTGCGTTATCCGGAGCTGAATTTCCTGCCGGTCCCGGAGGACGTTTATGTGCCGCGCGCAGCGATTGAGCTTTATCATCTGCGGCCTGGACAAGAACTTGCCGGCAAACTTCGGCTGCCGCGCGATCGTGAGAAAGGACTGGTGCTGGACGACGTCGTCACAATCGAGGGCGAGCCCGCCGAGAAATGGAGCGAGCCGACCGATTTCGAAAAATTAACACCGCAGTTTCCGCAAGGCCGGATCATGCTCGAAAATCCAAAGACGAATTCGATCTGCGCGCGGGGAGTTGATTTACTCGCACCGCTCGGCCACGGCCAGCGCGGGTTGATCGTTGCGCCGCCACGCGTTGGCAAAACGATTTTGCTCAAGGAAATCGCCAAAGCGATCCGGGTGAATCATCCGGAGATCGTTCTCATTCTTTTGTTGGTGGACGAGCGACCAGAAGAAGTGACCGATCTTGAGCGGGAAATCGATTGCCAGATTTATCATTCGAATTTTGACGAGAACGTGACCCGACACGTGCAGGTCGCAGAGATGGTGCTCGAGCGGGCCAAGCGTTTGGTCGAAATGAAAAAAGACGTGGTGATTTTACTCGACAGCCTGACCCGGCTCTCGCGCGGCTATAATAATTTGCAGCCGAGCAAAGGCCGAATCATGTCGGGCGGTGTCGAAGCAAAGGCGTTGACCAAGCCGAAGAAATTTTTTGGGTCCGCGCGGAATGTCGAAGAAGGCGGCAGCCTGACTATTCTCGCGACCGCGCTGACCGAGACCGGCAGTCGCATGGACGAACTGATTTTCGAAGAATTCAAAGGCACCGGCAACATGGAGCTGCATCTCGACCGCGCGTTGCAGGAGAAACGGCTTTATCCGGCCATTCATCCGATGCTTTCGGCCACGCGGCGCGAGGATTTGCTTTATCATCCCGAAGAATGGGAACGGGTGCAGCTCTTGCGCAAAGCCATGGCCGCGCTGCCGCCGATCGAGGCGATGGAGAAACTGATCGACAACTTGAACGCGACCAAAACCAACGCCGAGCTGCTTTTGAGCGGACTCAAATGAGGGGAATGACGAAGCTCGAATGACGAATGACGAAAGAAGCCCGAATGCACAAATGGCGAGAACGCGGGAGAAGCATGTCGGTCATTCGGACTTTGTCATTCCTTCGTCATTAGTCATTTCGGCCCGCATGATTGCGACGGGCCAACAGTTAACCGAGCTGGTCGCAAAACTCGGACCGCACGATCGTATCGCCATCGATACCGAGGCCGACAGTCTGCACTGTTACAAAGAGAAACTTTGTCTGCTCCAGATCAGCATTCCGGGGCACGACGATATTGTCGATCCTTTGGCAGATGTCGATCTTGCGCCGTTACAAGACGCGCTCTCGAACAAAGAAATCGTTCTCCACGGCGCCGATTACGATCTGCGATTGCTCCGGCGGAATTTGAATTTCGTGCCGGAAAGAATTTTCGACACCGTGATCGCGGCGCGTTTGATCGGTATTCGTGAATTCAGTCTGGCCGCGCTCGTGCAGCGTTATTTTGGGATCGAGCTGGCGAAAGGATCGCAAAAAGCAAACTGGGCGCAGCGACCACTTCCCAAGCGCATGGCCGAATACGCGGTCAACGACACGCGTTATTTGTTGCCAATGACCGAACGTTTGGAAAAGGAATTGGATTCGCGAAACCGAATGGAATGGTTTCGGCAATCGTGTCAGCGTGCGCTCGAGCAAGCCGCGATCGATCGCGAGCGTGATGTCGATGAAGCCTGGCGAATTGCCGGGGCGGGTGCGTTACGTGGTCGCGCGTCCGCGGTCTTGCGCGAATTATGGAATTGGCGAGAGAAGGAAGCCGAAGCGGTCGATCGTCCGCCATTTCACATTTTGCAGAACCGCGAGCTGCTGAACTCGGCCGAACGGTTCGCCGCTGGTGAATCTCCGGATTACAAACATTTCTCCGATCGCCGCCGCCGCGCTTTTCGAGAAGCGGCGGAGCGCGGAATGCAAATGCCGGAAAAAGATTGGCCGGTCAGGCCGCGTCGCTCCGGAACGCGCGCAACCGCAGAAGTTGTAAAGCGAATCGAGCAATTACGCCGAAATCGCGATCACGCCGCAAAAGATTTGCAGATCGAATCTTCCTTCATCGCCCCGCGCGCAACCTTGGAAGCCATCGCCGCCGATCAAACCCGTGCCGACGCGCTCCTTGTCCCCTGGCAACGAGAGCTGCTTGGCATTTAGAAATCAGAGATCAGTTGAACACGCGCTAATCGGTTCGCTGCGTCAACTTGGTTAGGTCGCCCATGGGCGCAAAGCGTTCTCGACAAGCAGAGTTAGCCCCGCTGGATGTCGAGCGGCAAGACGGTGTCCATGATCGAAGCCCCCCCATCTACATGGAGGATTTGGCCGGTAATAAAGCTCGCTTCATCCATGCACAGCAACATGACGGCGTTGCCGACATCTTCCGGGGTGCCCAACCGACCCATTGGGGTCCAGCCGCCCTCGTGCCAGACTCGAATCGCCTCTTGGATCTCTTGCGGCAAAACGCGCAAGACACCCCCCTCAACCACATTCGGCGGACCGAAGATGCCCCCGGGACTGATGCCATTGACGGTGATCCCTCGTAGCGCTAGGGCCACCGCGAAGTAGCGAACGAGCGAGTCCATCGCTGCCTTGGCGGCACCCATGGCAACCCATGGCTGCCAGCTCCCCGTGCGGCCGCCGGGGCTGTAAGTAATGGCAAGAATCCTACCCCCATCGGGTATGATGCGCGCTGATTCCTGGGCTCCCAGCAGGAACGCCCGGGCTTGGGAGTCGAGCGCCATGTGCCATTGTTCAAGCGTGATGTCCAAAGGCCGCCGGTAGAACCCCGGGAGATCCGGCCGCGCGTTGCTGACGAAGATGTCGAGCTTGCCGAATTCGCCCTGAACCTTCCGAAACATCTCGGTGATGTCTTCTGGACGTGTTACGTCGGCTTGAACGACGAAGCCATCGGAACCACGCTTGCGGACTTGGGTAAGCGTATCGTTCGCCGCGCGCTCGTTTTGGTAGTAATGAATTGCGACCTTGACGCCAGTCTCCGCCAGTTTCAGCGCGATTCCTCTTCCGATGCCGCGCGAACTCCCAGTGATCAGTGCGTGTTTTCCATCGACTGCCATATAAAGCTCCCCGGGTTACGTGATCTAATCACGTCAAGATGAGCCGTGGCCTCTGGGCGCGCAAGCGCAGTTGAAATGCTTTCTAATTGCTACTGTCTACTTCGTCTTAATCAGACAGCGCGTGCGTCGCAT
>QHRF01000040.1 GCA_003220055.1 Verrucomicrobiota bacterium | reverse complement strand
GTCTCGAGGATACGGCGTTCTATATTTACAACCGGCTTGCGGCGCTCAACGAAGTGGGCGGCGAACCGCAACAATTCGGGCTGAGTGTCGATGCATTTCACGAACGAAATTTGGATCGACATCGTAACTGGCCGGCAACGTTGCTCGCGACTTCAACCCACGACACCAAACGGAGCGAAGATGTGCGCGCACGAATGGTCGCGATTTCGGAGATTCCGGAATTGTGGCGACGTTCGTTGCAGCGTTGGCGAACGGTCAATCGCCGCTGGAAGAAAGATGTCAACGATTCGGAAGCGCCCGACGCCAACGAGGAATATTTGCTCTACCAGACTTTGCTCGGCACCTGGCCGGTCGCAGCGAACGGGGCGCCGGCGGAAAATGTCGGCCCTGAATACATCGAACGGATCCAGGCTTATATGACGAAGGCGTTGAATGAAGCCAAGCTGAACACGAGCTGGATCCAGCCGAACGAAGAGTGGCTCGCCGCCACGCGAGATTTCGTCGCCAAGATTTTGGAACCGAGCACGAAGAACAAATTCCTACCAACGTTTCTGCCCGTTGCGCAAGAGATCGCGCGGCTCGGCGCCGTCAATGCGCTGGCGCAGGCTTTGCTCAAGTTGACGTCCCCGGGCGTACCCGACATTTATCAAGGCAACGAAGTCTGGAATTACTCACTGGTTGACCCCGACAATCGCCGTCCCGTCGATTACAAAGTGCGCGCGGAGATGCTTTCGTGTTTATCGAGCAAAAGGCCGGAAGATCTTCTGCAAAACTGGCCCGACGGCCGAATCAAAATGTTTCTGACCCAGCGAGCGCTTCATTTTCGGAACGAACATGCCGAACTTTTCCGGAATGGTGATTATTTGCCGCTCCGTCCGAGCGGAACATTGGCCGATTGCTGCATCAGTTTCGCGCGCCGATTGGATCGCCATTGGGCTGTCGTTATCGTGCCGCGCCTCTCGTCGCGAATCGGTTTTCCACCAGTCGGCGACGTTTGGAAGGACACAGCGATCGAGTTGCCGGGAAATTTAGCGCTCGAACGTGGACGCGAAATTTTTACCGGACGCGAGTTATTGATCCAGAATCGACAAATTCGCGTCGCTGACGCACTGTCGATCTTGCCTTTCGCAATCGTGACGAGTTAATGCTGCGCGCCTTGAACGAAACGCTCGGTCAAGTCGGCCATCCACTGCGCAAAGTTGCCGATGTTTTTCGCGAGATCCGCGCCAAAACTCACGAAGGTGATGTGCGGTGACGATAATATCAGCATCGCGCTGAGCAGAGTGAGGTTCAGTAGATAGATCACGACCAAGGAAAAAAAGGTTCCGTGGTCACGCAGATCGGTTTGGTTCTTGGGGATCATCCAGCAAGTGAATGTGAGATGAAACGCCCAGGTCGCGCCGATTACGGCGTAAAGCAATCGGCCGTAGGGTTGCACGTTGTAAAAAATGCTGAGCAGGCCATAAATCGCGATGGCGAGAATGCTGTAGAGCGGAAAAAAATACGGCGCGAGCGCGATCCAAAAATTGGTGCGGTTGGTCACAACATGACCGCCGTCGCGGCCGACACGGAACCGGCTGACGCGGCCGCCCATTAACCAAACCCAAAGCGCATGCGTCAGTTCGTGTCCGAAAACGTAAAGCAGGATGGGTCGCGGCAAACCAATGAATGCGATCAGCCAAAGGACCGCGCCTAACGAAAAGAACCAGAATTCCTGTCCGGCCCACAAACGTTGCGTCATCGTGGCGCGGGCGAACACGGTGAAAAACGTCTGCGTTGCAATTGCGCAGACGGGCAGGAGAAAAATGGCGAAAATAAATTTCAGCCAGCGCGTCGGAACCATGACCCCGCTCGGCTGCGGCGCGCGCCGCGTCGTCGGCCCTACATACGGCGCGACTTTGACGCCGCGCCCCAGTTTTCGTCCGCGAAGCATGGGCGATCTTCGATTCATTTTCGAAATCTTATCGCAAATCACCTTCCACTGTCATTCACGGCAAAGTTGCGAATCTCGTCGCTGACCAAGCGGCTAAGCGCAGTGATGCAGGCAAATTGCAAGAGGAGTTAGAGTCGGAGATTACGCCCGGCCCATATAGGCGCCGGTGCGCGTGTCGATCTTGATCGTCTCCCCTTCTTTGATGAAGAGCGGAACGTTGATGGTTTTTCCGGTCTCGAGTTTGGCCGGCTTGGTCACATTGCTGGCGGTGTCGCCGCGCAGGCCTTCGGCTGACTCGGCGACTTTCAAATTCACCGACGCCGGCATTTCGATCTGGACCGGTTTGCCCTCGGCGTAGAGGACTTGGACGGAAAGATTTTCGACGAGATAATCGCGTCCTTCGCCGATCAAATTCTCCTGCAAGGTAACGGTATCGTAGGTTTCCGGGTCCATGAAATGATAGCCGTTGTGATCTTTGTAACTGAACTCGAGTTGTTTTCGCTCGATATCGACCAGCTCGACCTTGTCGGTCGACCCAAAACGGACGTCGGCGCTTTTGCCGGTGTTGATATAACGGATGATGGCCTGGACAAAGGCGCGTAAATTTCCGGGGGTGCGATGATGCACTTCGAGCACAATGGCGGCGTTGCCATTGTATTTTATCGCCATTCCCCGGCGGAGATCGTTGGCTGCGGCCATGACAAAAGTTAAAGGTTGATGGTTGAAAGTTGAGGGAAACGGAGCGCGGACTCTACACCCGCTCAGAGCAACTTCAAGCGCGTCAGGTCCTGTGAGTCGACGACTCCAACCGGTACTTTGTCGTCATCAACGACGACGAGATCGTCGATCCGGTGGGTCTCGAGCAATTTGAGAACCTCGACTGCGAGCTTGTCTTTATGGACAGTGACCGGGTTCAAGGTCATCAGGTCCGCCACCAAACGTTCGCCCACTTTCGGGTCGGACTGAAAATGCCGCGCGAAATCGCCGTGTGTGAAAATCCCGAGTAGTTGTCGGTCTTCGCCCGCCACTACGGCTGCGCCAGCGCGCACGCTGGTCATGGCTTTGAGCACGTCGCGCACAGTCGCGGTCGGCGGAACGACCGCCATTGATTCGCGCGGTCGCATCACCTGTTGCACGCGCATGAGCAAACTGCGCCCAATTTTTCCACCGGGATGAAACTTCGCAAAATCTTCTTTCTTAAATCCGCGCGCTTCCAACAAGACCATTGCGATCGCATCGCCGAGCGCCAGCATTGCCGTCGTGCTCGAAGTCGGCGCCAGATTCAATGGACAAGCTTCCTGCTCGATGTTGACGTCGAGAACGACGTGCGCGTTTTTGGCGAGCGTAGAATCGGAATCGCCGCAGATGGCAATGATCTTGACCTGAAACCGCGCGATCGCCGGCAAGATGCGCACCAGTTCTTCGGTTTCGCCGCTTGAGCTCAAAGCCAGGACGACATCGCCATCCGCGACCATGCCGAGATCGCCGTGCAAGGCGTTCAATGAATCGAGAACAACGGCGGGCGATCCCGTGCTGGTCAGCGTTGACGCAATCTTGCCGCCGATATGCCCTGATTTACCGACGCCGACCACGACCACTTTGCCGCGCGCATCCACTGCGTCTTTGATCAATCCGACCGCGCGCGTGAAATCGTCGCCCAACCGCTGGCGCAGCCGCTGCAGCTCGACAATTTCGACATCAAAGACGCGCCTCGCTTTTTCCAGATAATCCATTTATCTTGACAATTGTGTGCCGGAGGAGTGTAACCGGCAAGACCCTTAACCGGAGAAATAGTGATGAAGAGGCTCGTGACGTTCGGAATTTTTATCGCCTTCGCGAGCTTGGTTCTTGCGCAGTCGCCGCCAACGCAAAGGAAAGCGTCGAAAACGTTTACAGCAAGGGCCGGGAGGGCCCGGCCAGCCCCAACCCCACCGCCGATCAGGAAAGAAAATACCGATGGCGTTCTTCCGCGCGCCGCGCGAGGCGGGAATCCATTTCAGATGTTGAATCCAAAGGCGCCGCCGCAATACGGAACAGCCGAAGACAGCGTGGTGCTCGATCCCGACACCGGAAAGTGGAAAGGGATCAAGCTCTTCACAATTAATTTTTGATGTTTGCTGTTCGATGTTTGATTCCAAACATTGAGCGACTCAACTGACCCAAAGCCGGTCGCCGCCTTTTATTGCGCGACCTTTCTCAAGCCGGAGATGCTGCACATCTACCGGCAAATAACCGGCCTCCGCCGCCTTCACCCAATCGTGATCGCGCAGAAGCGTGAAAATGTGGACCTGTTTCCGTTCGATAAGATCGACATCGTCGCAAAACCTTCTCTGCATTTTTTACGGCGTTTCTGGTTTCGACAGATTCGAAACAATCCCTGGCAGATTTCAGCGGCGGAACTGCGCAGCTTGATTGAGGTTCTGAATCGCCAGAACGCCCAGCTTCTGCACATTTTCTTCGGACACATTGCGGTCCATCTCTTGCCCTTGATCCGGGCATGGTCGAAACCAAGCATCGTTTCTTTTCACGGCGCCGATGTGTTGGTCGATATGGAGAAGCCCGCGTATCGGAAGACGACGAAGCAAATGCTGGACGCCGTCACCCGAGTCTTCGTCCGCTCCGCGTCGTTGCAGCGCGCGGTCGTCGAGCTTGGCTGTGAAGAAAACAAAATCGACATCGTCCGCACCGGCATTCCACTGAATGAATTTCCATTTCGGGAGCGCGAATTTCCGACGAATGGCGAATGGCGTTTCGTCCAAGCAAGTCGCTTGATCGAGAAGAAAGGCCTGGCGACGACGCTTCACGCGTTCACAACTTTTCTCTCACATTATC
>QHRF01000039.1 GCA_003220055.1 Verrucomicrobiota bacterium | reverse complement strand
GTTACGTTGTCCGGATCGACCAGCAGAGCGCGCTCCATCCACTCCTTTGCTCGCTCGCGCTGACCCAACTCCGCCAGCGCGTTAGCACCGTGGCCCATCGCCGCACCGTTGTTCGCGTCGCGGGTCAAATTTTTCTCGCACCGCTCCAGCGTAATTTTGGCAGCCCGTTGAGCTCCTTCTTGATCGCCGAGAGCCGTATAAGTCGAGACCAACATCCCGGCGGAGCCAAAGTCTCCTTCGTCGAGAGTCAGGGCTTTTTCCCAATAGGTAGTGGCCTCCTTAATCCGCTTTTGTCGGAAGCGCAGAAGGGCTGCACATCGGTTGGCTTGGTAAGATTCGGGGTCGAGCCGAAGAGCGATTTCGATTTCCCGAGACGCTTCGTCATTGCGGTTTTCCTCGGACAAAATTCTGGCCTTTATCGCATAGGCGTCGGCGAGGTTCGGATTGAGTTCGAGTGCTCGTTCCGCAGCGGCCAGTCCGCCGTCGCCACCCTGTCGGCCGACCCTCCAACGTAGGTTCACTTCCGCCAGTGCGATGAGGGCCCAGGCGTCGGCGTAGTTAGGATCAATCTCCACCGCCCGCCGGCACATCCGGATAATGGCGTCGAGCCGCCGAGGGTCACCCTCGGACCCCGTGGTGTAAGTCTGGCGCGCCATCAAGAATAGATTGTAGGCGTCCACGTTTTCGGTGCCGTGCTGTTCGATCGCTTTTTTTTCCTCAGGAAGAAGCTTCACCTTCAGCGCATCGACGATGGCATGAGAAATCTCATCCTGAATGGCAAAGATGTCGTTCAGATCGCGGTCATAACGTTCGGCCCAGACGTGACTGTCATTGGAACCGTCGATCAATTGCGCGGTGATGCGAACGCGACCGGCCGCTTTGCGCACGCTGCCTTCGAGCACATGGCTAACGTGAAGTTGCGCGGCCACCTGTCGCACATCGACCGGTTTGCCTTTAAAGGTGAATGCGGTGTTGCGCGAGACGATATGCAACGCTGAGACCTTGCTCAAGTCAGTGATGATGTCGTCGCTGATTCCGTCGCTGAAATATTCCTGCTCGGCGTCGCCACTTATGTTGGCGAAGGGCAGGACACATATGGATACCCGATCCCGTTCCAGATCGATGGTGCCGGCAGCCGCGGCTGTACTGGACATTGCCTTCTTCTTCGGCGGATCTGAATTGCCGGCATCGTCGGTGTAAAAATTAAACACGTGAGCTCGCTCGCCGTGCTTCAGTTCCACCTCGCCCAGATCATGCAGATGTGGACGCCATCGTCCGTTCTGTTGCAGATCTTCAGCGACCCGCTTCGAAAGCAGGATATGACCGGCGTCGCCGCAATCCATTAGCTGTTGGGCGAGATTAATCCCAACTCCGGCCGCGTTAACTCGATCGTTGACGTCGGTCACCGCGCTAACTGGTCCGCTGTGCACGCCCATCCGGACCGGCAAACCGGGATGATGCCTTAAGGCGCGGCTAATTTCCACGGCGCACTCGACCGGTTGCTCGGGACTGTTATAAAAGATCAGCGCCATTCCGTCGCCGGTCGGTATCTTCATCAGCCGTCCCATCGCTGCCGCCTTGTTGAATTCGTCGGAGCTGCGAACGATTTGGTTCAGTTCATCCACTAACGCCTGCTGTTCATCCGTTAGGCGTGTCGAATATCCGACGATGTCCATAAAGAGGACGTGCGCGATTTCCATGCGCTTCGCTTTCAGTTCCTCTGGCATACGACCATAAACTTTAGACTGCGATTACGAGCCGCTCAAACCATTCCGTGCCTGTTTCCCTGGATGCTCGCCGGTAATCGAAGCAGACTTTCGTCTCTTTGGCGTTTCGCTTAACAGTCACCATGGCCAGCGGACACTACAACAGGACAACTGATTACGGGACCTCAATCTTGATTTCTTGTCTCGCGCGCACGAGTAAATCATCCTCGAGACTCAGCCAGAGATTCTCTGCTTTACCGCCTTTCTTAAGATCAGCAGCGGCGAAGCCGGTCGGCTTGAGGCTTTCGCTGTAGATGATCATCAACTCCTTGCGTTTTTGTTTATCCAATAAATGAACAAGGCGCACCGACATCATCCCGGCCGGCATTTCGTATCCCCCGCTTAGAATTAACGCCACGATGTGATCTTCATCCGAGCCTGCCGTGATGTTTTCGTTAGTCCGCTTGACCCATGTATCAACATAAAAACGGAAGCCGCCGATCGTCATGTGTCGAGGCGACTCATAGTGATGCTGCAAGTCTGGTTTACTCGGAAGATAATCTTCGAATTGAATCCAGTAGAGTCGCTGCACATTTTTCTGATCATCCACCTCGACAAAGGCGTACAGTTCACAATCGGCAATATCCAGTAAGAAAAACCGATCGACACCGACGTACCACACCGATTTGGGCAACTCGATCCGTACTTTCGGATCGTGATCCGAGATAATGATGTTGTTGTTTACAACTTTGCGTTCCGGCGTCTGGGCAATGGCCGTCAGGCAACCCACGAAGGCAGCAAGAATGATGGTCCTTTTGAGCAAAAGCCTCCTCTAATGTTAAAAAAGGGGCGCAGACGGGTTCGTGTCTAGAACATTTGGAATCACGTGTCTTCCTTGCGCCTTCGCGCCTTAGCGTGAAGAACTTTGCCTGCCTTTTATCGCGAACTCTTCTGCTTTTTGTTCTAGCCCAACTTGGAGCGCAAATGAAGAATTGCGAATTTCGAATTGCGGATTGCGAAATGAGCGGCCGTCAGCCGCTGCGATGAGGGGAACTGCGCGCATGTCCAACTATTATTATCCGGCGGGAATGTGGAGCTTGTATTTGTGCCAGAGCCACAGCACCAGCAGTGCGCCGAGGATCGACACAATGATTCCGGCGGGATGAAATTGCGCGCCCGGCTTGGGACGCGAAAAAATGTGCGTCACCAGTCCGCCGATAATTGAACCAACGATCCCGAGCACGATCGTCCAGAGAAGCGACATGTGCATGTGCATGAGCGATTTCGCAGCCCACCCGGCGATCAAACCAACGATGATGTACCAAATGAGATGAAGCATGTTTCCTCCTTCGAAGTTCGAATCGACCGGCAGGATATCAGGGCTATCCGCCAAAAAGCGACCCGAAATTATGTCTTCGCGTAAACCTCGGCGCCTTTTTTACAAATTGACTCAAACGTTGCCCACGCTCTCGCCCTCTCGGGCCTTCCGTGTATGTCGCCTAGAGCCGGTGGGTCCGTTCCGCAGTTCTTTGGACTATAAGCCCGTTGCGTTGGATTTAAAGAAATCGCGTCAGTATTCCTGTTCGTGCATAAAAAAGTGTGTTGCGCTAACGTTCCCGACGCCGCGATGGATCCAGCCATTTTTTTTACCGAATTGAAGCGACGCAAGGTCTACAGGGTCGCGGTCGCCTATGCGATCGTGGCCTGGCTTCTGATCCAGGCGGCTTCCATTCTGTTCCCCACCTTCGAAGCGCCTTCGTGGGTGATGAAAGTGTTTGTCACCGCTGTCATCCTCGGCTTTCCGGTGGCGCTGATCCTGACGTGGGCATTCGATCTGACGCCCGAGGGAATCAAGCGCTCGGAAGAAGTTCAGCCGACAGGGTTGGTCACACCCAAGATCGGCACCAAGTGGACCGCGATCATCGTCGGCGCGGCGGTCCTCGCGGTTGCCCTCCTCGCGTTCCAGTTTATTCGGACACGAAAATCGCCGGTGAGCGAGCCGACGAAACAAACCGCTTCGATTCCGGTGTTGGACAAATCTGTGGCGGTGTTGCCGTTCGAGAATCTCAGTTCGGATAAGGAGAACGCGTTTTTCGCGCAGGGTATTCAGGATGAAATCATCACTACGTTGTCCAGGATCAGCGGGCTTCGGGTGATCTCACGGACTTCAACCGCGCATTATAACAGCGCCCCGGAAAATCTGGCCGAGATCGCGCACCAGTTGCGCGTGAGTCATGTGTTGGAAGGGAGTGTGCAGAAGGCTGGCGACCAGGTGCACATCAATGTGCAGTTAATCCAGGCAGAAACCGACGCACATCTTTGGGCGCAGAGCTACGACCGGAAGTTGATCGACATCTTCAGTGTGGAAGCGGAGGTGGCCAAGAGCATCGCCGACTCACTCAGGACGACACTTTCGCCGCAAGAAAAAGCGCGGGTGGAAGCAAAGCCGACCGATAACGCCGACGCATACGTCATCTACTTGCGGGCTCGCGATTATCAAACTCGTCCCGACAATCTTCTGCAGGATTTCCAGTCAGCAGTGAATCTTTTCGAACAAGCGATCGCGCTCGACCCAAAGTTCGCCCTTGCTCACGCCCGGCTCTCGGTCGCGACCAGCACCATCTACCATTTCTATCAGCCAACAGAGCCATGGAAACAGAAAGCCCACGCCGAAGCGCTCGAGTCGCTTCGGCTGCAGCCGAATCTCGGCGAGGGCCATCTCGCGCTCGGCCTTTATCATTACTATATGGAAGGCGATTACGACGCAGCCCTACACGAACTGGGTCTGGCAGCGAATGCGCTTCCCAACGACGGTGACGTTGGTCTGTATACTGCCGCAATCGAGAGACGGCGAGGGCATTGGGCAGAGGCGCTTACAGCATACCTGCGGGCGGAGGCTGTCGATCCGCGCAATTCCGTGATGCTTTACGATGCGTCACAGACCTTCTTTGGTCTGCGCGACTGGCACACCGCCGCTGAGCGGATGGACCGTGTCCTCGCGCTCTTTCCCGATTCGTTCAATGT
>QHRF01000054.1 GCA_003220055.1 Verrucomicrobiota bacterium | reverse complement strand
CGAAAACATGGTCAGGCGTTTACCGTCGCGGCGGCTGTGAACGAGTTCGCCTTCCCACCGGTTGTCGCGAAGAAGCTTTTGGTAGATTTTCGACCGCGCCTCCGGGTGTTCCGTTTTCAATAGATCGTATATCACTTTGCCCAAGGCTTCTTCTCGCGTGTAGCCGTAAATTTTTTCGGCGCCCTGGTTCCAGTAAGTGACCCTGTCTTCCGCATCACGAACGATGATGGCGTCGTTGCTCAAGTCCAGCAGTCGCGCCTGCTCGGTTAGCACCCGTTCGTGGGTCTTGCGTTCGCGCAAATCGATGATGGCGGTTTGGTAGAGCAATGCTCCATTTCTCGCCGTCGAAGTGATCGGAGTGCTCAAAAGCAGCGCAGGAATTTGTTCGCCTTTTCTGCTCCTCAATAGCAGTTCCGTCTGCACCTGTTGTTGCGAAGTGCGGCAATAAAGCAGGTGCTGGAGGAGCGAATCTAGATTCGCGACATAAAACGCAAACGGCCGACCAATCAACAGATCCCGCGGCTCGCTCAGCAATTCGGTTGCAGCGAGATTCGCTTCCTCGACCCGCCCGGCGCGGTCGAAGCTGACGTAAGCGATCGGCGCAAAATCATAGAGATCGACATATCGCTGGATCGCTGATTCCAGTTCGGTCTTAGGATGGCGCAGGCCATGAATAGAGGAGCCTCTGTCACGCTGGCCATTTGAATCGACCTTCGCGCGGTTACGCGTCGATCGTTTTTCTTTTCGGGCGGTTTGTGGTCGCCTTTTCATGAACTCTCAGCTACTTTTTGTTTTCGTTCGGTAACTCACTTCCGGATTTCTTCCGCCGCCCGTTTGCCGCTCCATCGATGTCGATCAGGGTGAGAACGGCGCCGTCAATTTTATTGTCCGTGCTGCGGTAAGGCCGGATTCGCAGGGAATACTGGCGGCCGTTCTTGTCGGTCACTTTGCGCTCGCGCGTGCCCAGCGTTTCGATCACTTCCCGCAAGATATTTTCCAGGTCGGGCACGTCAATATTCGGCCGCAGTTCGCTTAATGGACGGCCGATATCGGTCGGCAAAATATTAAAAGCGTCGCGCGCCGCTGGCGTTGCCCGTCGCACCGTCAGCGCATTGTCCACCATCAAGATTGGCATTTGAATGCTGGCCAGCAGATTGTTGAGCTCGCCCGTCACTTCCATCATCTCGAGGTTTCGGTTGCTCAGCTCTTCGTTCAACGTGGTCAGCTCTTCATTGGTCGATTGCAATTCTTCCTTCGCCGTTTCCAGTTCTTCGTTGGTGGACTGAAGCTCTTCGTTGCTCGATTCGATTTCTTCGTTGGCCGACTTCAACTCTTCATTCGTCGCTTCCTGCTCTTCAATGATAGCCTGCAACGATTCCTTGGAAGCGGCCAATTCCCGCCGCAATTCGCCTACTTCACGCTCGGTCGCCGTTTTTCCCAACACCCGCGGCAATTTCTCCAGCTTGGTCGCTTTGGTGGTTTCGTCGAAAATAACCAGCAGCCATGATTTGTCGGAGCCGGGGATTTTAAATGGCACAGCCTGAATATTGATTTCGTAGTTTCTGCCGCCGAGCTTCACCTTTGCCCGCTCTTTCCGAGCGGCCTTGTCTGTTTTGATCGCGCGACGAATCGTGGCGCGCAGGTCTGGCACCAGGGTCGGCCGCGCCAGTTGCAGAAGATTGAATGTCGCCGGACCGGGCGTGTGTTCGAGAAACAACTCAGTCCGGCCGCGGAATTGTTGCACCCGCATGTCTTGATCGATCACGACCGCCGCCGGCGCGTAGGCACTGAGCATGATGCGGTCAGCCACTTTCAAAAGATCGCCACCGAAATTTGTGCCGGCGCCGGCCGTCGATCTTCCCCCGAAGTGCGTGAGTTCAGGGCCACGCTGCGGAATGATCTCGGCTGTGCGCGGTGAAGTCCTCGCTCCCTTCGCGTAAATTTTGTTTTTTTTGTCCGCTAATTTGAAAAGCTCGTCGTACATGCCCACCGATTCGGCGGGCCCGAGAATCAAGTAGCCGCCGGGATTGAGCGCATAATGAAACTGCGGGATGCAGCGTTTGTGCAGTTCCGGACTCAGGTAAATGAGCACATTGCGGCAACTGATCAGGTCGAGCCGTGAAAATGGCGGATCGACACAAATATTTTGGCGCGCGAACGTGCAGAT
>QHRF01000053.1 GCA_003220055.1 Verrucomicrobiota bacterium | reverse complement strand
TTTCGATAGCGCTGGAAAAAATTCCCAGCCGCGCATGTTCGATTACCGATTCGCTCAGATCGGTGCCGAAAATCTGGATGCGTATTTTGGAAGGCCCGCGGCCGAGCGTCTCCAAAATGCATATCGCGAGCGAATAAACTTCTTCGCCGGTGGCGCAACCCGGCACCCACGCGCGCAGCTCTGGTTGTCGATCTTTGCTTTTATTTTTGAGCAGCGCCGGCAAGAAACGTTTCTTCAATGCGCGGAAGAGGGCGTCGTCCCGGAAAAACCGGGTCACATTGATGAGCAGATCGTCAAAAAGCGCTTCGATCTCTTTTTTGTTATCGCGCAGGAACCGCGCGTATTGACTCATCTTTTCGATCCGGTGCAGCGCCATGCGTCGCTGGATTCGACGGATCAGCGTGCTCTCTTTATAGGCGCTGAAATCGACACCCATTTGCTTCTTCAAAGATAGAAAAATGCGGCCCAGATCGTCCGCCTGGCGATAGGCTG
>QHRF01000052.1 GCA_003220055.1 Verrucomicrobiota bacterium | reverse complement strand
GATGCGCTCGATCTCGCGCGCAATTTCCCCTGGCGGGAGGACAAGATCGACAAACCCCGCGCGAATCGCGCTCCGCGGCATCGCATCGAACTTCGCGCTCTCTTCACTTTGGGCGAAGGTCAATCCGCCGGCCGCTTTGATTGCGCGCAACCCGGCGGTGCCATCGCTGCCGGTCCCGGAGAGAACGACGCCGATCGCACGCGATCCACATTCTTCGGCGAGCGATTCAAAAAAGTGATCGATCGCAACGTTCAACCGTTCCTCGCGTCGAACCAATGTCAGCGCGCCATTCTTGGCGATGACGCATTTGTTCGGCGGCTGGACGTAGACCGCGTTCGGTTTTGGCGTCGTCGTTCGCGTAACCTCGCTCACTGGCATCGCCGTAACTTTGCCGAGCAAATTGGAAAGCCGGCTGGCGTGATGCGGGTCGAGATGCTGCACGATCACATAAGCCATTCCCGTTTTCTGCGGCAAGTGGCGCAAGAATTCCATTGCTGCCTCAAATCCGCCGGCCGAACCGCCAATTCCCACAATCGGACAGGCAGGGGATAATTTCTTTTTTTCCCCGGTGCCTTCGGGCCCGAATTGCGGTTTGCTTTTGCGCTTAACGGAAGCTCGGTGCTCTTTCGAGCTTTTCTTCTTTTTGTTCGCGGGCATGGCCCTCATTTAATAAGATCCGCGGCCTCGGCGGCCCCAAGCCGCCCTTCGATTGTAGCCCCAACTCTCTCAAATGCCTAGACGCAACGTCTCGAATGGCGACGTGTTAGCGCTAGCCTTAGAGAGGCCAATATGGACCGTCGCTCGTCATGTTTGCAATTGCGCTCACGAGAGAAAACGAAGGGCGCCTCCTACATTCGCCGTAGCGTTATCGGGTTGACGGCAATCCGGTTTATTGAAAACCTCCCCGGGATTCAGAATTCTCACTCGATGTCATCGCCGGCGAAGAGATTCCTGCGACAGCACCAAGATCGTTCTGAACGCGGCCCGTCAGATCCACAATTCGGCCGCGAGGACCGCGCAAGATTAAGTCGATACAAACGTCAGTGGGATGATACGAGAGCGCGTTTGCAAACAATTGTATCTGACGCTCCTGGGCGGCTGTGAGCATGTCGAGTACTTCAATACGATCGATCTGCCGATGCCGCTTCCAACGTTGCGGGACGATTATTTCTACGTGCAACCTTCCGCCGATATTCTTTTAATCCGCTATTGGTCGTTCGGCGGCTATTATCTGCGCCGGGAAAATTCCGGCTCGGTATCGTCGGTCGACTTTCACAGCAACGAAGTCGGCGTGCGGACGACGATCAAATTCTAGCGCATCGGACGCGAAATTCTCGACCGAATTTAGGCCGCGTTCGGTCTGGAATTGTAAAGACCTCGGCGCAGGCCGTGGGCCGGTGGACGCAGTCCGGCCAGATATTGGGCATCAAAGGCGCGAAGCGCGGCGTCGACCGTTTGCCCGAGG
>QHRF01000126.1 GCA_003220055.1 Verrucomicrobiota bacterium | reverse complement strand
CGTGACAACGAAAAAGCAATCGCCCGATATCACCATGGTGGTGCATCTGGTGTCGCCCGACGGATCGCTCGATTCGCTCTTCACCAGCAATTATGCGCTCCTCCAGATCCGCGACGAGCTCGCGCGCGTCGATGGGGTGGGCGACATCAATGTCTTTGGCGCGCGCGAATATTCGATGCGCCTCTGGCTCGATCCTCACCAACTTTCGGCGCGTGGATTGACGGCACAGGACGTAGTGGGGGCGATCCAGGAACAGAATGTCCAGGTCGCAGCTGGAATTATCGGCGCACCACCGGTTCCAAAAGGCGCGACCGCATTTCAATACACCGTCAGTACGCAAGGCCGACTGACGGACGAAAAACAGTTCGGCGATATCATCGTTAAGACCGGGTCCAATGGACAAGTCACCCGCGTGCGCGATATCGCGCGGGTTGAACTTGCGGCGCGCGATTACACGGTTAACAGCGGACTCGGCGGGAAACCGGCGACCGCGATTGCCATCTATCAATTGCCCGGCTCGAACGCGCTCGCGACTTCTGATGCGGTGCGGAAGAAAATGGCCGAACTCAAACAACGTTTCCCGACCGGGCTCGACTACACGATCGTTTACGATCCGACCGTTTCCGTCCGCGAATCGATCCACGAAGTTCAAAAGACGCTCTTCGAAGCGATCGCGCTGGTCGTTCTCGTCGTCTTGATCTTTCTTCAGACCTGGCGCGCCGCGATCATTCCACTGATCGCGATTCCGGTTTCATTGATCGGCACGTTTGCGGCGATGAAAGGCTTCGGATTCTCGATCAACAACCTCTCGCTCTTCGGCATCGTCCTGGCCATCGGCATCGTGGTCGATGACGCGATCGTGGTGGTGGAAGCAATCGAGCATCACATTGAAGACGGTCTCAGCCCGCGTGACGCAGCCCGCAAAGCCATGACTGAAGTCGGCGGAGCATTGGTTGCGATCGCGCTGGTGCTTTGTTCGGTCTTCATCCCGACCGCGTTCATCAGCGGGATCACTGGCACATTCTTTCGCCAATTTGCGCTGACCATCGCAGTCTCGACCGCAATATCTGCGCTTAACTCACTTACACTTTCGCCGGCGCTCGCCGCGCTCCTGCTTAAACCGCGCGGGGCGGAGAAGGATTCATTTCAACGCATACTCGACGGCCTGTTGGGATGGTTGTTCAAAGGGTTCAACAAAACATTTGCCTGGGCTTCGAACGCTTATGGCAACTCCGTCGGGCGCCTCGTCCGATTGGCCGTCATCATTCTATTTATCTACGCAGGTTTACTTGGCCTGACCGGCCTCGGTTTCAAAATCGTGCCGGGCGGCTTTCTCCCGACGCAGGATCGCGGCTACGCCATCGTGTTTGCGCAATTGCCAGACGCATCATCGCTCGATCGTACGCAAGCTGTCGTCGACAAGATTTCGAAGATTGCGCACGAGACTCCCGGGATACTTAACACGGTTGAATTCGCCGGATTCAATCTTTTCGGCGGCAATCAGACCAACACAGCCGCCGTGTTTCTGCCGTTCAAAGAATTCTCCGAGCGAAAAACGCGTGACCAAGGGTTGCCTGCGATTCTGGCAAAGGTGAACGCGCGCGTTCGCGCCGAAATTCCGGAAGCTCTTGTCATTGCCTTTCCGCCACCGCCGGTAGCCGGCATCGGTAACGCCGGTGGCTACAAACTTTTCATTCAGGATCGCGGCAACGCCGGACTCGACGAACTGCAAACCCAAGCTTTCGCGATGATGATTAAAGCAAATCAAACGCCTGGCTTGGCGAACAACCTGACCACATTTCGCGCGAACGTTCCGCAGCTTTGGCTCGACGTCGACCGCGTCAAAGCGAAGAGCATGAACGTGCCCTTGAGCAACATTTTCGGCACGCTCCAAACTTATCTTGGATCGACATACGTGAATGATCTCACCCTCTTTGGCCGAACTTATCGCGTCACCGCGCAGGCCGACTCTGAGTTCCGTCTGAAACCCGACGACATTCGCTTACTTAAGACGCGCAACAATTCAGGCGGAATTGTTCCGCTCGGTTCGGTTGCAACCGTGCAGGAGGTGAGCGGCGCCGACAAGATCACACGCTACAACATGTTCACTGCGGCTGACCTCAGCGGCCAGCCTGCGCCCGGTGCGAGCACCGGTGACGCGCTCGCCGCCGTCGAGCGTATCGCCAAACAAATTTTGCCCAGCAGTTTCACCACCGAATGGACGGAGATCGCGCTCCAGCAAACGCTCGCCGGCAACAGCGCGATTTATATTTTCCCTCTCTGTGTACTGTTCGTTTTTCTTCTGCTCTCGGCCCTTTACGAAAGCTGGTCGTTGCCCCTCGCAATCATTCTCATTGTCCCGATGTGTTTGTTCAGCTCGATCTACGGTGTCTGGCTCCGCTCGATGGAAAACAACATCTTCACGCAGATCGGCTTCATTGTGCTCGTCGGACTCGCTTGCAAGAACGCCATCCTCATCGTCGAATTCGCGAAACAGATTCAGGACCGCGACCAAAAAGACCGTTTCACCGCCGCGGTCGAAGCGTGTCGTCTCCGTTTGCGTCCGATCTTGATGACTTCATTCGCGTTCATCTTCGGCGTTCTTCCGCTTGTTGTTAGTTCAGGTGCCGGCGCCGAAATGCGCCAAGCGCTCGGGACAGCCGTTTTCTTTGGAATGCTCGGAGTCACCGGCTTCGGTCTATTCCTCACGCCCGTCTTTTACGTTGTTATCATGTGGTTCAAAGAACGACGCGACCAAAGGCGGGCGGCTGCGTCAACGCAATCCACGCCGCCGCTAACTGAGCAGCCAGCTACCGGTTAACGATGGCAACAGGAGGAGTAACAAAATGATACTGCACATCTACACGATCATTCACACACTGCTCAGCCTGGTCGCGATCTTTACCGGCTTTGTCGTCCTGTTCGGATTGCTCGTCGGCAATCGCCTCGATGCCTGGACCAAATGGTTTCTGATCACCGCAGTCGCGACCACGGTGACGGGTTTTTTCTTTCCGTTTCACGGAATCACGCCCGCCATCAAGCTCGGTATCATTTCGTCAGTCGTCCTCTTGGTGACTATCTTCGCGCGTTATGCAAAGCATCTCGCCGGAGCGTGGCGCTGGATCTATGCCGTCGGCGCCGTGCTGAGTCTGTATTTCAATGTCTTCGTCGGCATCGTGCAGTCGTTTGAAAAAATCCCGGCATTAAACGCGATGGCCCCGACACAGACCGAGCAGCCCTTTAAACTGACTCAGCTTTCGGTCTTGGGTTTGTTTGTCGTGCTCGGTTTCGTCGCCGCGATTCGATTCCGGCCGGAACCAGCCCGCCCGGGCTAAGCGACGCGGAACAATTCCGATAAAAGATGAGGCCACAGCCGGATTTCATTCACGAATTCGTTCCCGGCGCCTCCAATCGCACACTGTTGCTTTTGCATGGCACTGGAGGGAACGAACGCGATCTGATCTCGCTCGGACGCGAGCTCGATTCGAGCGCGTCGTTGCTTAGCCCGCGCGGCAAAGTCCTGGAGAATGGGATGCCGCGATTCTTTCGGCGTCTGGCCGAGGGCGTGTTCGATTTGGAAGATTTGAAAAAACGGACTCACGAACTGGCCGACTTTGTGATCGCAGCTGCAAAGCACTACAAGATCGACGTGAAAAACATGGTGGCGGTTGGTTACTCTAACGGCGCCAACATCGCCGCCAGCACGCTTTTACTTCTGCCGGAAATATTTCCTGCTGCAGTTCTTTTTCGAGCGATGGTACCGCTAGTGCCTGAGACTCAACCAGACCTTTCCTCGGTGCGGGTATGGATCGGCGCGGGATCAATCGATCCGATCGTTCCCGCGTCCGAGACAAAACAGCTCTCGGAACTTTTGCGGGACGCAGGAGCGGACGTCACGATTCGGTTTTTCAAAGGAGGGCATGAGCTCACACCCGAGGATGTCGATGTTGCGCGAGAGTGGCTGAGGATATTGAAATGATTAAAGGCGGCGAAATCCAAAAAACAGATCATCCGATCCAATCACTTTCTCTCGATATCTGGTCGCCGGACGCAATGTCGGACGTAAGGTTTTAAAATGACACCCGACGAACAGGGAGACGAACAGTTCTATCGCGACACGGAAAGCGTCGCCTTCCCGAAACTGGACGATCGCCAGCTTTCTCTGCTCGAGCCGCTGGCGGAACGACGCGTCGTAAAGCGTGGCGAGCTGGTTTACAAAGCCGGACAGCGCGATCTTGGCCTGACCGTTGTTTTGCGGGGCGAGATCGAAGCTTTCGAGCAGCGCGACGGAACCGAACAGATTCTCGCCACCGCACGCGAGCGCGACTTCATGGGCGACGTCGCCATGTTACAGGGCACATCAGCCCTGGCCAGCGCACGCGTGACCTCACCGGACGCGGAGATACTTTACGTGCCCGCGGCCGAGCTCCGGCGCGCGTTTGCCGAATTGCCCGGTGTCAGCACGACCATCGTGAATGCGCTGATCATGCGCCGCCGACGGCTCCGGCGCGATCGGGAGTTTGCCGGATTGCGTGTTCTCGCGACAAGCGGCGCTCGCGAAGGACATCAGCTCGATGATTTTCTCGACAAAAATCGTATCCCGCATCGGCTCATTGAATTTGAGAGCGAACAAGGACAAGCGCTGGGCAAACGTCTGCACCTGACCAATCGCGATTTGCCGGTATTGATAACGCCGGCCGGCGCTCCTTTGCGCAGACCTTCGTTACGCGAAGTCGCGCAAGTGGTCGGTCTGCTTCGTCCACTCGCGTTCGAGAATGAAAGCGAGATTATGTCGGACCTGGCGATCGTCGGTGCAGGTCCGGCCGGTCTCGCCGCGGCCGTTTACGCCGCCTCCGAAGGATTGAAAACAGTCGTGTTGGAAAGTTACGCTCCCGGCGGGCAAGCTGGGTCCTCCTCTTTGATCGAAAACTTTTTTGGTTTTCCGACGGGGATTAGTGGTGGCGATTTGACCTGGCTGGCGCAGCTTCAGGCCTATCGGTTCGGCGCAAAATTTTCAACGCCGGCTCAAGCACTCTCTCTTAGTTATGATGGTGGTAACGAATATCGCGCCTGTCTCCAAGTCGAAGGTTGCGGCGCCGTGCTCCGGGCAAAAAGCGTTCTGATCGCGACTGGAGCCGATTACCGCCGACTCAACGCGGAAAGACGCGAACAATTTGAAAATATGGGCGTTTATTACGCGGCGACGGCGCTGGAAGGTCAGATTTGTCGGGGACAAACCGTCATCGTCGCGGGCAGTGGCAATTCGGCCGGCCAGGCTGCGATGTTCCTTTCCGATGGCGCCGGCAAAGTGTTGCTCGTAATCCGTGGCGACGATCTCTCTAAAATGTCGAGTTATCTTTCGCGGCGGGTGGAAGCGCATGAGAACATCGAGATTCTCTTTCACACCCAAATCCGAAAAATGGCTGGCGGCAGAATGCTCGAAGAAGCCGAGCTCGAAGATACAAAAACAGGCGAGCGGCGCGTTGTGCGAACACCGGCGATTTTTTCCATGATCGGCGCCACTCCATGCACTGAGTGGCTGCCACTCGAGATCGAGCGCGACGAAAAAGGATTTATCAAAACGGGTACGCTCGTTGCGAACGCGCCCGCTTGGAAAGAGAACAAACGGCCGCCCAGCCCACTAGAGACCAGTCTGCCTGCCATTTTTGCTGCGGGCGACGTCCGCTCGGGGTCGGTGAAACGTTGCGCCGCTGCCGTGGGCGAAGGCGGCATGGCCATCGCCGGCGTGCAAATTGCACTGGCCGCATCGGCCGAGCACAGTTAGAAAACATCGAGCGCTTGCGCGAGTAAGGAACCAATGCCCGTTTGCCCGCACATCGAAGCCATCACCTCCGTCAAGCAGCCGGAAATTCGCGAATGCGCGGAGTGTGTGAAGATCGGCGACTCGTGGGTTCATCTCCGCACCTGCCAACAGTGCGGCGCGACGTTGTGCTGCGACACGTCGCGAAATCGTCACGCCAGCAAACATGCGCACGTCACGGGTCATCCGGTCGTCGCTTCAGCGCAACCCGGCGAACGCTGGTTGTATTGCTTTCCCGACAACGCATTTGGCGAATACTGAATTCGCACAAATGTGGGCGCTTTTTCGAGAACCCTGCGATGAAAATGTAGTCCGCTCGGGCGCCGCTACAGCGCCATGTGAAAAATCACGGGGCCGCTGGGTCCTTGCCGCCACCATTCTCGCATCGAGCATGGCGTTCATCGACGGTACGGTCGTAAACGTTGCGCTGCCGGCGCTGCAAACAAATCTCAAGGCGACCGCTGTAGACGTGCAATGGGTCGTCGAAGCTTATTCCCTCCTGCTCTCCGCGCTCCTCCTCGTCGGTGGTTCGCTCGGCGACCACTACGGACGCCGAAACATTTTTTTGATCGGTGTGGCCATCTTCGCCTTGGCGTCGGCGACTTGCGGATTTGCCGCGAACATCCATCAACTGATTGCCGCCCGCGCACTTCAGGGATTGGGCGCGGCGCTTCTCGTCCCTGGCAGTCTCGCCATCATCAGCAATTCTTTTTCCCAAAATGAACGTGGACACGCGATCGGGACCTGGTCGGGTTTTAGCGCGATCACTACCAGTGTCGGGCCTATCATCGGCGGATGGTTGATCGAGCATGTCTCCTGGCGAGCCGTATTTTTTATCAATCTTCCGCTCGCGCTGGTCGTTATTTTGATTTCGCTTCGTTACGTCGCCGAAAACTCGGACAGAGAGAACACGCGAATTGATTGGTTGGGCGCAATTTTGGCCGCGTTCAGTTTGGGCGCGCTGGTTTATGGATTGATCGAATCATCGCGACTGGGTTTCAACGATCGATCGGTCGTCGTCGTTCTGGTTGTGGCCGGGATCCTCATTATCGCCTTCTTTTTGTTTGAAGCGCGAACTTCCAACCCGATGTTGCCGCTCTCGCTCTTTCGCTCCCCGATATTTACCGGAACGAACCTCTTAACATTTCTGCTTTACGCGGCGCTCGGTGGGACGCTGTTTTTCCTGCCCCTGAATTTGATTCAAGTTCAGCATTACGCCCCGACCGCGGCCGGCGCGGCGCTGTTGCCGTTCATCTTGCTCATGTTTCTGCTTTCGCGCTGGTCCGGCGGATTGGTTGCACGGTACGGATCGCGACTGCCGCTAATCATCGGTCCGCTAATCGCGGCCTGCGGCTACGCGATTTTTTTGCGGCCAGGTATCGGCGGCAACTATTGGACGAATTTCTTTCCCCCGGTTGCCCTGCTTGGGCTCGGGATGGCGATCAGCGTCGCGCCGCTTACGACGGTGGTCATGAGTTCGGTTCCGCAAAATCGATCTGGGATCGCTTCGGGTGTGAACAACGCGGTTGCGCGGACGGCCGGCCTGGTGGCAATCGCGGTTTTTGGAATCGTGATGCTGCAGATTTTCAAGGGCGAGCTGGATCGACGAATGACGAATTCGAACCTGTCGCCGGCAGCGGTGGATTCGATTCGAGCGCAATCCACCAAACTCGCGGCCATCGCCATTCCGGAAGATCAGGATGTGGCGACGCTGCAGTTGATTCGTCGTGCGATCGACGAGTCATTTGTCTGTGGCTTCAGAATGGTTATGGCAATCGGTGCCACGCTGGCGGTTGGCGCTGCGGTAACGGCAACGACGCTTATTCGGGGAACGAAATGAGGGTATAAAAAATTTTGAACTAAATAGTTGACTGGTTGGTCTACTAAGAGTAAAGAGTCATATATGCCAAGAGTGAGTGACATGAAACAACGCCTGACCGACGCGGCTTTGGATTTGATGTGGGAGAACAGTTACGGGACGACTTCGGTGGACGCGATCTGTGAACGGGCCGGCGCAAAGAAGGGAAGCTTTTACTATTTCTTCAAGTCGAAGTCCGAACTCACGGTCGCGGCATTGGAGGCAGAATGGAACAAAAACAAGGCGAACATGGACGCTCTTTTTTCGCCAACAATTCCACCGCTTGAGCGGCTCGATCGCTATTTCGATTACGTGCACGACCGTCTGGCCGAACTGAAAAAAGAGTGCGGCTCCATCCTCGGATGCCCTCTGTTGAGCATTGGAAGCGAAGTTAGCACGCAGGACCAAAGCGTGCGCGCTACCGTCGACCGCATCTGGGATCGGAAGATAAAGTATTTCGAGTCCGCTATTCGAGATGCGCACGCGCAAGGGTTGATTGTGGCGCCGGATCCGGAAGCGAAAGCGAGGGCGCTTTTCGCTTGCTATCATGGCACGCTTGCTCAAGCGCGAATTCAAAACGACGTCGAATTGATCCGCGATTTTAAACACGTGGCGATGGATGTTTTAGGGGTCAAGCAGGCCCAAGCTGTCTCCAAATAGCCCTTTTTTTGCCAATTTTATAGACGACTAGTCAAATATAAATCCGCAGAAACCGAAAAAACTCAACCCTATGAAAACTGATCAGCAGCCAGAACCCACCACCGCAGTTTTCCTCCAGACGGTTTCGGTCGCCATCGCGCAACTGAAGCAGCAGTTACAACGCGATTACGAGCAAGCTTATCCAGACTTACGCGAAATCGTCCATCTCGTCCTCGATGAGGAAGAAACAAAAGCCTCGGAACTCTCCTTGTTCCCACATTTGCTGCTTCCTGATCTGGTCGAAGCGCACATCGAGAAGCTCAATCTCCAACCAGTCGAGACGAAGCACGAAGACGTTTTCGCGCCACCGCACTTCGACGAAATGCCCGTTTATCAATCGGCTCTCGCTTCATGTGGATAGTCAAACTCAACAAAAAGAACCTATGAAAGCAGGCAATCTCATCGACATCATCGAGCGGTCTCGGGCGCGACGCGCATCACGAGAGGAGCGCGACCTGAACAATTTCCACGCAGTGATCGGAGGCGCTGTCGCTCGGCTTGGACCGGACAAAAATGGCAGGACGGGTAAGGGTGGATTCGGAGTGGAGAAGCTGCGCGTTTTCACCGACCCAGGTTGGGACGTCTCATTCTGGTTCGCTGTTCTGAGCCCAGTGTTCGGGATTCTGGCCGGGTTGCTGGCCGTTTTCCTAATCTACAACTGAAATGAATCAAACCGACAAACCTTCAAAAAATTCTGACCACTAAAGGCAGAGTGGACAGGAGATCTGCTCCACGGACGGGGACGGCTCACGGTCGGTAGCGGGGCGCTCGATGTCCCATATTCGGTCAGATCGCGTTTCGAGGACGGCCAGTCTGCGACGAACCCGGAGGAGTTGCTTGGCGCGGCACACGCCGGGTGTTTCACGATGGCTTTGGCCGCGCAGTTGTCCGGCGCCGGTTTCACTCCGAACGAACTTGATACCGTCGCCAAAGTTTCGTTCGAAAAGGCTGGCGACAATTTTCAGATCACGCGCATTGAGCTGGAAACGGCCGCTGATGTTCCGGGAGTCGATGAGACGACGTTTCGAGCGCTCGCCGCAGACGCGAAGAAAAATTGCCCGGTATCGAAGGCCCTCGCCGCCACCGAGATCAAACTGAAGGCGACGCTTAGGAACGCAGAAACGTCACGGACGCCCACTGAAGTTGCGGTCGGAAAGGATTGAACAATGAAAATGAAAGCGGCGCAGATCAGCAAACCGGGCGGCGATTTTGAATTAGTCGAACGCGAAATTCCCGAGCCAGGACGCGGCCAAGTCCGCGTGAAAATCGAAGCATGCGGTATTTGTCACAGCGACGTCCTCGTCAAGGAAGGTCTCTGGCCCGGACTTCAATATCCGCGCGTTCCCGGTCATGAAGTCGCCGGACGGATCGACAAGGCCGGCGACGGCGTCACAAACTGGAAAAAGAGCGAGCGCGTTGGCGTCGGCTGGCACGGCGGACACGATTTTGTCTGTGACGAATGCCGCCGCGGCGATTTCGCGATGTGCGCTCAGCGCAAAGTCACCGGGATCGATTTCGACGGTGGTTACGCTGAGTACATGATCGCGCCGGCGGAAGCGCTCGCACGAATTCCCGAAAAATTGCCAGCCGAAGAGGCGGGACCATTCATGTGCGCTGGCGTCACCGTTTTTAATGCGTTGCGCAATTCAGGCGCGCGCGCGGGCGATGTTGTTGCCGTCCAAGGCATCGGCGGCCTTGGACATCTCGGCGTTCAGTATGCGCGACAAATGGGATTCCAAACGGTGGCGCTCGGTCGCGGCAAAGACAAAGAACCGCTCGCCCAAAAACTCGGCGCACATCACTACATTGATTCAGACGTTGTCGATCCAGTCAAGGAATTGCAGAAGCTCGGCGGCGCGCGGGTGATTTTGGCGACAGCTCCGAGCGCAAAAGCAATTTCGTCAGTCGTCGAAGGCCTGGGAGTAGACGGCAATTTACTAATTCCCGCCGCGCCTAACGACCCGCTCACAATCGGAGTCTTTCCGCTGCTCATGGGACGCCGGCAAATCTCCGGCTGGTATTCCGGAACTGCGCGCGACTCTCAGGACACATTGGAATTCAGCGCGCTCAGCGGCGTGCATCCGATGATCGAAAAATTTACGCTGAGCCGCGCGGCTGAAGCCTATGAACGGATGCACAGCGGCAAAGTTCGTTTTCGCGTTGTCCTGACCATGACTTAAACATCCCACTAAAGAGGTAACGAAAATCTTGATTCCAGTGAGAATTTGAAAGGAACAAAATGAATAACGGAAAACTAAATGGAAAAGTTGCGCTGGTAACCGGAGGAACCTCCGGCATCGGTAAAGCCACCGCGATCGCATTCGCTCGCGCGGGCGCGAAGGTTGTGTTGACCGGCCGGCGTGAAAAAGAAGGCGCGCAGGTCGTTGCCGAAATTAAGAAGCTCGGCGGCGACGCCGCGTTTGTTCGAGGTGACATCGCGAAAGATGCCGACGTCAAAGCGATGATCGATTTCACTGTCGAGAAATTCGGGCGGCTCGACATCGCGTTTAACAATGCCGGCGTCGAATGGAAAGGCCCGCTCGATCAGGCAACCGAAGCGGAATATCGCCGCATCTTCGACATCAACGTGTGGGGCGTGCTCAATTCGATGCGCCACGAAATTCCGGTGATGCTCAAAAACGGCGGCGGTGCGATCGTCAACACTTCGAGCGTGGCCGGTCACGTCGGTCTCCCGCAGGTGAGTATCTATATTTCGTCGAAGCACGCCGTCGAAGGGCTGACCAAATCGGTCGCGCTCGAGTTCGCCAAACAAAACATTCGCATCAATGCGATTGCTCCCGGCGTGATTGCTACCGAGATGTTCGATCGCTTCGCCGGGGACGAGTTGCGCGACCAGATCACGGCGATCACTCCGGTCGGGCGAATCGGTGTCAGCGAAGAAATCGCCGCAGCCGTTCTCTATCTCGCTTCCGATGATGCGAAATTTACGACGGGCGCGTCGCTCGTTGTCGATGGAGGCTACGTCGCGACCTAAAACTGAAAACCAGATCACGAATGAAAGGAACAACAATGAAAAACGGAAAACTAAACGGAAAAGTTGCAGTGGTAACAGGCGCCTCAAAGGGCATCGGCGCTGGGATTGCCAAAGAATTCGCGGCCGAAGGCGCGGCCGTGGTTGTGAATTACGCATCGGCGAAATCGGACGCCGACAAAATCGTCGATGAAATCAGCAAGGCCGGCGGCAAAGCCGTCGCGCTGCAGGCAAACGTCGCGAAGAAGTCGGAAGTTCAGCGATTGTTCACGGAAACCGAAAAAGCGTTTGGCAAGATCGACATTCTGGTGAACAACGCCGGCGTTTACGAATTCGTGCCCTTGGAAGAAGTCACTGAGCAACAATTCCACAGAATGTTCGATACGAATGTTCTGGGCTTGCTTCTTACGACCCAGGAAGCGCTGAAACATTTTAATGCCACGGGTGGCAGTATCATCAACATCGGTTCGCTTGCCAGTACGCTGACGCCGCCGACCGCGGTGGTTTACAATGCGACCAAAGGCGCAGTTGACGCCATCACGCGGACGCTGGCAAAGGAACTCGGGCAGCGAAAAATTCGCGTGAACTCGATCAACCCAGGAATGGTGATTACCGAAGGCTCGGTTGCCGGCGGTTATACTGAAGGCGACATGCGGAAGATGTTCGAATCGCAAACGCCGCTCGGTCGCGTTGGCGAACCAAAAGACATCGCGCCGGCCGCCGTCTTCTTTGCCTCGGATGAATCGAGCTGGGTCACGGGTGAAACGCTGCTCATCGCCGGAGGTCTCAGGTAATGGGCGATCGAAACGAAAATTTAATGGAATGGTTTAATCAGTACGGACTCAACCCAAAGGAATTAGAAATATGAAAACGAAATTGTTAGGCGTCGCGCTTTTCGTTAGCGCGGCTTTGCTTGCCTCAGCCCAAGCCGGTGGCGGCTTCCATGGCGGTGGAGGCGGCGGTGGTGGCGGACATTTCGCTGGCGGCGCAGCCCGAGGCGGTGGCGGTCCATCGTTTGGCGGAATGCCGGGCGGCGGTTTTGGCGGTGGCGCGTCATTCCGTTCGATGCCGATGCGAAGTTTCAGCGGTAATCGAATGATTTATTCGGGCCAACGCTTTTCCTCGGCTGGCTTTCGAGCGCCCAGATCGATGGAATTCCGTTCACGTCCTGTGAATACGAACGTGGGCGGCTCGCTTGCTGGAAGCCAGTTCGCGCGTGCAAATATGAATCGCGGCAATAACGTCCAGCGTCTTCCGAACGGTGAAAATCAATCGATCGCAAACGTGGCACGCAACCGAACCGGTGGCGGTCAGATTCGCAACGGAAATAATCTTCCGGCGAACTGGCATAATCACGTCTTCGCGCAGCATTCGGCGAACTGGCACCGCGATTGGAACCGCAGCCGTGATCACGTCTGGCACGGGCATCGTTGCCACTTCTTCAACGGTTCGTGGGTGATATTCGACGTCGGATTTTGGCCGTGGTGGGGATGGCCGTATTGGGATCCTTATTATTATTACGGATACGGATATGGCTACGGCTCCTACGGTTACCCGTACGGATACGATTCGAATTACTACTACGGCGAACAATACGACGATCAGAACGGTTACGCCGATCAATCGAGTAACTCGACTGTGGCCGCGGTGCAGGAGCGACTCGCGCGCGAGGGTTATTACCGTGGACAAATCGACGGTATCGTTGGCCCTGAGACGCGACGCGCGATTGCGCGCTACCAAAGCAATCACGGCCTGCGCGTTAATGGGAATCTGACGCCTGACACGCTTGGCGCCTTGGGCCTGCGGCAGGTCGCCAGTTACTGATAAGAAAGGCGAATGAATTCGAAATTAAGAATAAATGGTGGTCGGCGGGGAGCCGGCCACCGCTGGCGAGGAATTCTCCAGCGCCGGCAACGGCGGTCTCACAATCCGATGCTCGTGTTGAACATGTCGGTCTTTAACTTCAGCGACGGTTGGGAACGGATCTTTAACCCGCTCAAGGTCCACGAGCATGGCACGAGATGAGGATCCGATCCTGTCGGTTACACACGCGGTAAGAATTCTTCGCGGACAATCTTTCCGTTTTTCACGGTGTAAACGCCTACTTCGGACAGTTGTCTCCGCGCTTTCGAGTTCTTATCGGTAACATCGGCATCGTATTGCACTACGAACCGATCGTGCGCGACGAATGGTCCGTTCGCTTGAAAGCTGTGGACCTGCATGTTCTCCAGCCACCAATCGACCTTCCCGCGCACGCCCTTGATTCCGCTCGTTTCCGGCGAGCTGCCGTCCATCGTGCGCGCTTCGACGCTGACGATGTCTTTGTCATAGAGCGTATCGAGCGCTTCGTGCCACGCTTGCTTGCGGACCAACTCCACCACTTTTTGTGCAACTTGTTCGGTATTCATTTTTTCCTCTCCTGTTTGGATCGACCATTACTTGTTAAAGAACTTCTCCAATCGATCGAGAACGCTGTTCCAGCCCTCGTTGTGACGGTCGCGTGATTCTTCGCTTGGCAATTTCTCGTGAACCAAACGCACTTCAGTGCCGCCGTCGTGATCGGACAGCTCCACCGTGACGACGCTGTTGTGCTCTTCCCAATTCTCGTCGTCATCCCACTTCCAGGTGAAGACGATCTTCTTTCCCGGAACGAGCTCGCGGTATTCACCGAATACAGTCATCTCCTCGCCTTCCGGATTGGTGAGATCCCATCGATATTTGCCGCCCACGCGGGCGTCCGCAACAAGGTTGCGAGTGCGGACACTTTCCGGCCCCCACCATTCTTTTAATTGTGCCGGATCGGTCCACGCCGCGTAAACGCGAGCGCGCGGAGCATTGATGAATCGCTTGATCTCGAGCGATGTTTTCTCTGATGTTTTTGTAGTCATAATTAT
>QHRF01000125.1 GCA_003220055.1 Verrucomicrobiota bacterium | reverse complement strand
CACGATTCGGCTTCCGTCCGGCGGCACGAAAGGCAGCGGCCCGTTTCACAGCCAATCGATGGAATCAATTTATGCGCATTATCCGGGACTGATCGTGATGACGCCCGCGACCGTGGAAGACGCTTACACGATGTTGATCGACGCGGTCGCAATCGATGATCCGGTGGTTTACTGCGAGCATAAATATCTCTATTACCATCTCAAGGCCGACAAACTCCCCGACAAAGGTTTGCCGACTGGCCGGGCGCGAATCGCGCGGGAAGGCCGCGACCTAACGATCGTAACTTACAGCGCGATGGTCCAGGAATCGCTCGCGGTCGCGGAGGAATTGGCGCGCGAAAATCTCGAAATCGAAGTTGTCGATCTTCGCACGGTCAAACCGCTCGATACCAACACTGTGCTGGCTTCGGTCGCGCGCACCGGGCGGTTGCTGTGCGTGGGCGAATCATTTCCCTGGGGCGGCGCGACCGCGGAAGTGATCGCGCGCGTGACCAGTGAAGGCTTTCATTTGCTCGACGCCGCGCCAGCGCGCATCAACGCGAAAGACACGCCGATTCCGTATCACCCTAATCTTTGGAGCGCGCATCGTCCGGGCGCGAAAACGATCGCCGCGAAAGCGAGAGCGCTTCTGCGCGAATAAAATTATGCCGCAAGTTCCAATCATCATGCCGCAGCTCGGCGAATCGATCGCCGAAGCAACGATCGTCGATATTAAAGTGAAACCGGGCGATGAAGTGGCGGTCGATCAGGAGATCATCGACGTCGAGACGAACAAAGCGGTCATGGGCGTGACTACGCCGTGCAAAGGAAAGATCGACAAGATCACGGCGCAATTAAAGGAAACGTACCCGATCGGTTCGGTGCTCGGTTACGTTGAAGCGAGCGAAGCGGACGCCGCGCGATTCACCAAGCAAACGCCGCCGCAGGCGCAAACTGAAGTGGCCGAGGAGATTCCGGCGCGGGCGGATCAGGAAATCAAACCAGCGCGCCAGGAAAAAATCGCGGCGCGCGATGGCGACGGCGCGCGACCCGGTGGTTTACCGGTTCCGGCAACGCTGAAAGGCGCAAGTTTTGTTTCGCCGCGCGTCCGCGCACGGATGGCTGAGTTGCAATTAACTCCCGCTGATCTCGCGGGAATCATCGGCACCGGCGCGGGCAATCGCGTCACGATCAAAGATCTGGAAAATTTTCTGCACAAGATCGACAACCAGAGCGCGAAGGAAGCATCGGCCATTCGCGCGGGCGTGGCGGACGCAATGCGGCGCAGCTGGACACGGCCACTCTCGACGGTTGGGTCGTCGGTGAATCTCGACCCCGTTCTGGAAGATCGACAACTTCGAGCCGGAGTGGCGGAAGGCGATCCGAAGCCTGGCCCCGGACTTTATGCGACGCGCGCGCTTGCTCTCGCCCTTGCGGAAAATCCGACCGCGGCCGCGAAACTGATTGGCAATCGCGTTGTGCAGTCCAACTCGATTGATGTGGGTGTCGCCGTCGAAGCCGAGGACGGAATTATGGTCCCGGTGATTCGCAACGCTGATAAAACTTCACTTAGTGATTTGACCACGAAATATCAGGAGCTTGTCGATCTTGCGCGAAAACGGCGCATTTCGCCGGATATGCAGGCTGGCGGCATCGCCACCGTTTCAAATTTTGGAACGTTTGGGGTCGAATGGGGCACGCCGATTCCCCTGCCCGATCAAACTTTGCTCCTCGGTCTCGGCGCCGGAAAAAAGGTTCCGTCGTGGGACGAAACGAAAAAAGAATTTGTCCCCAAGGTCGAAGCACAGATCACGCTCAGCTTCGATCACCGCAGTATCGACGGCGGCGGCGCGGCCCGTTTGCTCAAGCGCGTGGTCGAGTTGCTGGAAGACCCGAAGAAGTTGTAGGTAGGGGCGGTTCACCGAACCGCCCGCGGGCGATTGGGTCAATCGCCCCTACGATCTTGCGGCTTCGACGCGCGCAGGTAGCTTCTAAATAATGCACGAGAACACGGAATTCAGTTTAAGTCGCGGCGTCGAAGCGATTGAGATCCCGAGCGGTAGAAAGTTGACGCTCGAGAAGGGCACACAAGGCGTCGTCACGCAGACGCTCGGCGGCAGTTACACTATCGCGACGCCGTACGGGCTATCGCGTATCGCAGAAAAGGATTTGGACGCGCTCGGCTTGGAGAAACCGAAAACGGAAACAAGAGAGAACGCAGCCGGTAAAACGAACGGCGCAGTTTCGGAAAATGATGTTTGGAACCAGCTCAAGCAATGCTTCGACCCGGAAATTCCGGTGAACATTGTCGATCTTGGACTGGTTTACGATTGCCGCCTGATCAAAAAGGATGACGGCGGGACGCGGGTGGAAGTGAAAATGACGCTGACCGCGCCCGGTTGCGGGATGGGACCGGCGATTGCGCACGACGCGCAGAGCAAAATCTTGTCGATCGACGGCGTGGACGAAGCAGACGTGCAACTGGTTTGGGACCCGCCCTGGAACCAGAACATGATCAGCGAAGCCGGGCGTATGAAGCTCGGCATGATTTAGGTCCGAGCCGGACTGGCGGTTGGCCGCGCGCGAAAAGACAAAAACGCAAGCGCAAGCGATTTATTTTTGTTCACGCCGTTGACAGCGCACAGTCGCGCTGCTTGTATGAACTTCGCTCTTCGCGCAAAAAATTCTTAACCTAAGATGCCATCGACTGAAGTTATTCTAACCGATAACGTGCCCGGACTCGGCGCCGAAGCCGACGTGGTCAAGGTGCGCCGCGGATACGCCCGCAATTATTTGCTGCCGCGCGGAAAAGCTTATGAAGTGACGCCGGCGGCGCTGCGCCAGCTCGATACTCTGAAGAAGAAGCGCGCCGAGCGCGAGGCGCACGAATTGAACGAAGCGGAGGAAGTCTCGCGCAAGATCGGAAAAGCGCGGCTGACATTCACGCTCGCAACCGGTGAATCTGGAAAAGCTTTCGGTTCGATCACCGCCCAAGACATCGTGACGCGGATGAAAAACGAGCTTGGTTTAGAGATCGATCGTCACAAAATAGTGTTGGAGCGGCCGATCAAGGACACCGGCGAACACCAAGTTGCGGTCAAGCTTCATCACGACGTGACCGCACAATTTACGTTTGAGGTAAAATCGGCGGAGGAATCGCGCGACCGTGGTGCGGCGGAAGCCGGCGCCGAGCAACCTGAGAAAAAACACCGTTCGTTTTTCAGGAGAAAAAAAGAAACTAAATAAATGGCGACTCAACCGTCCTTGCGGACTGGAGAGACGCCTCGCAAAGATTCGGGCAATGGGCCCGGCAGAGGCAGGCCGGGAGGAAACGGCGGCAGAGTTTTTCCCACTTCGCCCACAGGTTCTGCGCAGGATATTCACCGCGCACCGCCTCACAGCATAGAAGCCGAGCAGGGCGTGCTCGGTTCGATGCTCATTTCGCCGCGTGACGCGATCGCCGAAGTGGTCGAGAAAATTAACGAGGAATACTTCTACGTTCCGGCGCATCAAACAATCTACAGCGTGCTGGTCGATCTTTGGAATGCCGGCGCAGCCATCGATCTAATCACCTTCACGCAAGTGCTTCGTGATCGGAATCTGCTCGAAACGGTCGGGGGCGCCGCGGCGGTCACGAGTCTTTTCACGTTCGTGCCGACGGCCGCCAATGTCGGCTACTATCTCGAGATCGTTCGCGACAAATACATTTTGCGCTCGATCATCGCCGCCTCCACCGAAAGCGTGCGGCGCGCCTACGAAGAACAGGACGAGGTCGGCAATCTTCTCGACGAAGTGGAGCAGAGAATTTTCGCCGTCGGCGAGGACCGGTTCAAGGGCCAGATGCTCTCGATGAAGGACCAGGTGATGGAAGCGATCGAGTCGATCGAAAAACTCTACGAGCGCAAAGGCGGCATCACTGGAATCTCGACCGGCTTCGTCGAATTCGACCGGATGACCAGCGGGATGCATCCCGCGGAAATGATCGTAATCGCGGCGCGGCCGAGCATGGGAAAAACCGCACTGGCGATGAATATTGCCGAGCATGTTTCGATCAACGAAAAACTGCCGGTCGGCGTTTTCAGCTTGGAAATGAGCAGTCAACAGCTTGTTCAGCGGCTGCTTTGCTCTCGCGCGCGTGTAAATTTGCAAAAGGTGCGCGACGGATTTTTGGGCGAGCGCGATTTTCCGAGCCTGACCGCGGCCGCATCCAAGCTCGCGGAAGCAAAAATCTTCATCGACGACAGCGCCAGCCTGACGATTTTGGAATTGCGTGCGAAAGCGCGCCGGCTCAAAGCCCAGCAGGATGTCCAGCTGATCATCGTCGATTATTTGCAGCTGTTGAGATCGACATCGCGCCGGGCCCAGGACAATCGACAGCTCGAAATTTCGGAAATTTCCGCTGGCCTGAAAGGTTTGGCCAAAGAATTGAAGATTCCCGTCATTGTAGTTGCGCAATTGAATCGACAGCCGGAACAACGTACTGGCGGCAAACCCCGATTGAGCGATTTGCGCGAATCAGGTTCGATCGAACAAGACGCGGACCTGGTCGGCCTTCTTGTTCGGCCGGAAATGTACGAAGAAGACGACGAAGCGCGTCAGGAAAAATCCGGCGAGGCCGAATTAATCATCGCCAAACAACGCAACGGTCCGGTTGGCGAGATTCCCCTCACCTTCCTGAAAGAATTCACCCGGTTCGAAGATCGCGCCCGCAACGTGACCGAGCCGGAAGAAGCGTTCTAGAGCGATCTCGCGGCTTCAACCACGTGCTTGGCATCGATGCCGCGTTCTTTCATCACTTCCGCGCCGGGCGCACTCAAGCCGAATTGATGCAGCCCGACAACTTTGCCGTCGAGACCGACATATTGATACCAAATCTCGGTAATGCCGGCTTCTATCGCGACACGTTTCCGGCATGACTTTGGAAGAACTTCCTCGCGATATTTCTCCGATTCCCGATTGAAACGCTCGAAGCATGGCATCGAGACGACGCGCACGCCATCGCCAAGCTCCTTTGCTGCGGCAAAGGCGTGCTGCAATTCGCTCCCGCATGACATGATAATGAGCTCAAGCTTTCCTTTTTCCTTCTTTGCGATGTAACCAAACGCTCCCGCTGTTTCTTCCGGGTCGGCCGGGCGAATCACATCGATCTGCGGCATAATTCGCACCGAGCTGACTGTCTCGACCGGTTCATGCGTCGGCCCGTCTTCGCCGACCCCGATCGAATCGTGGGTGAAAATGTAAATGTTCGGAAGCTTCGAGAGCGCGGCCAGACGAATCGATGCCCGGCAGTAATCGGTGAAGACGAGAAACGTCGCGCCCGACGCGCGGAAAATTCCGTGATAAGAAATTCCGTTCAGGATCGCGCACATGCCGTGCTCGCGAATACCGAAGTGGATGTTGCGCCCCTTTGGCGTTTCGCGGGTGAAGTCCCCGCCGTCCTTGATGTAATTCAAAGTCGAACCATGCAAATCCGCGCTGCCGCTGATCAGCAACGGCATCGCCTGCGCAACAGGCTGCAGCGCTTCGCTGCCGGCTTTGCGCGTCGCGAGCTTCGCGTCCTTGGGAAACTCCGGAATCTTCGATAGAAGATCGACATCTACCTTTCGATCGATCGCGGCTTCGAGCAGCGTTGCCTGCTCGCCGTTTTTCTTTCGCCAATCGTTGTAAGTTTTTTCCCAGCGTTCGTAATCCGCGAGCAGCTTCTTTTTGTGTCCGGCGAAATAATCGTAGGTCTCCTTCGAGACAAAATAATGTTCGTCGGGCAATCCGAGACCTTTGCGGGCGGCATCGACAAATTTCGCGCCCGCTTCGCCGTGCGCCTTGAAGGTCCCCTCGACTTCCGGGATGCCTTTCCCGATCAACGTGTGCGCGACGATGAACTTCGGTTTCCCGTTGTCGTTCTCTTTTGCGCTGTCGAGGGCGTCGAGAAACGCCTGCATGTCGTGACCGTTAATTTCCTGGATGTCGAATCCGTAGGCCTTGAATCGCGCAGCGGTGTCTTCGCTCTGGGTCATCTTCGCCGGTGCGTCGAGCGTGACCGCGTTCGAATCGTAAATCAGAATCAAATTATCGAGACCGAAATGCGCGGCAAACGCGCTCGCTTCCGCCGACACGCCTTCCTGCAAGCAGCCATCGCCCGCGAGA
>QHRF01000124.1 GCA_003220055.1 Verrucomicrobiota bacterium | reverse complement strand
CTCGTCACCCAGCTGAGCGAAGGCTGGTGATATGGGATGAAAGGGGAAGAGAAACTTTGGGAAATTCTCAACGATAAACTTGAAATGCTCCGCGCGAGCAGTCGTTTACCCGAAGCCATTCGTGTCGCCGAAACTTTGCTCGAACTGGCCAAGCGCACTTTTGGCGAGGACGACAACACGCTGGCGTTGAGTTACGAAAAACTAGGGCAGCTTCTCGACCAAAGTGGTGACCGCGCCAAAGCCAAACCCTACCTGCTAAAGGCGGACGGTGTTCTGGAAAAAGCCAAACCACCAAACCAACGGATGCTTTACCAGTCGGCGCGGCGGCTCGCTTTCTTGTGCGATAACCTCGGTCAACAGGAAGAAGCAATCCGGTATTACGAGAAAGCGATCGCGGCCGGCACGCAACTGGACGACCTGTCCTATGCGGATCTGGGGACAATGCTTAACAACGTCGCCCTTATTTTCAGGAAATCAGGCCGGCAGAAAGCGGCGGAGCCGTACTACCTGCATGCCCTTCAGATTTACGAGAAGCAACTCGGACCGCAGCACGCCGACGTCGCGTCGGTGCTGAATAATCTCGCGGTCTTTTACACCAACGAGAAGCGTTACGCCGAAGCCGAGAAAACTCATCTGCGTGCGCTCGGAATTAGAGAAAAAGTGCTGCCGCCAACGCATCCCGACATCGCTCAATCAAAATGCAATCTGGCGGTGGTTTATCATTCCCGCGGCGATTATCCGAAAGCAGCCGAGCTTTATCGAGCGTCGCTCAAGAGTTGGGAAGAAGCGACCGACAAACCGCCGGAAGATTACGAAATCGTCGCTGCTAATTATGCCGATCTGCTGCGTTCGTTAGGCAAAGCCCGGAAAGCGCAGCAACTCGAAGCACGGGCGCGCAAACGGCGGCGCGGTTAAGTCGCGGCGCAAGATCGACATCTGCTTTCCTCTTACTCTTCTTCTTCGCCTGCTTGAGAGTTATCGGACCAAGATTAAAAGGAAGATGGAAGACCCCTATGCCGACGAGTTTTCACGTTGCGCCAGCCCGCACTCTGCGCATGGTAGTTGCCCTCGCTCGCTCACGTGGCGGAATTGGCAGACGCGTACGGCTCAGGACCGTATGGGGCAACCCGTGGAGGTTCGAGTCCTCTCGTGAGCAATTTGCTCGACGATCAGACGCTCTCGCATTGTAACGTCAACCGCAAATAACCAAGATGCCGTTCCGTCTCTATATCCACATTGGACTCTGGTGCGCGCTGTTCGCGGTCTTTTTCGCCTTTGGTATACGGATTGCCGGGCCCGCGCTCGTAGAAAATCACATCGGTCCAGTCGAAGTGAATCGATCGATCGATGCTTACATTCTGGCTTTGAGCGGCATCGAACACGGTTCGGAGAAACTTCCAGACGTCTTCGGTAGGTTGCCGAAAGTGGGACCGCTCATAATTGTTGTGCGCAAGGACAACTCTCAAAGTGAGTTTCTTGGAATGATGATTGGCTACATTTCATGGCCACGGGAAATTAAGTTGATTAAAATAGCAACGCCAACTGCCGAAAAAGAGCTAGCTGGTATCAATCCCGATTCAATTTCAGGACTGGTTTTCTGCTTGATGGATCCCCCGGCGTGGTTAGGAAAGCCAATCCGGCTAGGTTCCAGCATCTTTCTCGTCCCATCACCGAAGACTGGATGATGACGCTACTTGGACTATCCGCTGGTTACCTCACGATCTTTATCGCTGGATTTGGCGTTACGCTGCTAGTTTTCGCCAAAGCGGGTCGTCTCAATCTGGTAGAATGTAGTTGCCTGTCGTGGTTGCTGGGTAGCGGTGCTGTTTCGTTGCTCATATGGCTTTGCGGCACATTTTGTTCCGGCCTGCTCTTGCAGATGGCGGTCACAATCGCGTGTCTAGCTCTTGGAATATCAGGATGGAGGATCAAACAAAAGCTAGGCAGCAAGTTCGCTTTGCCATTGCCGACAAACGTGATCGAGTGGCTGCTAACCAGCCTTCTCCTAGTGGAGATTATTCTATTCTTCTATGTCTCGTTTAAGCATACCCTTGGCTGGGACGGCTTGCTCAACTGGGAAATCAAAGCTCGTTACGCGTTTCTTAGTGGCGGGGTAATTCCAGGGTCGTACTACTCAGACCCTGGACGGGCGTTTAGTCATCCCGAATATCCGCTGGGGATCCCGTTCACAGAGCTCTGGCTCTACCTGTGGATGGGCGAACCGCACCAATTTTGGGTCAAGACAATTTTCCCTCTATTCTACGCCGCCGGCGCGCTTCTCCTTGCGCTATTCGTTACCAGGCTATCGACGAAACGCTGGCCGGGCTTGATTGTAGCGACTCTGCTCGCGTTCGTTCCTTTCCTTAGTGCGAGTCCGGGTGGAATCATTGTAGGTTATGTTGATTTTCCGATGAGCGTGTTCTATCTAGCGGCCTTGGGTTATCTTCTTTGTTGGTATAGGGAAGATACCGTTTCTAATATTTCCATCTTTGCAGGTTGCCTAGCGTTACTGCCATGGATCAAATCGGAAGGCTTAATTCTGTGGGTTCTGCTTGTCTTCTTCGGCTTATGTTTGAGCTTGCCCAAGCACCGGACGAGACAGGTTACATTGGCACTTCTCCCGGGACTGTTCATTGTTGTGGGTTGGCGCCTCTATTTACGACTCATACATACGTTTCCGCCTGCTGACTTCGCACACCCTAGCTTCAGTTTGCTGCACCATAACCTCGGAAGACTTGCTGATATAGGGAGAGTGTTCTCCGAGGATGTAAGTACGCTCGTTTATTGGAGTATTTTTTGGTTGCTCGCCGCGGTGGCTATAGGCTACGCGCTTTCGGCTCGCAAATTAGAGAAGGTAATTCTGGCAATGGCGGTACTGCTTCCGATCGTCCTCTATCCGCTAGCGTACGTTTTTAGCACATGGCCAAGTTACACCGCTCATATGACTTCTTCGCTCCCGCGTCTCCTCCTGCACGTCGTTCCGGCTGGATGGCTTGCGATTGGACTGGCTTTAACGCAGCCGAAAGGCCAGGTTCGATAGCTCTGAATGTTTTCGAGACCAGTCCCGATGCGCGTAACCCGGAAGCAGTTCGCGCGATGTTTGGCAGCATTGCACGGCGCTACGACCTGGCGAACCACCTTCTGAGTTGCGGATGCGATTTCATCTGGCGCAGACGAGCGGCGGAAATTGTGGCTGGCTGGAGCCCGCAGACGATACTTGACCTTGCTACCGGAACGGGAGATTTAGCGCTGGCGCTGGCGAAAGCGTTGCCGAATGCAGACATCGTTGGCGCGGATTTCTCCGAGGAGATGCTGGCGGTTGCGCAAGCGAAAGGTGTTCGTCGAGTTGTTACAGCAGATGCTCTCTCGCTTCCATTTGCCGATAGGACATTCGATTGTCTGACGATCGCTTTTGGTTTGCGCAACATCAAAGATTGGAACGTCGCCTTGCGAGAAATGGCACGCGTGCTGGGGACTAACGGCAATTTGCTGGTCATGGAATTCTCGCTCCCGTCGGTGTCGATCTTGCGAGCGATTTATCGGTTTTATCTTCACCGCTTGCTTCCGATTTTCGGATCTTTTCTCACCCGAAAGAAGGCTGCTTACGATTATTTGGGCGATTCCATCGAGCGATTTCCCGGCGGCGAAGAATTGGTGCGTTTAATAGAGGCAAATGGGTTTCGGGATGCCGCCGCCGAACCTCTCACCGGCGGAATTGTCACGATTTATACCGCGACGAAACGTATTTAACGCGACGGTGTCGCGGTCGGCGATGGCGACGGCGATTCCTGACCAATGAGTGACAGTTTCAATGCATTCAAATCCGGATTGCTGAGCGCAAATGTTCCTTCGCGCTCGTCCACTTTCGCAAACGACATCCCGTCAGGCGTCGGAGCGCCGATGGTAAGTTTGTGTATCGCCTTATCGTCGGATGATGTCGTGAAAGTCACGACCAACCGCGGTTTATCAAAGGCATGTGCCGAAGTTGTCGATCCAATCCAGCGCACGGTCCGCAATGTTGCCAAACTGTCGAGAAGCGATTGCAGGTTGGTTTGATTGATCGGGCCGCTCCCTTTGGCCCAATTCCACTGATTGTTCGCGGCTCGGACCAACGCCGATTCTTTATCCGTCGTCACGCTGAGGCGATGAATCTGTTCGGGTTTAAAGTTGAAGATTGACAAATCCTGCCACTGAATGGGATCCGCGAAAATCCGATCGAGCAAATTACGACGCACCGCAACGACGAACGGTTCATCGCCCACCCGTGCGTAAACATCGTTGCCTTCCACTTTTCCAAACGCCACCGATGCGAATGGTTGTTCCCCGGCTTTGGTTTCAGCTGTGTTCTCAGAAGCGAACGAACTGAAGGTGACAATCAGTTGCGGCTTATCCAGGCCGTACTTCGGCAAATTCGAAGCGACATCTTCGACAAATTTTGTGACCTGCTCGTTTTGCAGTCGATCGATAATCCGGCGGACCTCATCGGAATTTGCGGGCGTGTTATTGCGGCTGGCGATGGTCCAGTTCTCGTCTTTGCGCGCGAGAACCGTTTTGCCTTTGCCGGGAGCGTCGATGGTTAACCGGTCGAGAATTTTTGTGTCGATCCGAACAAGATGACGATCGCGCAGGTCGTTGGGCTTGCTGTTTAGGATTTCCTCGATTTTTTTCGGCAACGTATAAACGAAACCTCGCGGCGAGAATCGCACGTAAACCTGGTCCTTCTCTTTTTCTCCCGCGGTCGCGGGACCGCCGATCTGAAGTGTCTGGCCCTGCTCGCCACGGGACGAGTCCGTCCGACCGGCGGATTTGTCATTCTGCGCGAACAACGTGAGCGAACCGTGCGGCTCGGCCAATCCGTACGGATGCAGATCGCCGCGATCGTCGGCGACGAATTGTTGAATACGCGCAGTCGTGACTTGCGCGATCAAGTCGCTCACCTTTTGGTCGTCAGCCCGCGTGTGCAACGGCTTCAAAATGTCCCAGTGATCGGCCTTTTTCTGCAGTTCCATTTCGCCCGCCGAAGTTTTGAGCACGACCCGAACGACCTGCGCCATGATCAAGTCAGTCAGTTTTCGATCGCGGAAATCCTCCGGTTTTTTGTCGATCGCCTTTTTGACCGATTGGCTCGCGAGAAAGGTTTCTTTGGAATTCCCAAACCGGACATACATCTTGCCTTCCAGGGCCGCGTCCTTCCCGAAGAAAATTTCCGGTGGCGTATCCGGGCCAATTAGCTTCAAACGTAGCTTTGGGTTTGCGAGGCCGTAATCGGCGAGCTTGTTTTTATCCGCTTCCATCTCTTTTGCCGAGATGGCGGCGTCCTTCTGCCAGTTCTCGAGATCGAGCAGCAAATTGTTCACTACCGAACCGTCGGCCTGATCCTTAATTGGAATTTCCAGACGCCATTTGTCGTCGCGCCGGCGGATATCGATCGTATCGTCGCCATTTTGGATGACGACGCCGTTCACTTGGTCTCGGCTAAAATTAACGACGTTCTGGGCCTGGCGCGTGGCTTCTTCGGTACCGGGCCGGTTTCGCTCGACAAAAAAGAGATAAGCAAAAACTCCTGCCGCGATGACGAACAAGACCAATGTCGTTTTCCACTTCATGAGATTTCCGCGACCTTAAGCGCGCCGTTTCCACCAAACGGCGGTGCCCAGGACGATAAAGATGAGCGGCATGAATATAAGGATCGTCCAGCGCAAGCTCCGCAAAGCGCTTTCGTTCAGGCTAAAGGTGAGCGTCTTCGGAATTTTGGGCGCGATTCCAATGAGTTGCTCGCGGCTCAAGAGCCAGTTTGCGCTCGAAGAAATGAAATCGAGCGCTTGTTGGTCCTGCGTCAACGCGTTGTTTTGAATGAAGGTGGCGTTGCTCACCACCACCATACGCGATGAATTCATCTGGACCCGCTCATCTGCGCTACCACCTTTTTCGATTGAAACTCCGATAGTCAACGGCGCCGTGCCCGCCTTTTTGGCGTCCGCTTGTAGTTTCGCCTGGTCGTTGGTGTTGTAATCCGTCTCGGCGAAATAACCTTTCTCGGCTTCAATCAACGGTTGAAGTTGAATGTTCGCTGCGCGAACCCGTTGCGGCTCGAGTGTAATCGATGACGTGCCGCCGAAGAATATAGCGCGCACCTCTGCGAGACGTTTTGTGACCGGACTGTTCCCGAGAAAGCGCGCCTGCACGTCGCGGATCAAGGCCAGTTCTTCGATCCCGGTGCGGACAAAGGCCATCAACCGGTCGTCGTTAACTTTCACGCCCAATTCGTTAAGGAACGCGTTCAGCTTCGGGGTCTTCGCTGATGGATCGATCAGTAAGAGGATCCGTCCCTGTTTGTTCCAAAAATCGTGGAGCAATTTTCTTTCGCGGTCGGAGAGATCGTATTGCGGGCCGACGATCATGACCGCTTTTATCTCGGCCGGAATTTGCGGTTCATTGAAAAGATTCAGTTCCTGAAACTTAATATTTTCGTTCTCGATGAACGTTTTCAGCACCGAAATCGGACTGGCCTCTTGCTGCTGTTGTTGGCCAAGCATTCCAAGCGGTGACGGTTCTGCGATTGAGGGCTCTTTGTGGCCAGTCACATACCCAATCGTGTTCTTTTTTCCTTCGACCAAATCCATCATCGCACTCGTAATCGCCTGTTCGCCTTTAAACGCGGTTACGCGCGGACCTTCACCAAACGCCATCCCGCTCTGATCGATCTCGGCCATTTCCGACGCCTTCACCGTTTTGTTCCGGCCCTCGTAATCGATCACGATCAAGCTCTCGTCGCTGACCACTTTATATTTGTCGAACAGTTCCTTGGCGCGGGAGAGGCTTCGCTGCGGATCGATGTTTTCGATGTCGATCTTGCCCTTGGCCGCGTATTGATATTCTGTCAGCAGACTCGAAACGTCGCCGCTGATCGGTGTGCTCGGCGAAAAGAAAACTGTGATCCGCACTTTTCCTTTGATCGTGTTCAAGAAGCGCTTCGTTTTATCCGAGAGCGCGTATTTCTGATCACGCGAGACGTCCCAGCGTTTGTAATGCCGGAACCCGATCCAGTTCACCGCGGTGACCAGAAAGAAAATGAGAATCAGCTGGACCAAAAGGTTCAGTCCAATTTGGAGGCGTTGAATTTTCTTGGGTTTCGCTTTGTCCGCTAGGTCAGCCATCGTCACAACCTCCATTTTCGCGATTGGAACGCTTGATAGGTCAGCGCCAGCATCAGCGCGGTCATGCTCAAATAAAGAACGACTGGTCGCGTATCGATGATGCCGCGTGAATACGTGGCCATATGTTCGATCGCGGAAACGTAACCGAGCCAATCGCGCATTCCGCCACTCACATCGAGTAGGATGTATTGAATCAACCCGAGAAAGAACAGAAGTGTGATCGCACAAAAAGAGATAATCGCGGCAACGATCTGGTTCTTGGTCAAGACTGAGGCGAGACAACCGACCGACAAGTAAAACATTCCAAGCAGCAGGACCATCAGGTAGGAACCACAATAGGCTCCGGCCGAATTCGCCGCCGGTTGCTGGGTGATCTTTTGAAAGATGGCGAAGTAGAGGAGGGTTGGAAGCCAGAGCGCGATGTAAAACACCAGCGCGCCGAAGAATTTCGCCAGCACAACTTGCAAATCCCGCACTGGCGCGGTCATGAGCGGCTCGATCGTGCCGAGCTTAAATTCTTCAGCGAAGAGACGCATCGTGATCAGTGGAAAAATCAAAATGAACGGCAGCCAGAAGAAAACGTTATTGAAAAACGCTTCCTGAACCGAGTAAGACGCCGGCCGCTGATTCATGAACGAAATCTGGAAGTAGTAATTGACGCCGGTGACGAGCAGGAAAAACACGACAACGATGTAACCGATCGGCGAATGAAAATAGCCGCGGACCTCGCGGGCGAGCAGGGTATAAAATTTTCTCATCGCTTAGGTCGATATTTCTGCGTGATCGGAGTGCGTGATTTCGACGAACACGTCTTCGAGAGTGGCGCGTCGCTGCGAGAGTTCGCGTAGGGTCCACTTTCGCGCGGCCGCGAGCCGGAAAATTTCCTCGCGCACGTCCAGACCGGACTCGACCCGCAACGAAAATATGTTCCAATCGTTATCTTGGTCGGTCGTCACGTCGCGGACGCCGGAAATTTTCCTTAACTCTTCCGCGCCATCGTCCTTGCCGGTTTTCGCTTCCACCACCACGCCGCCGGCCTGACGAATCTGACCGAGCAAATTGTCCGGCGTATCGCACGCTTCGATCCGGCCCTTATGAATGATGATGACGCGGCTGCAGGTCATCTCCACTTCCGGCAAAATGTGGGTCGAAAGTAAAATCGTGTGTTGCTTGCCGAGATTTTTGATCAGTTCGCGCACTTGCCGGATTTGGTTTGGATCGAGACCAATGGTCGGCTCGTCGAGAATAAGGAGTTCGGGCTCATTTACGAGTGCATCGGCCAGACCGACTCGCTGGCGATAACCTTTGGAAAGTGCACCGATTAATTTTCTCTCCACTTCGCGCAAGCCGCACAGTTCCTTTACGTCGCCGACGCGTTCGGCCACGCGGCGATGCGGCACGCCTTTAAGCGCGGCACGGTAATCAAGGTATTCCGTTACCCGCATATCATTATAGAGGGGAACATTTTCCGGCATGTAACCGAGGCGCGACCGCGCCTGGAGTGATTGCTCGAACACATCGAAGCCCGCAATGGAGGCGCGGCCGGATGTGGCCGGCATGAATCCCGCCAGAATCCGCATGGTCGTGGTCTTGCCCGCGCCGTTCGGACCCAGAAAACCCATGATCTCGCCCTGGCCGACCTCGAAATTCAAATCCCTGATCGCGGTCTGACCGGCGTAACGCTTGGTTAAGTTTTCGACTTTGATCATTCTGAAATTATTTGATGAGACAACTGAGGCGATAATGCGTTGCCAAAAATTTTTCGTCTGTCAACGGGCAGCCAGCGTTACGGTCTCGAGCCGCTTTTCGCCGCCACCCGCGTGGACAACGCCCACTGTGAAATCGACACTGGTTCCGCTACTGGCGCGGCCGAGCAGGTTCTCAATATCCTTGACTGAATTTACGTCGTGCTTGCCGACGCGGTAAATCACCAGGCCGCGCTCGACCCCGGCTTGATCGGCGGGACTACTCGGCTCCACCGCGCTGATCAGTACCCCTTGCCCGGGCTCGTAACCGAGCGCGTCCGTTAATTCCTCATTCAAATCCTGCAGTTGCATTCCAAACATCCGCTCGGCGTTGGCGGTTTCGTCGACTGCCGGCTGATTTTTCCCTCCGGGATGTTTCTCAGCGAACGCTTTGAAATTCTTCACGCTGTCGCGCACGACGTCGGCCGGGATGGCGAATCCAAGTCCTTGTGTCGGGACGCCTTGCGGGGTGAAAGCCATTTTCGCGGAACTAATTCCAACGAGCCGCCCCGAGATGTCGATCACCGGTCCGCCACTGTTTCCGGGGTTAATCGCCGCGTCCGTTTGCACCAGGTTTTTGTATTCCATGTTCTCGATACTGATGTCGCGCTTGGTCGCGCTCAACACGCCCCGGCTGATCGAGCTGCCGTAGCCCACCGCGTTCCCGACGACGAGGACCGTTTCGCCTAACAAGTTCGGTGAAATGTAGTCGAGGTTGATGAACGGAAATGAATCTTTCGAATCGATCTTGATAAAGGCGAGGTCCGTCTTGTCATCGCCGGTGATGTAATGCGCGTTGTAAGTTTTGCCGTTGTTGGTCGTTACCTGGATCTTCAAGTCGGCCGCGCGCGCGACCACGTGCTGATTGGTCACGATGTAGCCGGCCGGATCGACAATGAAGCCGGAACCGAGACTTTGCAGCGTTTGCCGGATCTCCCGCGGACGTCCCCGGTAATAACCGAAAAATTGCGCGTAAAAATCTTCGATCGGATCGCGCACCGTGCGCCGAACGACCCGCTCGGTGTTGATGTTGACCACGGCCGGCAGGACCTTCGCCACTGCCAGCACAGCGGGCTCAGCCGCCGGATCGGCCTGGGCCAGGCAAGATGCTGATCTTACCAGCGTCAGTGTGGCGGCAACGCCCAGCGCCGGCCAAATTTTTGCATGAACTCCCATTTGTGCGGTGCAAGTAACGAAGCTGCGTCCGCACTGTCAACTTGATGGAAAGGTGGAATGCGCAGTCCATTGCGCGTTGTTAAATTACGCGGCTTTGCCGCCATTCTTTAGCATCGAGTGGCGGAGCGCTCGATTCACCGCTCAACTTGCCGCTCGGCGCAATCGTCCGAGAGTAAATGTGCCATGCGCACTTCCATTGCCGCTCGAGCCAATCTGGAGCTAATCGATCAGAATTATCAGCGCTGGTGCGCGAAAGTCCGCTTCAGACGCGGATCGACGGCCTCGTTTACGCCTATCGAACTCTCGGCCACACTATCGCGCGGGTGAATCCGTTGGCGGAAAAACGCCCGGAAAATCCGCAGCTCACACTGCGCGAACTTGGCTTTGGCGAAAAGGACCTCGATCTTCGCGTCTCTTCAAAATTCTTCCACGATAATGAGGAGAAGACCTTGCGCGAGATGATCGCGCGTCTGCAAAAAATCTATGCGGATTCGATCGGCGCCGAGTTCATGCACATTCAGAACACGCGGATTCGCAATTGGGTGCTGTACCGGCTCGAGTCGCGCGCCGACAAGCATTCGACTGCGCGCCAGGTGAAAATTGCCCTCTTGCGCGGGTTGATGGAAGCCGAGTCGTTCGAAGTTTTTCTGCACTCGCGTTACGTCGGGCAGAAGCGCTTTTCACTCCAAGGTGCGGAATCGCTCATGGTGATTCTTGATAGCATCCTGCACAAATGCCCGACCGTGGGGGTCGAGGAAATTTGCATGGGCATGGCGCATCGCGGCCGGTTGAACGTGCTCGCGAATTTTTTGAAGAAATCACTCCGCGTCATCTTCACCGAGTTCAGTGAGAATTACGTTCCCGAGCTGGTCGCGGGCGATGGTGACGTGAAATATCATCTGGGTTACCGCACCGTCCGAAAACTTTCCTCCGGCGCTCAAATCGAAATTCGTCTCTCGGCCAATCCGAGCCATCTCGAAGCCGTCGGTCCGGTGGTCGAAGGGACGGCGCGCGCGCGTCAACGCATCCGCGGTGACACGGAGCATCGGCGCAAAGTTTTGCCGCTCTTGCTTCATGGCGACGCAGCCTTCGCCGGGCAGGGGATCGTCGCCGAAACACTGAACCTGTCTCAACTACACGGTTACGGCACCGGCGGCACGGTGCACGTGGTCGTGAATAACCAGATCGGTTTCACCACCATTCCCGAAGATGCGCGCTCGTCGATGTACGCCACCGATATCGCCAAGATGATTGAAGTGCCGATTTTTCACGTGAACGGCGACGATCCGCTCGCCTGCATGCAGGTTAGCCAACTCGCCCTCGATTTTCGTCAGGAATTCGGGCGCGACGCGGTGATCGATATGTATTGTTACCGCCGTTACGGGCACAACGAGGGTGACGAGCCAGCGTTCACCCAGCCTGATCTTTACGCGAAGATCGACAGGCATCCGTCGGTTGCGCAGTTGTACAAACGTGAACTGCTCGAAGCGGGAACTTTGACCGACGACGACGCTGCTTCGCTCGAGACTGAAATGAATCTGCGGCTCGAGATGGCGCTCGATACCTTCAAAACGATCGAAAAGGAGAAAGCGAACGAGCAGGCGAAGTTCAAGGAATCAACCGCTGTTTTTCAGCCGGAGTACACCAGCTCGCCGGTCTCCACCGGGATCGACCAAAAGATGCTCAAGACGATTGTCGATGCCCTGACCCGCGTGCCCGATGATTTCAACGTTCAGCCCAAGATCAAACGCATTGTCCTCGAGCATCGCCGGAAAGTTTTTGAAAATGGCGGGCCCTACGAATGGCATTACGCCGAACTGCTCGCTTTCGGTTCTCTTCTTCTCGAAGGAACGCCTGTTCGATTGTCCGGTCAGGACAGCGCGCGGGGAACTTTTAGCACGCGGCACGCGATCCTTTACGACGCAAAAATCGGTGCGCCGTATGTGCCGCTGATGCATTTGGGCGAAAAGCAGGCGCGCATTTGCATCTATAACAGCTTGCTCTCGGAAGCCGCCGTCCTCGGGTTCGATT
>QHRF01000111.1 GCA_003220055.1 Verrucomicrobiota bacterium | reverse complement strand
GAGTTTGTCGCGAAGCTGCGCAAGATCGACATCTACCGCGGCAAGGAGGATGAGTGCTTCGCCTTTGGATTCGTCCTGAACTCCGACTATTGCGACTAGGCGTTCGTCTTTTCCAGAAAAGCCCAGCAACTCGACGATTTTTTGTTCAACGGCTTCGTGCGGAACCATTTCGCCGCCGATCTTTGAGAAGCGCGAGAGTCGTCCTTCAATGTAAAGAAATCCATCTTCATCGAACCGGCCGATGTCGCCGGTCTTGAACCAGCCATCCCGCAAAACGTCCGCGGTGCGTTTCTCGTCGTGCAAATAACCTTCGAAAATATTTACGCCGCGAAACCAAACCATTCCGGTTTCATGCAACGACAATTTTCGATCAGTCTCCGGCTCACGAATTTCGGCTGCGATGCCGGGCGCCATTTTGCCGACCGAACCGAGACGGCTGGACGGCTGAACTTGTTCGCCCCGTTTGCTCGGCAGCGGTTCGGGCAGGTTCACGCTCACAACCGGAGAAGTCTCGGTCAGTCCGTAACCTTCAAAGACGTGCTGGTTGAATCGGTCTTCGAATGCTTTCGCGAGATCGAGCGGAAGTTTTTCGGCGCCGGTAATAACCAAGCGCAAACTACGCAGCTGGTCTGGCTCGGCTTTACGCAAATAGCCGCGCAGAAAAGTCGGCGTCGCCAGAAGCAACGTAAGTTTGTATTTCTCGATCAACGCAGCATTCTTCGCCACTTCGAGCGGATTTGGAAAGGTCACGATCCGGACGCCTTCGATCAACGGATACCAAAGCGTGACGGTCGATCCGAAGCTGTGAAAAAACGGTAGCGACGCGAGAATCGCGTCCTCTTTCTTCGCATCGAGCAGCTCGCGAAATTGAGACACGTTACCGACGATGTTGCGATGAGAGAGGACCACGCCCTTGGGTTTTCCGGAACTGCCGCTGGTAAACAGCAGCACGGCTTCGCTGTGACCGCCGCGTTTCGGGACCTGTAGTAATCGCAAAAGCAAGCGCGTCGGGGCGAAGATCGACATCATCCACCAAAAAAGAATTCGTAATTTCAGTCGCGGCATTAATTCATCCAATTTGAGGACGCGTTGCGGCCACGGAAAATCTTTCACCCGTTCGATGAACTGCGTTGCCGCGATGGCAACGCGCAAGTCGGCGTGTTTGCAGGCGGACTCATTCGCACTCCGACCAGCGGTGAAATTCAGATCGACCGCCACTTTTCCGGCGAGGGTGACGGCGAGATTCGCAACCATCGAACCTTTGCCGGCGGGCAAAACGATCGCAATCCGTGGATCGGAAAATTCCTTTCGAAGAAAACGGCTCAGGGCGGCGGCCGCGCCGAGCAATTTTGCACGGCTCAATTCGCTGTTATCAATCCCATCGATGACCGCGGTTGAAAAACGCCGGCGTTTCAATCCGCGGACGCATTCTTCAGCGAGATGCCGATCTAGTGAAGCTCGGCGGCTGTAGCAGACCTCTCCGAGCTTAAGCAACTCTTCGCGCACAGTTGCAATATCGGCAGCTTTTGCCTCAAGGGATCGGCCAAATGCAACGGTGACGCGATACGGAATTTCCTTGGGCCATTTGGTGAAAAATTTTCCTCCTTGAAAGGAAAAAATTGAGCCCCAAAGCCGATCGAGCCAAACGGGAACCACGCTCGCGTTCGCGTGTTGGGCAATCAATTCGTAGCCGCGACGCAGCCGCAACAAAGTTCCTGATCGCGTGAGCTGGCCTTCCGGAAAAAGACAAACGATCTCGCCCGCGGCAAGTTGCTCGGTTGCGGCGCGAATCGCTGAACGCGAATGGCGGATATCAATCGGAATGCAGCCGACTGTGCGCAAAAACGGGCGCAGGATCGGCTTGTGATAAAATTCCTGATCGATGATGTAACGAATCGGCCGCGGGCATGCGAGCTGGAGGACGAGGGCATCGACCCAGGTGATGTGATTAGGCAAAAGAAGAAATCCGCCTTCGGGCAAGTGTTCGAGTCCGAGCGCGTGGACCCGATAAAAGAATCTGACGAGCGGCCGGCCAAAAAAATGGAGCGCGCGCTCACCGGCGGACATGTGAGGCATCGTTTATTATTTACAATTAGCGTGCGGACATCTATCTGCCAATCGGCAAGTGATCATGCAGGTTCGCCCCAAACCTCTCTTCACGAGCGCGAAGGCGGCGCTTTGGATACTGCTGGTCATTAATCTCTTCAATTACATCGACCGCTACATTTTGGCCGCGGTCCTGCCCCGCATTCGCCAAGAGTTTCTCGCCGGCGATCCAAATCAGTTTCAGAAAGCCGGCTGGTTGTTTCCAGCATTTTTGATCAGCTACATGTGCGCGGCGCCCATTTTAGGTTGGCTGGCCGATCGCGTTTCACGTTGGTGGCTGATCTCAATTAGCGTGGCGCTTTGGAGTTTGGCCAGTGGTTGGTCGGGCTGGGCCGTGTCATTCGCGATATTGCTTTGCACACGCGCGTTCGTTGGGATCGGCGAGGCGGGCTACGGTCCGGCGGCGCCAACTATCTTGTCCGATCTTTATCCGATCGAACGGCGGGGACGGACGTTGGCTTACTTTTATCTTGCGATGCCGGTTGGCGGCGCGCTTGGCTACGCGTTTGGCGGCAAAATTTCCGATCTGCTCGGATGGCGCTGGGCGTTCTATTTGGTCGTTCCGCCGGGGCTGTTGCTCGCGATGCTCTGTCTTTTTATGCGCGATCCACGAGCAAGATCGGCATCGGAACCAACTTTGAAGCGGCGAGCGAAGGCGGCTGATTATTTAGCGCTGTTGCGAACACCGTCTTATTTAATCAACACCGCGGCCATGACCGCGCTGACATTCGCGATTGGCGGAATCTCGGCGTGGGTCCCGGATTACATTTATTCGGACCGGGGCAGGGAATTTCCAGCCAGTGATAATTTGCTCGGGAACATCAATCTCACTTTTGGCGCGATCACAGCTGTCGCCGGGTTTTTTGCGACGCTTCTTGGCGGTTGGACTGGGGATTGGCTGCGCAAACGCTTCGCGAATTCCTATTTTCTTGTTTCAAGCGTAGCTGTCTTGTTCGCGTTTCCGGCGACGATCGGAATGCTTTATATCCGTTTTCCTGGAGCATGGATCTGCATTTTCTTTGCGGTATTCTTTTTATTTTTTAATACCGGGCCGACAAACACCGCGCTGGCCAACGTCACATCTCCAAATATCAGGGCGACAGCATTCGCCCTGAATATTTTTGTTATTCACCTCCTAGGCGACATGGCCTCACCCCCGCTTATCGGCGCCATCCGGGATCGTTGGGACATGAACGTCGCGTTTTTTGTTGTCTCATTCACAATGTTGTTCGCCGGAGTCTTTTGGTTTTGGGGCGCAAAGTATCTGGCGCGCGACACCGCAAAGATCGAAACCGCGAGCGTTTGATATCGATCTAAAACAAAAGCGGGAATGCTTTTCGCATTCCCGCTTTCGCAAATGCGATCCAATCGAATCGTCAAATAATTATTCTTGCTCTCCGCCAGGTGTCGGAGCCGTTTCGGCGCCTTCAGGGCTGCTCTTTTTATGCGAGCTCTTTTTGCCCGAAGGGCTTGCCGATGACTCAGCTGAAGACTCCGCGCTTGTCGATTTCTCTGCGTTGCTCGCTTTCTCTCCGCTTGTGGATTTCTTTGAAGTCCTCGTGCTCGACGACGGAGTACCCGCGCTTTCGGCGGATGATTCAGTGCCGGTACCCTGCGTCGATTCGGTAGTGCCTTTATGACGGGTAGAAGTCGAACCAGGCGTTGCTCCGGCTTTTGACCGCGTCGCCTTCGTGGGCGACGCGCTTGCACTGGCAGCGGCCGAAGCAGTTGCTGCGTTGCTCGCGGTCGGCGGAGCGCTTGCTGACACAGTGGCGCTCGGTGACATGCTGGCGGCTGGCGACGCGCTCATTGGTGCGGTCGGTGAAGGGTAAGCGCCTGTTTGAGTTTGCGTGGTTGCGCCGCTTGTTGTTGTCGCACCTGTCGTGGCCGTGGCACCAGATATGCCAACTCCAGCGGACACGCCGAAGTGCGAGAACACATTGGTGGTATATGTCGTATCGCTGATTCGTGAGTACTCGAATACTGGCGCGTTGTAGATACGGTCCCGCTCAACGCTAACCGTGAGGTAACTCATGTCGGGTGAGACGGAGTAAACGCTCCAGGGAACTGCAACCAGCTTGGCTTGGCCCGCCACTCGCGTGCCGGTACCGCCCGCCGAGAGGACGGTATAAGCCATGCAACCGTTGCTGCGGTCGAGGACGACGTCTTTAACGACGCCGACTTCTTCGCCCTGCGCAGTCTTTACTTTTGTGCCGATGATTTTGCTCGTCTGCACGTAACCAGAGCTACTCGAACTGGTCGTGGTCTGGGTTTGTCCATTAAATGGAGCCGCTGCCAAACCCAGGATGGCCAGCGCCGCTCCGTAAAGAAGATATGTTTTCATATGCTTAAAGACTGACGAAGTCGGGTCTTGCCTATTCAGAACCCACAATCCTGCTTCGCAGTAGGGTTTTTCCTTAGACGTGACTAATTTTCTAACTTCGACTCTGACAAGTGAACATCAAAGGCCCGCGCTTGTGCGCGCGCTTTGGCCGCTTGCGTAGAATGCCCAAGCTTTGCGTGCAGATCGCTCAATAGCTTCCAACTTTCAGCGCGATACCATTGCCTTTGCAGGCAACTGAGCAATTCATTGATCGCCGCGGGTGTTCCGTCAGTCTGGTCGAGCAATTGAATGTAACGCTTCTCGATCGACCAATGAGGTGGCCCGGTCCGCGCGGCCAATCGCATTCTGATCAGATCAACTTTTCCGTTCTCTTTGTTTTCCAAAATGGCCAGATATTCATAGGCCTCCGCATCCACTAGCGGCATTTTGGTCGCCCGAGTGATGAGCTGACGCGCGAGCTTGAAGTCGTTTTGTTTCAACGCGACTGC
>QHRF01000110.1 GCA_003220055.1 Verrucomicrobiota bacterium | reverse complement strand
CCCAAGGATCATAATATCCGCCACTGGACGTCTTGATTCCGGATCGCGGATTATTTTGATCCTTGGCGTCTGGTGGGCTGATAAAAACGATCTGACGCGTATTCAGAGTGAATAAGCCTGTCGCGCGTAGTTCGTTGAATAAACCACCGTTTTCAGTAGTTGAGCCTCCCGGACCATAGGTCGCGGTCGCGTCAGTTGTTGCGCTCGTCGGATATCGCCCATACTCGGTGTAGAACGCGTTCACCGCGGTCACGATTTGGGTGAGATCGTTTTTGGCCTGGGTCCTTCTGGCTTGGTCTTGCACACCCTTGAAAGCTGGAAAGAGCAGGCCGATCAAAATCGCGATGATCCCGATGACAATGAGCAGCTCGATGAGCGTGAAGCCGCCGGCGCGAAAAGATCGAGCTATAGCGTGCATGCTTTTGTTAGGGAAACGTTATGGTGTCCATCGCTGGCTGGCTGATCGCTTTCGATTGTTATTCGTCCCGCCAAGAGCGGTGCCTTGAGAGCCGCCGGCTTTGTCCACGGTCACCGACGTCGCAGCGGTCCCGGTAAAACTGACGCTCGTTAAAGTGCCCTGCGCCGGCGCAAAAAGAATAAATACGCTCGGATTCGTGATCTTGTCGCTGAGCAGCGAAGTACCACTCGATTGCGCATTCAGGTTAAAACCGTAACTGACTGGCGCTGTTGTATTATTCTCGGACGAAGCGCGCTTGTCGGACGGCGACTGAAAAATCTTCCAGTTCGAAAGATATTTCGGATGCAATGAATTCATCCATGGAGTGGTCCCGCCAGTGGGCAAGAAAAAGGCGCCGTCGTTGTCGTTCAGATATGTCTGCGTAGCGAGCGCTATTTGGCGCAGGTTGTTCATGTCTTGCGTAATGCGCGCGCGCTCCTGAATGCCATTCAATGCAGTCACGGCAAGTGCGGCCAGAGTGATGATGATTGCGATTACGACGAGGAGCTCGATGAGCGTGAACGCTGCTTTTCGGTCTTCCTTCGTCATTAGGCATTCGAGCTTCGTCATTTCTTTCATCTCCATTTCGCCATTTGCTCTGGAAACGGGCAATTAGCGCAATCGGAATTATCCTGTAAACAGAAGTCTTCGTAAATCTGTAAAAGAGCCTGTTGATGCGCGATCGTCTTGGTGAACTCGCGCCGTCGCGGACCGTCGCCAAACAGACGCGTGGCCGCGGTTTCGAGCCGGCGGTTGGTCAAACGGGCCGGTAGTTTCGCGTATTCCCGCCAAACACTTGTCCCGAGCGGAGTCGACGGATCGACCCGCCTCCGCTCAGCTTCGGCGTGGCACGCATCTTCGGCGCGCCAAAATGGAAAAATCACGTTGGCCAAAATGTCGGCGACGCGGGATTCGCCGACGAGCGCCATCGGTTCGAGCGACGCATCGGCCGTCATCGTGTAGTGAAATTTCCAAAATGGATGATCGAAGGCGTCGAAAAACTTTTCGATCGCGGTGGCGGTTCGCCTTTCCAGCGAGCGACGAAATGCCGGCCACTCCTGGACCAGGATTGCCAATGCCGCCAGACGACGCTGCGGATGATTGACGGGGCGAGTTGAGCTCAGTTTCCAAATCTTCGCCGGCAAGATCAGTCGTTGCAATCGGTCGCGGTGCGGCCACCAACGGTCCCACAATTCGCGCACATAATTCTTTGCCGATCTTTTGTAGATCGCGAGGTCCGGCGTTTCCAAAAGACCGGCGATACCGAAAAGGATTGCTTCAGCATCTTTCAAGTCCTTGCGCAGAGCCTTCAACGAGAGCCGCTGTGCAATTAGCGTAAGCGGCAGCTTGTTCTCTTTATAACCGAGCGCGCCCGCGATTTCTTGAAAGAGCGCTTCGTCTCGGCCGTGATTGTCGATCTTGGCGCGGATGCGGGCGCCTTTTTTTTGCAAACGAAATTGGGCGGCGGCATCGAGAACGCTCCGGACACGATCTTCCGGCAAGTTTCCGAGAGGCGCCTGGCAACGCCCCGGCCGGGCGAGCGGAATGTTGGCGCTGAACGTCTCCGGTAAAATCGCCGGATCGATCCGGACCTGCGGGACGTTGCGATTCGATTTGGTGCGTGTGAAAAATTGGCGGTCACTTTTATCGACAAAAACGTGAAGCACGGTTTCTTCGAACGCGGGATTGATGGCGTGACCATGCAAATCCCAGTTCCGATCGACCAGATCGATTTCGATGCAGCCGCGCAACGGTTCGCTGCCATTCACCCGAACCGCGGCGTCGCAAAAATCGGGTCCGGCTTCGCGGTTCCAGGTGCCAAACTGGACAATGTCGATCTTGTCGCCGGTCGCGCTGACGAAATTCTTCCCAAACTCACCGGCGAACCAGCGTGCTTGGAGCTCTAATTCGTTTGGCGTCCGAAGCGGAAGAAAAAGCGCGCGGTCGTGCACGCGGGCAGAAGCAATCAGATCCTGGTAGCGGGGGGAACCGTTCTCCACGCCGGAATTATGAGACACGCCGTTAAATTGGTCACGCCGATTCGAAGGTAGGGGCGGTTCACCGAACCGCCCGCGGGCGATTGAGGTCAATCGCCCCTACCCACAGTTGCCGTCAGATAGTCTGCCCTCTACAATCGCGCCATGCTCGACATTCGTCTGATTCGCGAAAAACCGGATTTTGTTCGCGAACGAATCGCGTCCCGCGGCGGCGACGACGCCGCGAAGATCGACGAGCTGTTGAAAGTCGATGCCGAGCGACGAAAAGCCGAGACCGAGCTCCAACAGGTACAGTCCGGGCGTAATCGATTGAGCAAGGAGATCGGCGGGAAAAAATCCCGCGGCGAAGCAACCAAAGATCTCGAGGCCGAAGTGCGAAAGATTGGCGACCAGATTGTCGATCTTGATCAGCGCTCGGCGAGCTTCGACGAGCAGCAGAGGAATCTGCTTCTCGAGATTCCGAATTTGCCGCACGAGAGCGTTCCGCTCGGCAAAGATCCAAGCGCGAACAAAGTCGTTCGAGAGTGGGGGAAGAAGCCGAAGCTCGCCGACAAAGTGCTCGATCATGCCGTGCTCGGCGAGAAATTAAAAATTCTCGACCTGGAGCGCGCGACGAAATTAAGCGGGAGCGGCTTCATTTGTTTTACCGGCGCGGGCGCGAAGCTGGAACGGGCGTTGATCAATTTCATGATCGACCTGCACACGCGCGAGCACGGCTATTCCGAAGTCAGCCCGTCTTTTCTCGTCCGGCGCGATTGTATGATCGGCACGACTCAGCTGCCGAAGTTTGAGTCCGATATGTACGGCTTGGAAAACGGCGAACTTTTCCTCGTGCCGACCGCCGAAGTGCCACTGACGAACCTGCACCGCGAGGAAATTTTGGCGATTGTCGATCTTCCAAAAAAATTTGTGGCTTACACGCCGTGTTTTCGGCGTGAGGCCGGCTCCGCTGGCCGTGAGACACGAGGAATTCTCCGCGTCCATCAATTCGACAAGGTGGAGCTGGTGAAGATCACGACGGCGGAAAAGTCGTACGAAGAATTGGAGTCCCTGGTCGCGGACGCGGAAAAAGTTTTGCAGGTGCTCGGGCTCCATTACCGCGTGATCGAGCTTTGCACCGGTGATTTGACTTTTGGTTCGGCCAAAACCTACGACCTCGAAGTTTGGTCGCCGGGATCCCGCGATGGCGGGACGTATCTGGAAGTTTCGAGCTGCTCCAACTTCGAAGATTTTCAGGCGCGCCGGATGAATCTTCGTTACAAAGGCGCGGACGGAAAAAACAAATTTTGTCATACGCTCAACGGGTCGGGCTTGGCCTTGCCGAGGTTGTTCGCGGCGCTGATCGAGAATTTTCAGCAGCCGGACGGTTCGGTGCGAATTCCGGAAAAGCTGCAGTCGTATTTTGGCGGGGACGAAATTAGATAGCAAAATCCAAGCGGCGGCCGCCTCGGTGTTTTCCTAGCGGGACGGTGAAGGTCTCGAAGGTACATCGTAAGGATAGACGCCAATAGCCCAGCCGAAGCGGGGGTCATTTGGGTCGACCAGATAATTCCATCGCCAGATTTGGATCTCCATTCTTGTGATAGGAGATCCGAACATCAGATTGCGGTTACGGCGCTGGACATAAAAAGAGAGAAACGCGTCGAATTTTTCGCTGTGTCGCGTTGTTCGAAACACTCTCACTAAAATATCGCGACCGTTTGGCAGCCAGGTGGGAGAAAAATCACGGGTTGGAATAACGATTGATCTGCCGTTTTCCAAGGTCGCGATGACCTTTAAATAATGCAACGGTCCCTTCCGTTGCGCGTAAGAGTACATCCGCCATGAGCTGAGCGGGTAATATTCTACTGACCAGACCCAGGCTACGAAAAAGATGGCAACCATTAACGCTGTGGCGACTGCCGGCAGATACGAAAGTGGCCGCGGCGGGATGTCGTTCCTCACTTGGGCACTTGCGGCCCGATCACCGGTCCGAAAGTGACGCCCGCAAAAATTGGTGACCCAATCCACATTTAGGAAGATAAGTTGCAACATGAGCAGGTCTGGAAACAGGATGTGTTGGAATACGAGAATTCCGACATGAACACCGAGAGCGGCGATCGGTATGATGATTTGCGCAGTTCGCGAGAACAGAACAGTAACGTAGCCCAGTTCTACGATCAGACCGACGGTTCCAATGATGGCGAAGACGTAGCCAGGGGCATGATGCTGCACGAGCCAGATCGTCGCTTTCCATTTGTAATCGAAGAAGATCGGGCTCAACGCGTCCTGGACGAGTTTGGGCTCGATATTGTCGCCGTGGAACCAATCCAAACCTGAGCCGCGAAGTTTGCTCAATCCAGACAGGACATAAACGACCGCCATCACAGCAAAACAGGCATAAACGCTGAAACCGACCGATTGCCTGCCAGGCTGTGGCTTTTGGTGATTGAGCCAGCTATCGATCGACCACGTTGCGGCGCAAGGAGTCCAAGTAATGACAAGCACGAGGTAAATCAGGACCAGCCCTGAATGATATTGATATGTGTAATGGCGAAGGATTGCCTGCATCAAAAAGAACCCGAGGCTACCGAGAAACAGAGTTGGCCGCGTCAGGAATCCGATCAGACCGGAAAACAGCAAGACCGCTGTCGTCCATTGCAGTGTCGCCAGCAAATACGGACTCGAGAGAAGCGTGGAGTAGCCCGGCAGAGAATTAAGCACATGAAAAAATTGATCGTCGTTTCGCATTCCAGCCGGCATCGAAGCAATGGCCGGCAAATCTTCCATCAGCGTATAAATGAGCGCTGTCAGGCAGACCACGATGCGAATCCAGGCGAGCTGTCGGGGAGTTCCGTTTACGAGTCGTGGCGAGGAAAAGTCGAGAACGCGAAAGATTTTAACTAGCGCGCCGACTAACAGCACCGCGGCGACTCCGGAAATGGCTAGTTTTAATCCACCAGATTTCAGCCAACCAGAGCCCACTAGTGAGAGGAGCGACAAGCCAAGGGCGACCGCACCAGGATTGAAACGCGATAGTCGATCCTGGTTGCGGCTGCTGCGATCAGATTTGTCTCGCCGGTGTCTTTGGATTGTCATGCAGCGCCCAGGAATTCTAGGTCGTTGGTTCCTTGAAAAGATCCATCTGCGATTGGTCTTTCGGAGCGAATTGTTTTTCCGATGTTGATGGCAACCGAAGTTCGTAACCGAGACGCTGGGCAAGACGCTGGGCGGTTTCCGGCGCAAAGCCTTCGAAGTGATTGCTGACGAAGGCCCAAACGTTGCGAACCTCACCGAGGTGCCGCTCGATTTTTAGGGCCCAGCTTTCCAGGGCGGCTTCGCGTTTCCAAAGAAGCTTGTTGTAGCGGTGAACGAATTTGCCGGCGCCGTCATATTTGGTCGCGTAATCGCCGAGCAGACGCAGATAAAGCAAATCGGTCGTCCGCGGCAAAAATTCGAACGGCGCAAGATTGCGTTCATTGAGCGGACTGGTGTCGGCCCAAACCCAACAGATGCGGTGTTGTTCCAACAATCGGATGATTTGTGGCCGGTGCCAGCCAGCGTGACGAAATTCAATGGCAAACCGGAACCCTTTCGGAAGCTGCACGAGAAATTTTCGCAGAATCTGTCTGCCATCCTTGGGCGTGAAAGATGGCGGCAGTTGAATCAGCACAACCTGGAGCTTCGACTCGAGCGGCTCGATCGCGCGGAGAAACGCATTGAATTCGGCGGTGCAATCGCGCAACCGGCAGACATGCGTGATTTCGCGCGGCAGTTTGCAACTGAAACGAAAGGAAGCTGGAGTGAAATCGACCCAGCGCCGGACCGCGTTTTCCGCCGGAACACTGTAAAAGGTCGAATCGATTTCGACCGCGGGAAAATAGCGGGCATAAAATTCGAGCCGTTGGGAATCGGGCAGTTCTGCAGGATAAAAGCTTCCGCGCCATTCCGGGAAACTCCAGGCGCAGGCGCCGATTCGAATTTTTTGTTGGTCGGTAAGGTTCAAATCCAGGGGAAATCTAGGCTAAATCGGAACGCGCGGGAAGATGTCGATCTTATCCACCGGACAGGGCGGAGTCATGCCGCGGCCAGCAATCTGAATGACGCGAAAACAGTGAGGTTTCACTTGTGGCCCAACTTGACGGAGGTGATAAGTCAATTACCCTGCCAGTCCCGATGAAAGTCCGAGTTCTCCCATGGTTTTTGCTGCTCGCGCTGAGTCTGTTTTTGATTCAAACGACCGATGGTGCGGTCGTTTTTCGGCCAGGTGAAAAAGCAAAGTATGTCCCGCCCGGGGAAGAGGAACTGAACGGGAACGCGGCCGAACTTTTTGAAATCGGGCAGAAGGCCGAAAAGGAAGGCAATCCAAAGCGAGCCATTCGTGCCTATCGTCAACTTGTCCGCCAGCATCCGCGCGATGCGCTGGCAGCCGGAGCCGCGTTTCGCACAGCCGTGTTGATGGAGCAGGTGCATGATTACTTGATGGCCGCCGGCGCGTACCGGGTGGTGGTGACAACTTATCCTACCAGTCCGCATTTTCTCGAAGCGATCGAAGCACAATTCCGGATCGGAGAAATGTATCTGGCCGGGAAAAAACTGAAAGTGCTCGGTATTCCTATGGCCACTTCGATGGATCGCGCGGTAGAAATTTTTGCGGCCGTGATTCGGACCGCGCCTTACGGCAAATACACCGCGCGGGCACAATTCGACATTGGTCTGGCCCGCGAAAAACAGGGAGCGAACGACGCCGCTCTCCAGGCCTACGCGGCGGTGATAGAGAAATTTCCAAACGATCCGGTGGCGGCGGACGCGCAATATCAAATTGGTTACATCTGGTTTACTGCCGCACGCGCTGGGACCAAGGACATTGCGGCAACCAACAACGCGCGAACTGCATTCCAGGATTTTTTGTTTCGTTATCCCAACAGCGAAAAAGCAGCCCAAGCGCGCGCCAATCTTCAGCAATTGGAACACAAAGCGACCAGCAGCTCATTCGATGTCGCGCGCTATTACGACAAACAGAAAGCCTACCGTGCGGCGGTTATTTATTACAACGAGGTGATTCGCCAGCAGCCGGGATCGGTCGAAAGCGAAAAAGCAAAAAAACGGATCGATCAATTGCGGGCAAAGCTCGGTGACAAGGT
>QHRF01000074.1 GCA_003220055.1 Verrucomicrobiota bacterium | reverse complement strand
GAAACCGTCGCCGTCGCCGCCAAAGAGGAAGACGTGGAGATCGGGCCGGGCCAGACTGATGCCGCTGGCGAGCGGGACGGCGCGGCCGTGAATGAAGTGGGCGCCGTGGCCGTTGACGAAATAGGGAAAGCGCGACGAGCAACCGATCCCGGCGAGGGTGACGATCTTTTCGTGATCGAGATTGCGTTTCTCAAGCACTTTGTAGAAGGAAGCCAAAACGGCAAAGTCACCACAACCCGGACACCAGGTGGGATGGTCTGCCGTAATCGCCTTTTTCGATAACTTCTCGCGCGGCTGTTCAGTGATTGTGGTTGTGGATTCGGTACTCATGTGAATTTAAATGCAGTTTTGGCGAGGACCCCGAAAGCTTTCGGGGCAACCTGGGCACCAGGTCGGGTGATCGGCGGTAATGGCTTTCTTTGTGAGTTTTTCTCTTTCAATCGCAGGCGAGACGCCTGCCGCCACAGTCGATGTCGATGTTGTTTCGCTCATAAAAAAGAACTTCTAGACAGAATGTGCCCAATTTCTACGAGACCCGATTGTGTGAATTCTGTTAATTCTGTCATGGTTTTTATCATCCGACGCCTTGGGTGATAGATTCGTGGCGGGCAATCTCGACGTCTTGTTCGCCGTTCCCGGAGACCGGACGATTCGGTGAATAGCCCCTGCGTGAGACAAACTTGCCTGGAAAAACGCCTTGGAGAATTTCTTTCACCCGGTAGGTGAGGCCATCGGTCTTGGTCACGCTTTCGATTTTGGGTTCGCAATAGCGGGCGCGCAAAATGATGGCGAGCTGACCGAACCCGTAAATGCCCTGGTCGTTCATCTCGACGGTGACGATGCGCTTGAATTTGGCGAAGATTTTCTCGAGCCCGTTCGGCAGCGGATGAATGTGGCGCAAATGGAGCGCACCGATTTTCTCGTCCTGTTCGCGCCCCATTTTCACCGCGTCGTGAATGGGGCCGTAGGTCGATCCCCAGCCGACAAGGAGCGTGTCGCCTTCCTGGTCGCCGTAAACTTCCGGGACCGGAATTTCTTCGGCGAGTTTTTGTAATTTCTTCCGGCGCTTCGCCGTCATCGCCATGTGTAATTTCGGGCTGCCGGTTGGATGGCCCATCTCGTCGTGCTCGAGGCCCGACAAAAGCGGATATTTTCCATCGAGCATGCGCGTCCCGGGCGGGACGTGCTGCGTGATGCGCTCGAGGTCGTAGGGCTTGAACCCGGCCGGACGCGGGGTGAGGTCCGGTTTCGGATCGACCATCAACTTGGAAAGATCGGGTTCGTCGAACGCCTCGATCCGGGTGGCAAGCGAAGTGTCGCTCAAAATAAAAACCGGCGTGCTGTACTTGCGCGCGATGCGGGCGGCTTCAATCGCGATGTAAAAACAATCTTCAACCGTGGAGGCGGCGAGCACGACACGCGGACTATCGCCGTGGCTGCCGAAGATCGCCTGATGCAGATCGCTTTGCTCAACGTTGGTCGGCAAACCGGTGCTTGGACCGCCCCGCTGGATGTTGCAAATGATGAGCGGGAGTTCGGCCATCGATGCCCAGCCGATTGCTTCGCTCTTCAGCGAAATCCCCGGACCGGCGCTGCCGGTCACGGCGAGATATCCGGAGTAGGAGAAACCAAGCGAGAGCGAAACCGCGCCCAGCTCGTCTTCGGCCTGAACAAAAAGTCCGCCGTATTTCGGCAGCTCGCGCCGGAGCGTTTCCATGATCGACGACCAGGGCGTGATCGGATAACCGGCGCCGTAACGCACGCCGGCGGCGATCAATCCGTAGGCGATCGCCTGGTTGCCATCCATTGTGATCTGCGCTGGCCCGCCGGTTTTGGGCTTGTGTTCAAATTGGTATTGATGCGTCAGGACCTTGCCGACGGGGTAAGCGTAACCGGCGGTAAACGCCATGATGGCGGTGTTGACGATGCTCTCATCTTTGCCGGCAAACTTTTCTTTGATCAACGTCGCCAGCTTCTCGACGTCGAGACTAAAAATTTTTGCGATCAGACCGAGCACAAAAATGTTTTTACCCTTGTCCTTGGCCGTTCCGCCCAACGCTTCCACCGTCAGGCCGGTGATAGGCACGCCGACGTAAACGAAACGTTTGTCGTCGAGGTTGGGCTCGACATTGTCCGAATCGTAAAGCAACACGCCGCCTTCTTTGAGAAAGTCGATGTGGTCCTGATAACTGTGTTGATAAAACGCGACCAGAAAATCGGCTTCGTCACCGGCCGAGAGCACTTCGCCCGTACCCATGCGGACTTGAAAAATCGACGGTCCGCCCGAGATGGTGGATGGAATCGTCATATAAGTCATGACGTCGTGGTCGCTGCGTCCGGCCAATCGCGCGAGAAACGCGCCGGCAGTTTGAATTCCGTCCTGCGAATTGCCGGCAAGGCGAATGACGGCGTCCTGAATATTTTCCGGGCGCAGATCAGCGCGGTCCGGACCCGGACTGGCGGTAGCCGGAGTGGCCTTGTCCGCCGCGGCGGATTTCTGGACTGCAGTTACGTCGGGATTAACAGGATCGCCCATGAGTCAGTTTTACGCAGTCAACAAGGTAACAAAAGTATCCGCCTTCGCAATGCTACGGCGTGACAGGTGGCGTGATGCCACTGAAAGGTGGATCGGCACCTCCGCGGGCGATGCTGAGAATTTGGCGGTCTTCGACCGCGTAGAATTAACATCGAGCAAGGGACTGCTCGATCCACCTAGCGGGCCCTCGCTGTTATTAGTTAATTGTTATTCGTAATTGGGGAGGACTGAGAACAAATAACGGATAACTAATAACTCGGGCTAGCTCAGCTAGCCCGATGGGAACCAGGCGTGTTCCTGCCAGAAAGCTTGAAGAAGCGCGTTGTTGCCGCGAAAAATATTTCGCTCAGCTTTTCGAAGATTAGCGACGCCGATCGGAAACGCGCTCCGCGGACGCAAACCGCATTTGCCGTCACCGGTGTATTGCCAAAGGTCCCAGCCTCGCCACGGCGAAGTGGCCCGCGGCTCGTTGTGATAATTGGCGATCCAAAGCCAGCAATTGGATAGAACAGAGCGATGCGCGGCGGTCGCGCCGCTCCCGAACAACATTTGGCGCAACCGATATTCGCTCCCGTAGATCCCGGGATATTTGCCGGTCCGCTCTTTGATCCGCTCCACGAACGCGACCGCTTGCGACACACTCATGGATCCGCCGGGATAATGGCCGTTCTTTTCGAAATCGAGCACGAGCAACACGCCCGCGCGCTTTTTTTCCGGATCGTCCGCAGTTCGGACGGGAGGATGGGACGATGCCACCGTCGCCAGGAAATGATCGGCCTGCGAAATCGGATTGGTGCCGTCGCCAAAATGGTACGCGCCCCACAACAGCCCGGCCTGCGACGCGGTCGCTTGTCGCTCAAAATATCGCCAATCGCGTTGCAGGCGCGGGAAGGTCGCTTCGTGAATCACGCCGACGACGCCTTCGCTTTTCATCGCGACAAAATCGACCCGAACCAAATCGTAGTGCGACAGGTTCACGACGCTGTTGCTGGCAAAGGCCGTGACGGCCAGTAGCTGAAGTGTAACGACAACGCTTGTGAGCCCGGATTTCATGCGCGGAAAAATAATCACTGAAAGCAAAGGAGAAAGTAGAAAGTAGGAAGTAGAAAAAGAAGTCGGAGGTCAGAAAACTCTCAACACTCAACTAGCGGCTTTAGCCGCTCGGCTTCTGCGGTTTGGTCTTGGTGTCGTCGGGACCGGGGGCGCGATCGAGCCCGCGCCGTTTTAGCAACGGCTCGATGTAGGGATCGCGGCCGGTGAAATTCTTGAACAGGCTGAGGGCATCGGCTGATCCGCCCCGCGAGAGCAGCGTTTCGCGGAAGCGGTCGCCGTTTTCACGTTTCAGTCCACCGTGTTCCTTTATCCACTCGACGCTGTCGGCATCGAGCACTTCGCTCCAAAGATAGGAATAATAACCGGCGGAATATCCACCGGCGAAGGCGTGCGAAAAATAAAAACTGCGATAACGCGGCGGGACCGGTGGAAAATCCACGCCCGCTTTGTGCAACGCTTCCTTTTCAAACACGATTGCATCCGTCGGAATTTGCGACGGATCGAGTTGATGCCACGCTTGATCGAGCAGCGAAGCCGACAGGTATTCGGTCGTTTTGTAACCCTGATTAAATTTTTCCGCGGCCTCGACTTTATCGAGCAGCGCCTGCGGCATCGGCTCGCCGGTCTTGTAATGCTTCGCGAAATTTTTCAGCACTTCCGGCCAGGTCGCCCACATCTCGTTCACCTGCGACGGGTACTCGACGAAATCACGCGGCACGCTCGTGCCGCTGAAGCGCGGATATTTCACGTTCGAAAACATTCCGTGGAGCGCGTGACCGAATTCGTGAAACGCAGTCCGGACTTCGTCATGAGTGAGCAAAGTCGGCTCGCCCGGCGGCGGTTTCGGAATGTTGAGATGATTCGCGACCACCGGTTTGGTCGCGAACAAACCGCTTTGCTGAACATAAGCGTTCATCCAAGCGCCGCCGCGCTTTGACGGGCGCGCATAATAATCGCCGAGAAACAATGCGAGCGGTTGGCCGTCGCGATCATAGACTTCGAATACGCGGACGTCCGGCTGATAGACCGGCAAATCATGGCGTTCCTTGAAAGTGAGTCCGTAAAGTTTTTCGGCGGCAAAGAAAACGCCGTCGAGAATGACGTGGTTCAATTCGTAATACGGCCGCAGCTCCGATTCGTCGAAAGCGTAGCGCGCCTTGCGGACTTTTTCGGAATAGAAATCCCAATCCCAGGCCGCAACCTGGAACCGGCCGTTTTCTTGATCGACAATCTTCTGCATGTCGGCGGCTTCGCGCTTGGCGTTGGCGACCGCCGCCGGCGCGAGATCGCCGAGAAGTTTGTTCACCGTCGGAACGTCGTGCGCCGTCTGGTCTTCGAGTTGGTAAGCGGCCCAATTCGCGTAACCGAGCAACTTCGCCTTTTCCGCGCGCAGCTGCGAAGTGCGCAGAACCACTCGTCTGGTATCGAACTCGCCGCCTTTGCTGTTGCGCGCAAGCGATGTGCGCATGATTCGCTCACGCAATTGTCGATTTTGCAACGACCCGAGCAACGGTTGTCCGGTCGTGTTCTGCGATTGAATCACGAACTTGCCTTCCTTGTGCTCCGCCTTCGCGGCCGCGGTGACGCTCGCCATCTGATTGTCGGACAGACCGGCCAGATCTTCTTTGCGATCGACGACGATCGAAGACGCGTTTTTTTCTTTCAGAACATTTTGTTCGAACTGGGTCTGCAACGTCGCCAGCTCGACATTGATTTTCTTCAGTTTTTCCTTGTCGGAATCGGAAAGTTTCGCGCCGGCCCGGACGAAATCCTTGTAATAACGCTCGAGGAGATAGGCGGACTCGGGATCGAGACCGAGTTTGTCGCGATTGTCGTAAAGCTGCTGGATGCGGGCGAACAGTTTGCCGTTGAGATGGATGGCGTCGCGGTGGGCCGA
>QHRF01000073.1 GCA_003220055.1 Verrucomicrobiota bacterium | reverse complement strand
ATTCCGTTTCAGAAACGGTAAAGACGATCCTGTTCCAATTGGCTGAACGACAACTTCGTTAGCCTAATTTCTTCACGACCTCGGCGATTTGCTTGCGAAAAAGCTTCGCGCCGCCGGAAGCAGGATGGCGAATCCCGCGGAGGCGGGACGCATCAACATCGATCGCTTCGAGCTGAGCCGTCGCGATGCGGCCGAGAGCAACGACTTGATCGCATGGAAATAATTTCAGAAAAGCTTTGAGTACCGGCATGCCGGCAGCTCGCTCGCTGCGGGTCGGCGTCCGATTGCTCAACAGACGTTCATCAGGATCGAACGAGTGCCACGGAAATGCGTTCCAGAGAACAAATTCAGTCGGCTTGATCCCGAGCTTGAGCAGCGAACTCCACACAATCGTCGCTGTCGGCTCCGAAAAACCATCGCGGCATATTTCTTGTTTGCTCGTGCGGCACGCCACAATGTCCGAGAAAAATTGCTTCGCTCCGATTCCGACATTCTTGTTTCTCCCGAGCAAGATGCGCTCAGAGGTCATCGGGATCCCGGTGAAATGTCCACCGCGATAACCGAGCGCTTCGCCTACGATTGCGAGTCGCGCTTTTCCCAACCGATCGCAAAGATACGCGCGGAACTGCTTGCGCCGAATCCGCGGCTCACGCGGGCCGGTATCGTTTTCTTCATCGACGTGCCACCAGGGATTGAAGACAGCGCCGGAAGGCGACTCCTTTAGCTGCCTCAGAAATTTTTCGACCGATTCGGCGGACACAATCGTAGTTTACAATGGAGATGAACTCGCGGACCAAATCATTGCGTTTGTTTCTCTGCGGCGACGTGATGACCGGCCGCGGCATCGATCAGGCGTTGCCGCATCCATCGAATCCGATTTTGTACGAGCCCTACATTCGCGATGCGCGCGACTATGTCGATCTTGCCGAGAAAGCCCACGGCCCGATTCCGCGGGCGGTGAGCTTCGATTACATCTGGGGTGAAGCGCTGCAAGAATTGGAACGCTGGGTGGTCGATTTGCGAATTGTTAATTTGGAAACGGCCATCACGTCCGTCGAGACGGCCTGGCCTGACAAAGGAATCCATTATCGGATGCATCCGCTGAATGTTGGTTGCCTTTCCGCCGCCGGGATCAGTGCCTGCGTGCTGGCGAACAATCACGTCTTGGATTGGGGATACGACGGATTGGTGGAGACAGTGCGCATTTTGGATGCTGCATACATCGCACACGCAGGCGCGGGACACGATGCGGAAGAAGCGGCCGCTCCGGCGATCTTGAATGTGCCGGGTAAAGGCCGCGCGCTTCTTTTCTCCTTTGGATCGACAACCAGCGGCATTCCCCGTGATTGGCGCGCCACTGACATCAGCCCGGGAGTGAATCTGCTGAATGATCTTTCAGAAGCGACGGCCTCACAAATTGCGAGTCAAATGCGCCACCATCAAAAGCCCGGCGATTTGCTGATCGCTTCAGTCCACTGGGGAAGCAATTGGGGTTACGAAATTCCGCGCCAGCAAATCGTGTTCGCGCATCGTTTGATCGAGGAAGGCGTCGCGATGGTGCACGGCCATTCCTCTCATCACGTCAAAGCGATCGAGATCTTCAAGGGCCGGCTTATCCTTTACGGCTGCGGAGATTTTCTCACCGATTACGAAGGAATCAGCGGTTACGAGAATTTTCGCGGGGACCTCGCGGTGATGTACTTGATCGAACTCGACCCGACAAACGGTCAGCTTGTGGACGCGCAACTCGTTCCGATGCAGATGCGACTCTTTCGAATCGAGCACACATCGGCTGCGGATGCGGCCTGGCTTTGCGATCTGCTGAATAAACTCAGCGGGTCATTTGGAACTCAGACGCGTCTGAATAAAGACGAAAGTCTGACGGTGAAATCGCTGTGATTGGAACACTACTTTTGTGCCAGTGCGCATTATGACCGAAAAAATCCTGCTGACCGGACACCCCGGCTGCGGTAAGACGACATTGATCAAGCGCGTCGTAAGTAATCTGCCGCAACGCGCCGGCGGTTTTTATACCGAGGAAATTCGCGACCGTGGCACACGCGCCGGATTCAAGATCGTGACGCTCGATGGCGATGAGGTCGTTTTTGCCCATGTCGGTCTCAAAACGCCCGAGTACCTTGGAAAATACCGGCTTGATCTTTCCGCGCTCGAAGCGACCGGCGTCAAAGCCGTCCGTGAAGCGGTGAAGCGGCAACGGCTTGTCGTGATTGATGAAATCGGTCCGATGGAGATCCGCTCGACGATTTTTCGGGACGCGGTAAACGAGGCGCTCGACAGCGAAGTCCCCGTGCTCGCAACAATCTTCGCGCGATCCATGCTGTTTACCGACGCGGTCAAGTCGCGTCCTGATGTGACGTTAATCGACGTTCGCCCGGACAATCGCGAACGGCTTGTCTCGGAGCTCTCAGATAGGATTCAAAAATGAAACTAGGGATGAAACAATTCGGCGGCAGCTTTTCAGCAAGTTGTGTGGAATAATCCGCCCACCGGCTTTGTTTCGGCGAGCTGGTTGTAGAGTTGCGCCGCCTCAGCTGTAGGCAACACGTGCGCCTCGATCTGCCTCTTTTCTAAGAATTCCAAAGTCTCGCGTGGAACTTCGAGGCATTCTTTCATTCCGCGCGAGAGCACGACGATTTTGGCGCCGTGATCGATCAATTCTTGCACGTCAACTTTCTGAATGCCGGGCACATGATCGGTGGCTGTCTCCCGCCAGTTCCATTCACGCGATCCTCCGGGAAAAAGCTTTGCATCCTTGTATGGATCGGCTCTCCCCTCGACTTCCAGCCGGCCCCACGAGATATGTTTGATGCGCGGCGAGTGGTATCCATCTTTCACAGTACAAATATCGTTCGCGAGCAGGTGCACGGTTGGCCTTACCCCGAGTCGTTTTTATCTTTCCTGATGAAGCTCATGTTCCTCGGCACGCGGGGCGAGATCGAAGCGCGGACGCGCCGTCATCGCATGCACAGCTCGCTGCTACTCTCCTATCGCCGCGCCAAAGTGATGATCGACTGCGGGCTCGATTGGCTGGGGAAATTCGAGCGGCTTCATCCTGACGCGATTGTGCTGACCCATGCGCATCCCGATCACGCCTGGGGTTTGAGAAACGGCGCGACCTGCCCAGTCCACGCCCCCCAGAAAACGTGGCGCTCGTTGCAAAACTGCCACATCGAAGATCGACATCTGATCAAGGAACGCACGCTGATCAGGATTTGCGGGATCAGTTTTGAGCTTTTCCCGGTCGAGCACTCGATCCTCGCTCCGGCGGTCGGGTACCGCGTGAGCGCAGGTCGCGCCTGCATTTTTTACGGGCCCGATCTGCTTTTCATTCACGACCGCCGGGCGGCGCTGAAAGACGTCCAGGTTTACATAGGCGACGGCGCGACGCTTACCCGCTCGTTCGTTCGTAAGCGCGGCCATACGCTTATCGGGCACGCGACTGTTCGCACCCAACTCGGTTGGTGCACAAAAGAAGGCGTGCCGCGGGCGGTCATCACTCATTGCGGTTCCGAAATTGTCACCGGTGATGAGCACAAGCTGACCAAGAAATTAAAGGCGCTGGCCGCAGAACGTGGCGTCAAAGCATCCATCGCTTATGACGGAATGAAGCTGACTCTGCGATAAATAACGCCCCTGCGAGATTCAATCTCGCGAGCGAGCGCTCTTATCGAATTCACTGAAAAGATCCAGGTATTGCTCGACGTAGCGAGTTAGCAGAAATTTCTCGCGTATGGTTTCGCGACCTTTCTTCCCAAACTCGTCGCGCAATTTCTCGTCCTTGAGCAGCCGGACGATGCGCTCGGCAGCGTCTTCAACCGACGAAACTAAAAATCCGTTCACTCCGTCTTCGATCTGGTAGCGGATGCCGCCTACGTCTCCGCCGATCACAGCCCGGCTCTTCCACATTGCCTCTGCCACCGTCAGCCCAAACCCTTCCCGCAACGATTTTTGCAAGACCACACTTGCGCGTGTTTGCAGCGCATTCACCAACGCGGTGTCGTCGCCCTTGGTCAGAATCAAGATCCGCTCCTCCTGACAGGCACGCAACGATTCGAAGATCTGACTGCCTTCAGGATCGTCGGTCGCAAAATTTCCGAGCAGCACGAGAGTCGCTTCAACTTCCTTGCGCGCGAGCTTGAATGCTTTCACCACGCCCTCCGGATCTTTCCACGGATCGAAGCGCGAGATTTGCACGACCAACGGTAGGTCGGTCGGTATTTTGTAATGGGCGAGGCGCTCATCGATCTCTTTATCGCTCAACTGACGGTTCTTGATGTTGAATGGATTGATCGCGGGCATGAAGACGTGCTGCGGCGGCTTCATTTCGTGCTTGTATTCCGGGCAGCTCACAATCACCGCGTCGTAATTATCGATCCAACGGCGGAGATATTCCCACATTTCGTCATTGGGTCGTGAAAGATCGATATGGCAGCGCCAGATCCACGGGCATTTTTTCTCGTAATGTTCGATCAGCGGCAGCGGCTGCGGGTCGTGGACAATCACGAAATCGTGCTCGAGAAAATTGCGGACGCTGTTTTCGTAAATGACCTGTTCAAAAATTTCCTTTTTGATTCCGGAGAGATCGATCTTCCCGCCCTGAAGCGCGTTGTGCATCTTTTTCGTGATCGAGAAAAAATCCGCCGTTCCCTGAATGACGCGCCACTCGGTCCGAAGACCGAGGCTGTTCATGAGCAGAGTGAGCGAGGAAATCATCTCGGCCACGCCGCCGCCGTAATAGGTCGAATTGAAATTCGCCACCCGCAGATCTTTGAACTTGCGGGCCTTCTCTCGAATTCGCTCGACCCTTTCGCGCCCAACCAGCGGTCCGTAATCTTCAATCTGCGTGATGCGGTATTGCGCCATTTCTTAAATGATTCGTTTGCGGCCGGAGATACGCTCGCCAGCTGCGCGAGCGGCGATTAATTTCTCGGAGGAGATTGTGAACTCGTTGTCCATGGGAAAACCCAAAATCGATGACAAGCTAACCTTGCTAAGTGATTTCGGCGAAATGGAGGCAATTTGCGTCGAAGTCCGAGATGATCCCGCTACTTCGGGCGGCACATTGCTCAAAGTGATGGCGCGCGGCCCGTTCACCGAAGGCGAGCAAGTTTGGATCGTCGATCGCGATGGATCGAAAATCGGCGCGACCGTCGAGAACGTCTTTAAACAAACCATCGACAGCGAAGTGACGTTTTCGACCGTGCTCCCGGCCTAGCTCACGATTCTCGCACTGGCCGTGAAAGCGAAATCGAAACAGAGCGAACGAAGCTTTCCCTTCCTTCGGATCAATCAGCGCGAGTCCAAACCCCGAAAGCGAGGCTTAACCGAAATTCGCGGACCGTATTATTCGGCTTTGCCGAAGAAAGCGGTGCGTGAGATTGTCGAGCTTTGCCACAAATACGATGTGCTCGTTTCAACCGGCGGCTTCATCGAGCGTGTCCTTGCGCAAGGAGCCGAGGCGGTAAGGAAATACGTTGCCGAATGCAAACGACTCCGATTCGACATCGTTGAAATCTCCGCCGGTTTCGTCTCCATCCCGACCGATGATTGGCTCCGCTTGATCGAGCTGGTGCGCAAATCCGGAATGAAAGCAAAACCTGAAGTCGGGATTCAATTCGGCGCCGGCGGCGCAACAGCGACCGCCGAACTGGAAGCCGAAGGGACCCGCGATCCGAACTGGGCCATCGCGCAGACAAAACGGTTTCTAGATGCTGGCGCCGAAATTATCATGATCGAAAGCGAAGGCATCACTGAGAATGTCGATCCATGGCGGACGGACGTCCCCGCGCGATTCATCGACGAAATCGGGCTGGAGGAGCTGATGTTCGAAGCCGCCGATCCCGATGTCTTCGCATGGTACATCAAAAACTACGGCGCGGACGTGAATCTCTTTATCGACCACAGCCAGATCGTCCAGCTGGAATGTCTGCGCGCCGGAATCTGGGGGACAAAAAGTCTATGGGGCCGCGTGGTGACTTACAAGGAAGGAAACCAATGACGAAATCCAAATGACGAAGCTCGAAGGAATGACGACTGATTCAATAACAGAAAAGTCGAGGCCACTATTTCGTCATTCTGGTTTCGTGCTTCCTTCGTCATTTCATCAGTGCGGTCCGGCGCTGACGGCAGCATGTAGCAAAAACCAATTGCTCGCGAGCTTGGCGACTTGTTCGAGCGTTCCTGGTTCTTCAAACAAGTGGGTCGCGCCGGGCACGATCTCGATCTTGCACTCGCATTTCATTTGCGCGCGCGCCTGCTCGTTCAGCTCGATTACGACGTGATCTTCGCCGCCAACGATCAGCAGCGTCGGCGCTTTCACTTTCGGTAACGCCTGGCCCGCCAAATCTGGTCGGCCGCCGCGTGACACCACCGCGCCAACTTCCTCCGGCAGCTCTGCCGCCGCAACCAAAGCCGCGCCGCCGCCGGT
>QHRF01000072.1 GCA_003220055.1 Verrucomicrobiota bacterium | reverse complement strand
ATTCATATAGGTTCCCGCATGCGCCGTGAGCAGCTCCACGTTGCGCGGGTCGAGCCGCTCGGCTTCGTTGAAGTACGACTCGCTCCGGTCGTACTGCCCTCGCCTTCGCTCCAAAAACGCCAGCGACTCAAGAATCCGGCTGCTATTCGGCAGGAGCTGACGTGCTTGTTCAAAGTAACGCACCGCGTTGTCGTAATCCCTCAGGCAGGAGTAGTAGTAAAATCCCGTCGCATGCAGCGCCTCGCCGAGATTGGGCTGAAGAGTGAGGGCGGTTTCGGCTGCCTGCCGCGCTTCTTCGCGAAGGGCGACCGTTGGTTGAAGAACCGTTCGGTAGCTGACTGTATCAACGAATGACAGCAACGCCCAACCAAGGGCGAAGTTCGGGTCCAGCCTCACCGCTTCTCTAAGATATTTCTGTGCGGCAAGGGCGTCGCCGGTTGTCTGCAGAGTTTTCAGTGTATAAGCCAGGCCACGCAGGTAGGCATCGTAAGCCGCAGGATTGTCTGTCGGTTTGGCGGCGATGGCTTGTTCTTCGTGACCGCTGAGGTGCGCCTGTAACTGGTCGGCGATAGCTTTGGCCACTTCACTTTCGACCGAAAGGATGTCGGTCAGTTTGCGATCAAAGGTATCAGCCCAAAGATGAGAACCATTGGCAGCCTTGATCAGCTGCACGTTCACGCGCACGGCGTCGCCGCTTTTCTGCACGCTGCCTTCCAAGATGTGGGCGACGCCAAGTTGTTTGGCGATCTTGGGCAGGTTTTCAGGCGCGCTTTTGTAATGCTGTGTGGATGTGCGCGCGATCACCTTCAGATCGGCAATCTTCGATAAGCGCGTCAGGATCTCATCCTGGATGGCGTCGGCAAAATAAGCGTTGGCTTTTTCTTCGCTTCGGTTTTCAAATGGAAGCACCGCGATTCCGGTGGCTGCAGGGCTGGGGACAAATTCGCTTTTCCAAACATTCCAACTAATGGCTGCTGCCAAAGCAGCCAGTGACAAAATCAACAGGGCGATGGTGGGGTTCCGGCGCACCCATTTTCTTCCTCTCGTGAAAATTCCAGTGCGGTGTGCCAGAATCGGCTCATGCTTTAGCCAGCGTTCAAGATCTTCGGCGAGCGCGAGCGCGGAGGCGTACCGGCGCTTTGGATCTTTCTCGAGACACTTGAGGCAAATGGTGTCGAGGTCTCGATCTATCTTCGGATTCAAGAGGCGCGGTTGTCGCGGCTCAGTATCTAAAACCAGCCGTACCGTTTCAAAAGTTGTCCCCCCAGCGAAAGGCGGATGGCCGGTCAGTAGTTGATAGAATACCGCGCCAAGGCCGTACACATCGGTCGCGCTTGTGATCGCTGCGTTGTTGCCTACCGCCTGTTCCGGGGCCATGTAACTGGGCGTGCCCAGCACTTCCATCGTGCGCGTGATAGTGCTCTCTGTCTCGACTAGTCGCGCCAGCCCGAAGTCGGTGAGGTGCGGTTCGCCTTTTTGATCAAGCAGAATGTTTCCCGGTTTAATGTCGCGATGAAGAATATTGTGCTCGTGAGCGTAATGAACAGTGCGCGCGACCTTGGCGATTAATTCCGCGGCGCGACGAACTGGCATTGGTTCGCGCCGAACCACTTCATCGAGTTGATCGCCTTCGATAAATCCCATGCTGAAATAGCAAGTGCCCTCGCGCTCGCCGACTTCGTGGATTGGAACGATACCGGGATGCTCTAAACTGGCTGCGGCTTCGGCTTCGCGACGGAATCGCTTCAGGTGTGCTTCGGTGGCCCAATGTCCCAGACCGATTAATTTGAGTGCGACAGTGCGGTTAAGACTTTTCTGGTGCGCGCGATACACGACGCCCTGACCGCCGCGGCCGATTTCCTCCAGCAACTCATAATCGCCAAACTCGGCCAGCGTCTTTGCCGGACGCGGAGCTTTTTTAATATGGGGCGCAGCATTTGCGTCACTCGTTTCAGTATTTTCAAGGGAGCCGCGGTCGCCAGCGGCCACAGATGGACGTGCGATCAGACCAAGGCCTGTCTCAAACAGGCAAACTGTGCAAAGTCCTTCCGGCGCGTCGGCGAAGATTTCCGCTCCGCACTTTCGGCAAACTCTGAGTACGCTGCTCATCAAAGGAGAGTCGCCCATCCGCTCCCCACCTTGTACTGCGCGGAATTTTACCATACCTTACGCCCGCAACACGGAAATTAGATGGCGCAGCTCATCTTCGATATCGCTGGCAATGGCAACGGTGTGGCTGATTTCCTCGCGTAATAAGACTTGATAACGGTGGCGAAACCGATGGAGGGCCTGCCAAACTGCATTCTCCGTCATCCCCAATCGCGCAGCAATCTCCGCCCGGGACGGCGCTCCCGGCTCGTCCGTGAGCAATCGTTTCAGCCAATCAAATAACGCGGCATTGCCAGCGGCGCGGTATTCCTCCTTTAATCGCCGCAGCACCTGCTCCATGAGGCTCGAGGCCCAGCGGCGCTCATAAAGCCGATCCGCGCTGAGATGGTCTGCTGGTTCCACCTCGATTCGCTCCTTCGCGCTGAGTTCTTCCAGTGGCACCAGCCGTTGTCCTTTGCCTCGCTTGATTGCCATTGCACGGCGCTGCTCGCTGGCGAGGAAATGTTTCAGTGACGTGAGCAGATAGGAGCGCAAACGTCCTTTCTCCTTGCGGACAGAATCGAAATCGCGGCGCTCTAGCAGCAGCGAAAAAAACCCTTGGGTAAGATCTTCCGCCTCCTCAGGCCCGACACCCTGTCGCCGAACGAAGCTATAAATCGGTCGCCAATAAGTGCGGCAAAGCTTCTCCAGCGCTTCCTGTGCTGCAGGCGATTCGCCTTGCGCATCCAGCACCACGCTCCAATGCGTGGTGGCAAAAGCAACGGGGTCAGCTTGAGTGGCCCGATCGATCGCATCCCCCGATGCCCCGTTATCAACCGCTGGCACGCCGGAATCCAAGTAAAAAGTCGCGCGAAAGCAAGTCGAAATGGACAAAAGAGGACACGACCGGCGAAACAGATGCTCTGAGCCGGGGCAGGAGTATGACCCAAGTTAGGAGAATCGGACAAGCTGTTGCGCCATGGACGCGATTTATGGTAGGAGGGATTGACCTCAATCGCCTGCGCGGGCGGTTCGGTGAACCGCCCTACCTATTCGCCGATAATTGTCATTGAAACTTTTCGCCGATGCGATTCTCGGCGATGTTCGAAAAGGAAAATTCCCTGCCAGGTGCCGAGCTGCATTTTTCCATCAGCAATCGGCACGGTTTCACTCGTCTGCGTCAGGACCATGCGAATGTGCGAGGGCATGTCGTCCGGGCCTTCGTCATCGTGCTCGTAGTCCGCGTCTTCGGGAACGAGCTTCTCAAAAAATCGCTCGACATCGCGTCGGGCCGCTGGCGCCGCGTTCTCCATCATGGTCAGGCTGCAACTGGTGTGCTGAACGAAAATCGTCACGACTCCGTTTCGCACGCCTGATTTGTCGATCTTCTCCTGAACCTCATCCGTGATCTCATAGGTGCCTTTGCCGTTGGTTCGCACTTCGAATTCTTCGTGCTGGACCTGCATGGCCAACAATTAGCATTTGATCACGGAGGAGTCGCGCGTTGATCTTTCGCCAAAGGGGTGGCCTAGTATTGAGCAGTGCAAGGCGATCTTGAGCGCGTTCTCTTTGATGAACGGACGATTCTGCGTCGCCTCGACGAAATCGCCGCCCAGATTTCGAATGATTATCGCGATCGTGAGCTGACGGTCATCGCGGTGTTGAACGGCAGTCTCGTTTTTATGGCCGATTTAATGCGGCGAATTCAGCTGCCGCTGCGCCTGGATTGCCTGAGCGTCGCGAGTTATCACGGGAAAGCTGAGACCAGTGGCGAGGTGATTTTTAAGCAAGTCGCGCCCCCGGACGTGAGAAATCGGCATGTTCTCATTCTCGATGACATTCTCGACAGCGGGCATACGCTGGCCGCGATTCGCGAGAAACTTGAGACGGCCCATCCGCGGAGCATTCGCGTTTGTGTCCTCTTAAGCAAAAAGAAGCAGCGCGCGCGAGAAGTCGATGCCGATTATCTCGGCTTCGAAATCGAGGACGAATTCGTGGTCGGCTACGGACTCGACTACGACGAGCGGTACCGCAATTTGCCTTGCATTGGAGTTTTGCGAAAAGAACTGATCGCGCAGCCGAAGTGATTAGCAATGAAAGTTCGAGTAAGATTTTATTCGCAGCTCCGGGATTTGGTTGGGGTACCGGAGCTGGATGTCGATCTTCCCGAAAAAGCGCCGGTGGCGGAATTGTTGGAGAAAATTTATAGCAAGGCGCCGGCGCTACGCGCGCACGACAGAAATATTTTGGTCGGCGCCGGTGTCGAATTCGTCGACCGGAAGTACAGACTGAAATCCGGTGACGAAATCTCAATCATGCCTCCGGTGCAAGGCGGGTGAGTCGGAGGTCGGAGGTCAGCGGTCAGAAGTCAGAAGTCAGACACCACTTCGTTCGCTTTGTTTCCTTCTGTAAAAATCGCCACCCATTCGTGTCGATTCGTGTTCATTCGTGGTTGTCGGCTAGTCCCTGAAGTTTTTGAAATTCGTCGCGACGCCGAAATCGCGGCCGCGAATGAACTGAATCACGGTTTGGAGCTCGTCCTTCTTTTTTCCGGTGACGCGGATTTGTCGATCTTGCAACTGGCTCTGCACTTTGAAGTTTTGTGCCTTGATTGCTTGGATAATCTCCTTGGCTTTGTCGCCTTCCAAGCCTTGTTGAATTTTTAGTTCCTGCCGGGCGTGGCCAACTGACGAAAGCGCCGGCTCTTCCTGTTTCACGTTGCGCAGATCGACGCCGCGTTTTGAAAGTTTGCCGATCACAATTTCACGGAGCGCCTTCAAATGGGGGGCATCATCGGCCGCGAGGACGATCTTGTCCTTCTCTTGAACAATCTCGGTCTTGGCGCCTTTAAGATCGAACCGGGTCGTGAGTTCTTTCCGCGCCTGATTGAGCGCGTTGTCGAGTTCCTGTCCGTCGACTTCAGAAACGATATCGAACGAAGGCATCGTTGACGATCTGGTTATGGGTTGTGTTCGGCAATCTTGACGTTGCCATCTTGGGTCTCGAACTGAAAGGTCGTTTTACCGCCGCCACCGACCAACATGTCGATTTTGTTAATTGGTTCGGTCCGTCGTTGCTCCTTCTCCGCAAAATCATTGGCAATTTTGCCGGTGGCGGTGTGTGCGATCAGGTGAAATGCCGCCTCGGTTGGAATGTAAGCGGATGCATTTCCGTTTTGGATGGTGGCGTGAATTGAGAACTCAATGTCTTCCCACCACTCGTAGACGATCGCGAGATTACCGGTCTTAACGTTGAGGTCGAGATTGCCGAAACAATTATGCGCGAACAATCGGCCATTGCCCAGTTGCGCCCGGGCCTCATCGCTGCGCATTTCGTCCAGCTGCACTTCGCCGGTGGTCAGCTCGAGTTTTGAAATCCGGATCGTTTCTGGGACGACAATCACGTAATCAACCGTTCCGGACCGGTCGGAAAATCGTGCGCCTGAATCTGGCGGATAGATTGTTTCGATCGAAATCGAATTCGGTTGCGCTGACACCCGGACCGAAATCGCTTTCAGTCGCTCGGGGCTGTACGCTTTTTTGATTGCTTCGACTCGGACGCTACGCGTCTCACTCCCGGCCGCGTAAACTCGAATGGATCCGTCGCGATTACTCACGCTCAGAGTCGCGGTTGGCTCGACTGGATAAACGTGGTCGCTCATTTCTTCCACGGTTCGGTCGGCAGCTGGGCGACAACCCAGGAGCACACAGGCCGTGATCGAGATCGACACGAAACGAATCGCTCTAGTGGTCGGCATGTTTCTCAGTCGTGTCCGACTCAAGCGGCGGGGAGATGAAGGAAATGAATGATTGCGCTCGCGCCGGTGATGAATGTCACTGCGAGAATGGCGGCGATGGCGAGAAAGAATGCGACTTCGGCGAGAAAATTGCGCCGCGCTTCGTAGCGGAAATATTCGCGACTGATGTTGAGGAACGACGGCTGTGAACTGCCGGTTGAACCGCCGTAATAGCGATCGAGCGAGAAGACTTGAAAATTACAATCTGTAACAGGAAATCGAGGTTCAGTCCGCCTTCGACAAAGATTCCTGCCTCTCCGTCCAGTGTTTCGTTCGCAGCTCGGTTTCATCGTTTTCTTACGTTCCTTTGATGAGACGCAGCCGGCCTCAAACCTCGATCCAACATTCCTGCAAAATTCTTTTTCGCAAACTGTCCGCCGCCCGGCGTCTGCGGTTCAGATCCAGAGCGTGCGATCGAAGGTGCGATATTGAATCGCTTCGCTGACGTGCTCCGGTGCGATGTCGATCTCGCCACGGGACGAGTCCGTCCGACTGGCGGACTTGTCGTCCAAATCGGCGATGGTCCGGGAAACTTTCAGGATGCGATCGTAAGCGCGCGCGCTCAGGTTCAGTTCTGTCATCGCGACGCGGATTAGATCCTGCGAATCGGCGCTGAGTTTGCAATGCGTTTTCAAGTGCCGCGTGCTCATCCGCGCGTTGCAATTCGTTTTCGCGTCAGGGGCGAAGCGCTCGTGCTGTTTTTGCCGTCCGCGAGCAATTCGTTCGCGAATCGCGGTGGAATTTTCTTCCACCCGCTCGCTCGACACATCGCGATACTCGACCGCCGGCACTTCAATGTGCAAATCGATCCGGTCGAGCAGCGGCCCCGAAATTCTTTGGCGATAGCGCTGCACTTGCACCGGACTGCAGCGGCATTCGCGTTTGAGATCGCCGAAATATCCACAAGGGCAGGGGTTCATCGCCGCGACCAGCATGAATTCGCTGGGAAAGGTGAGGCTGCCGGCTGCGCGCGAGATCGTTACTTTTCCGTCCTCGAGCGGCTGACGCATTACTTCCAGGGCGGATCGTTTGAACTCCGGCAGCTCATCGAGAAAAAGGACGCCATTGTGGGCAAGGCTCACTTCACCCGGAGTCGGGAACGCTCCGCCGCCGAGCAGACCGATGTCGCTGATGGTGTGATGCGGCGAGCGAAACGGCCGCCTCGCGACAAAAGATTTTTCGCCGTCGAGAAATCCGGCAATGCTGTGGATCTTTGTCGTCTCGATCGCTTCATCGAGCGACATCGGCGGAATAATTGTCGGGATGCGCTTCGATAACATCGATTTCCCCGAACCCGGCGGGCCAATCATGAGGATGTTGTGCCCGCCGGCGACCGCCACTTCAATTGCGCGTTTGACGTGGCGCTGCCCTTTTACATCGGCAAAATCGACATCGTAACTTTGGTGGGTTGAAAAAAATCCGGTGAGATCGCCGCGCGTTGGAAGAAGCGGAAGTTCGCCGCGGAGAAATTGGAATGTCTCGCGCAAATTATGCACGCCGTAGATGTCGATCTTGTTCACCATCGCGGCTTCGAGCGCGTTTGCTGCCGGCACAAAGAGCGCCTGTTTGCCGCGGCGTCGCGCTTCCAACGCGACCGGGAGCACGCCTTTGACCGGACGAACGCTGCCGTCTAAAGCGAGTTCGCCGACGAAACTAAATTTTTCGAATGCCGAAGTGTTGAGTCCTTCCGCGACTGCAATCATTCCGAGCGCGATTGGAAGGTCGAAGCTCGGTCCTTCCTTTTTAATGTCGGCCGGCGCCAGGTTGATCGTGGTGCGCTTGCGCGACCATTTGTAGGCGCTGTTCGCGATCGCTGTTCGGACGCGATCTTTGCTTTCCTTTACGGCGGCATCCGGCAAACCGACGATGACCATCTTCGGGTCACCCGCGCCGGCGTTGACCTCAATTTCGACCTCGTAAGCGTCGATGCCGTAAACCGCTGCCGAATAGATTTTCGCCAACATGGAGGGAACGAACTGGACAGAAGACTTACAGAAAATGATGACGGCGAAAAGAGACAAATACCGCGGCGTCAGGTCCGCTTGGCCTTAGCAAAAGCAGCCTGGCAAATGTTTTGGGAAATATTGAACAAACCCAATTGGGGGAATGTCAAAATTCGGAATATTTAACCTTGTTAAGTAGTTTCCCTGATGTTAAGAAATCCGATTAAGGAGCCAGCCACGAACATAAAAGCCGGCAACTTGTCGGCCCTACCCCCATTTTTTCATGAAGAAAGGCTATATGGCCGCTGAAGATAGCGATACCGGAATAAAGATTTACCTGCGCGAGATCGGGCAGATCCCGCTTTTGACGCCGCAGCAGGAGATTGAGCTCGCCGCCAAGATCAAGAGAGGCGATCGAGAGGCGCGTGCGCTCATGATTCGTTCCAACCTGCGCCTGGTCGTCAAGATTGCCCACGATTATGCGAATCTTGGGCTGCCGCTGCTTGACCTGATTTCGGAAGGAAACATCGGTTTGATGAAAGCAGTCGAGCGTTTCGATCCGGCCAAAGGCGGCAAGCTTAGCACCTACGCCGCATGGTGGATCAAACAATCGATCAAGCGCGCGCTGGCGAACCAGTCGAAGACGATTCGTTTGCCGGTCCATTTGGTCGACAAGATTTCCAAGATGCGCCGCGTCTCCTTGCAGATGAGCGAGGAACTCGGCCGTGAACCGACTGACGACGAGCTCGGCGAAGAGATCGGAATTGCTGCCGGAAAAGTTTCGCAGCTCAAGACGGTGTCGATCCGTCCAGCTTCACTCGATGCGCCGATCAGCGACGACGATTCGACTGAGTTCGGCGAAATCGTCGGAGACGAGGACGCCCAAACGCCGTTCGAGCTGTTGCGCGACAAAAATCTGCGTAACGAAGTCGGCGGCCTACTCGACGTCCTCGACGACCGCGAAAAGAAAATCATTTTCCAGCGCTTCGGTCTCGATGGCGGAAAGCCAAAGACTCTCGAGGAAGTCGGAAAGAAATTCGGCGTGACCCGCGAACGTATTCGACAGCTGCAAAACATTGCGCTTT
>QHRF01000007.1 GCA_003220055.1 Verrucomicrobiota bacterium | reverse complement strand
AGATTGTGGCCAGATCGAGACTTGTCGATGAGAGAACCATCCCGAGAATCGACAAGACGAATGGTATCGCTGAGTTTGTCAGAAGAATCCGCAGCCGAAACTTGTCGATCTTCGACCACTCGTGAACCGAGCGGTTGCGAAACGCAACAACGACGCCTGCGAATCCAGCCAGGGCCACGGCCACTTGCGCGCTCGCACTTAAAGCTTCACTCGGTTGCATGCTTAAACAAAATCAGGTTTCACCCATTCGCGAACGAGATTGGGATTAACATAAAGACCGTCGCACATGGAAGCGCGGCCGTTCAGGACTTGCGCTTGGGAAGTGTTACCGAGGAAGAAACCGAAGTCGCGGGTGAGGATTTCGTGAACATCGCCGAACCAGGAGCCTCTGCCGGCGAAAGTCGCCGGCCGATGTCGCGCAGCTTTCGCCGATTCTTCGCAAGGTCGACAATGCCGCAGGGCAAAATGAACTGAGAAAGCGCTTCAAACCGATTCGCGCGAAGCCGACGCTTGCGCGGCGCCGTTCTTAAGCTCGGCGAAGATGAGGCGACCGGCGGCGGTTTGGAGCGCGCTCGCCACTACCACGGTCCGCGTTTTGCCGACATGCGCGCGCGCATGATTGACCACGATCATCGTTCCGTCCGCCAAATAGCCAACGGCCTGATGCGGCTCGCGACCTTCCTTGATCAGATGCAAATCAATTTCGTCGCCCGCGACAACGCTCGGCCGAAGCGCGCGAGCGAGATCGGCAAGATTCAGCACCGCCACTCGCTGCAACCGCGCGACCTGTGAAAGCGCGTGGTCGTTCGTGAGCAGGCGGGCTTTCAATACCTTGGCGATCCCCACCAGACGCGTGTCCGTTCCAAGATCGGCATCTTCGCCAGTGCTCTCGTGAACCGTGACTTCGATTTCGCGCGAACGCTGGAGTTGATTCAAAATTTCCAGACCGCGCCGGCCACGTTCGCGTTTGGTCGGGTCATGCGAATCCGCCAGCAACTGCAATTCATCCAAAATAAATCTCGGTACGATGAGCGAGCGGCTGAGGAATCCGGTCCCGCAAAGATCGGCGATGCGACCGTCGATGATGACGTTGGTATCGACCACGAGCGGTTCATGTTGCGTCATTTCGCGAGCGAAGCGTACATAAGGAATGATGAGCGAGAATTCGTCCCGACTGCTCCGGATCGCCAGCATCATTCCGAGATAGCCAAAAAGCGCATAAACAATCAGATGGGCGGCCCACTGCATGGCCTCGGATTGATAGCGCAAAACGTCAGACGCCATCAGCAAGTTCGCGAAAATCAAGCCAAGTAAGAGTCCGAATGTGGCCGAGGAAAATAACCGAAGCGAAACGCCCTTGAGCAAGCGATCGATCAGCACGACTACCAAACCGAAAACGATTCCGAACACCAAACCGGGCCCGGAATTTCCAACCAGCGCGGAGGAAATATTTGTGCCAATCAACGCACAAAACGTGACGAACAGAACACGCAACAAATTGATCGTCAGTAACGGCGTCATCAGCGTCCTCGAGCTTGTGCCCGCGGTTTAGGCGGCGGCGTGGCGTTGCTGCCAATCTTCGCGACCGTGTCGCGATAAAACAGGATGCCGTGCTCGCGCAAGTTACTCACGAGTGCGCGCAAATCGTTGGCCAGTTCCTGATTCGTGAGCAGTGCCGCGAGCAATCCTTTTCCTTGAGTGGCGGAGCTCATCACTTTCTGCAAATCGTCGGCCGCTTTCCTGGTCGAGTCCATTGCCGAATCGGCTTTATCGATCACGCCGCCAAGTTTCTTCGAAGATTCAGCAAACGCGGTCGTCGCTTCGTTTAAATGGGCAACGCTCGACCTAAGATTCGCGGCAGTCTCTTTCGAAAGCATCTCTTCGTTCAGTCGCGTCACGGTGGTGTCGATCTTTTGGACAACACCGCGAAGATCGCCAACTAGCGCGCCGCCTTCGCGGGTGAGATCGTCGATACCGGTCTCACGCGTGCCATTGAGATAGGCGTCTGGTTGCAGGAATTTTGTCGGCACACCGGGTGGCATGGTGACACTGACAAAGCGATCGCCAAGCAAACCGGAACTGCCAACGGTGAATTTGCTTCTCTCTGGAATTTTCACGTAATCATAAATCTTCAGCGGGACGGCGACACCGTTTCCTTCGCGGACCAGACGCGGCCCGCCCGAAACTTTCCCGATGCGCGCGCCCGCGAGCAAAACGTCAGATCCTTTCAACAGGCCGCTGGCGTCACTGAAGCGGATCGTAAGCGCATAGTAAGTTTTGAAACCTTCCCCCAGCCTGCCAAACTGCACCACCAGCGCACCCAACATCGCCAATCCGGCAAAAACAAAGATGCCGACCTTAAATTCCAAACCTCGCTCGTGCCGGTTCATTTCGCTTTCAACTCTCGACCCCGAACGCTTTCGGGGTCAACTGTTCGTCCGATCGACCAAGCAGAAAATCCTGGAGAATTTGATTCGGTGATTGCCGCAATTCTTCCGGCGCTCCTTGAAAGTAAATCTTTCCTTCGTGCAGATAGGCAATGCGATCAGCGACGTGAAAAGCGTTTTTCATGTCATGGGTCACGACGATGCTGGTCACACCGAGACGCTGCTGCAATCGGCGGATCAGACGATTGATCGAATCGGAAACAACCGGATCGAGTCCGGAGGTCGGCTCGTCATAGAGAATACACGATGGCTGACGAATGATGGAGCGCGCGAGGCCGACGCGCTTTTTCATGCCGCCGCTCAAATTCACCGGCATTTTTTCTTCCTGTCCCTGCAGCTCCATCACTTCGAGCATCTCGCTAACGCGTTTGCGCAGAACTTTCGGGTCGCGTTCGCCGGCTTCGCGTAACGGAAATGCAATATTCTCCGCCACCGTCATCGAATCGAAAAGAGCGCTGCCTTGAAAAAGAATACCGACCTTTTGGCGAATCGACGAGAGATTACGCTCGCTCATGTCGATAATATTTTGACCTTCAATCCAGATTTCGCCCGCGTCCGGCCGCATCAAACCGATAAGATGCTTGAGCAAAACGCTTTTGCCGCCGCCGCTGCGCCCAATAATGGCGAGCGTCTCGCCCCGCGCGACGTCGAGATCGACACCGCGCAGAATTTCCTGCGCGCCAATTGTTTTCACCAAGCCCTGCACGGCAATCATCGACCCGTTCTGTCGGTCTGGCACGTTCATTGATAGCCCGCCGGGTAAATGATGTTGAGCAGCATGGTCAGGAAAAAGTTGCTGATCAAAACGGCAAGCGAGGCATTGACAACCGCTTCGGTCGTGGCGCGGCCGACGCCGACCGCGCCTTCGCGCGCGGTCAATCCTTTGTGGCAACTGATAAAGACAATAAGAATGCCGAAGCAAAACGCTTTCGAAAGGCCCATGATGATGTCGCGACTTCGGGTCCAGCGCACCATGTTCGCCATGTAATAGGTCCCGTTTACTTCGAGCAAAAAAATCGCAACGAAATAGCCGACCGCGATGCCAACCGCGATGCATTCGGCCACGAGCAAGGGCATCGAGACCATCATGGCGAGCGCGCGCGGCACGACCAGATAATCGGTCGGATAAACTGCCAGCGCCCGCAATGCGTCGATTTGCTCGGTCACTTTCATGGTTCCGATCTCCGCCGACATGGCTGCACCGACGCGACCCGTCACCATTAGCGCGGTCAAGACCGGTCCTAACTCGCGGAGGATGGCGACCGACACGACCGCGCCCACGGCCGAGCCCATTCCGATCTTGTGAAACTGGAAATAGGTCTGGGCGGTAAAAACCGCGCCGGTGAATCCGCCCGTGATTACGACGACTAATTGCGAAAGCAATCCGATCTCGACAATTTGGTTGAGAAATAATTTCCAGCGCAACCGATGCGTAAAAAGTGAGCGGAAGGTGTCCGCGGCCAGGAAGACCACCTCGCCCAAATACTGGACGAACCGGATAAGCGGTCTTCCCAGCGCGTTAAAGAATCGAACGAACATTTGCTGTTGTTTTTAGACACCCAGCGGCTGCGTTTTTGTTTTTGGGCGAAGCTCTGCCGGAATTGCGCCGATGAAATGCGGATCGAGCGCGAGTTTGCGAAAGATCGCGCGAATCTCGCGAAAGGTGATGGTAGGTTGATCGAGCTCGAGATAAACCAAGTTGTGGCTGCGATCGACCTTGTAGCGCAGACCCGGAATCGCGGCCAGCTGATGGTCGAGCTCCAAGATCTTCTCCAGATCGCCAAGACCGGCGGCGTAAACTTCCAATTCCAGCATCTAGCCTCAAATTTTACGGACAGCGCAGTGCGATGCAAAAAGAAACGCGGGATTGCGCGGGTCGTAGAGCTGAGTAGATGTCGATCCTGAAAGATGTCAATCTTGCGAGCAAAACCGGTTTTCTTCGCGACTGCGCTTCTGTTTTTTGCCGGTTGCCAAACCGAACCGGGCGGCATTCAAAACGCGAAGATTGCGATGGCGCAGCGAATCGCGGCCGAGCCGGCGGGCGATTATTATATCGGGCGGCGTTATTTTAAGCCGGACTTCAAGTTTTGGGGCTACGTCCGACGACCGAACCAGCCTTGGAGCACAGCGCAGCTCGTGATGTTGAATGAAAAACAAAAACTCGCGCCCGATCGCGCGGCATTGAAGTTCGGCGAGGACAACAATTACGAGTACAAGCTTTACGGGAACTTTAGCGGCGACAAAGTCTACGAACCGGCGAGCAATCGGGTTTATCCTGAATTTATTCTGAAGGACTACGAAGTGATCTCAACCAATCCGCCGCCGATTTTCAAAACCCAGATGAGCGGCCGGGCTGACGCGGCTCAGACGCGTTACATGATCGAGAAACCGGAGCCGCAATTTTAGCTCCGAGCCCGGACGGGCGTTTCCGCTCGACATGACAAAAGACACCAGCGTGGCCGCGAAGAAAGACAATCTCGCTGAAGAATTTCTGCGTTACCTCGCGATCGAACGAAACGCCTCCCCCCGAACGCTCAAGGCTTACCGGCAGGCACTGGGCGCGTTCCGCGGACAAAATCAAAAGCCGTGGAAGCAATGTACGCCGGACGATTTTCGCAATTATCTCTTCGCGATCATGAAGCGCGGTCAGGCGCGCTCCTATGTGCGTTTACAGTTTTCGGCGCTGCGCGCATTTTACAAGTTTCTGGCCGATCGAAAGAGACTTCGGATCGACCCGGTGCGGCAGCTGCAACTCCCAAAGGTCGAAAAGAAATTGCCGCTGGTGTTGACGCGCCAACAAATCGAAGAGCTACTCAGCGCGCCGCTGCGGGTGGCGAAGCAACGCGCCGCGCCGGAATGGATGCCGCTCCGCGACGTCGCAGTCATGGAGCTTTTTTACAGCAGTGGTCTGCGCTTGAGTGAATTGGCCGGGCTCGATGTGGAAGATGTCGATCTTTACACCGAATCAGTGCGCGTTTTTGGAAAAGGTCGCAAAGAGCGCGTTTGCCCGGTTGGCGTACCCGCGCTGGAGGCAGTCCAAAAATATCGCACTGCGGCGAACGTGCACTCGGGTGCGCTCTTCATTAACAAATCACGGAAACGAATTTCGGCGCGATCGATCTGGCTGATCTTGAAACGTTATTTACAACACACGTCGATTCCAATTTCGATCAGTCCGCACAAACTTCGCCACAGTTTTGCCACCCACATGCTCGATCGCGGCGCGGACCTGCGGAGCGTGCAGGCATTGCTCGGCCACGCCAGTCTTTCAACGACCCAAATATACACGCACGTCACAGTCGAGCGCTTGAAGAAAGCCTACGCCGAGGCGCACCCACGCGCTTAGCCGGGTAACTTTTACGGCTGCGTTTTTCGCGCCAGAAGATCGCGAAGCAGTGGTTCGGCATCCGGGTAGGCGGGATCAAGTTGGAGAGCGATTCTCAACTCGGCGATCGCCGAATCCGATTCACCCTTGCGCACCAAACCGACGCCAAGGTTGTAATGCGCGCCGGGATTGTTCGGCTGAAGTTCGACCGCCTTTCGATAATGGGCCAACGCCGCCTCGCTTTCTCCTTTTTCGAGCAACAGATTGGCGAGATTGGTGTGGGCGTCGGGAAAATCAGGCTGGAGCTTCAATGCGCGCCCATAATATTCGATCGCTTGATCCATCTCACCGCGCTGAGCCAAGGCAGTCGCCAAACTGTAGTAGGCTTTGGAATGGTTCGGATTGGCGGCCAGAGCGGATTTCAAATAAGAAATCGCGGCAGCAGCGTCCCCCTTTTGGACTAGAGCAGCACCGAGATTGTATTGCCCAAATTGATAATTCGGTTCGATTTCGAGGGTTTTTTCAAAATGAGCGATCGCTTCATCTGTTGAACCTTTCCGAAGTAACGCGTTACCGAGATTATTGTGGGCGGTCGCGGAGTTTGGATTTTTAGATATTACATCGCGAAAACAACTTTCGGTGTCACGATAATTGCGGCCCTGCGCCCAAGTCAGACTGGCGAGCAGCCCTAACACTGCCGCAACGCCGATGGAGAAGGGCGGGCGATGCCGCGCCTGCATTCGCGCCCAAAACCAACCCGCCACCCAGGCGATGAGAGTGATGATGGCGGTGTCGGCGAGATATTGAAAATGATCTGCCCGGAATATTGCGAACTGATGGCCCGGCGGCGGGCAGGACATGAAATAAGAAAGATTGAAAAATCCGAGCACCGGAAAAAGCATTGCAACAAAACAAAGCATCGCCGCAAGCGGGCCACGGGATTTTCGGCGTGCGATCCACAATCCGGCAAACAGTGTCAGAGCTGCGATTGGAAAAAGATATTGCCACCAGACACTCTCACTGATCTGCCAGCGCGGATAAATGATGGTCAGATCTGTGGGCCAGAAGAGCTTTCCCAAGTAAAACCAAAACAGTCGCCCCGCGATCAGCAATCTGTCGATTAGAGAAAAATCAAACGTCTCGCCATGCTCGACACAAAATTTTTGCTCTACCCACACCGTGACGATCCCGGCGACAATCGCGACGCCAAAAAACGGAACCAGCGGTTTAAAGTCGCGCTCCCATGCGAGCTTTCCGCGTTTCCACCAGAAAACGATCAACAGCACGATAGGTAGAGTCACGATGGCGGTCTTGGTCATCAGACCCGCAACGAAAAGAGCGAACGCCAGAAAGTAGGCCGTAAGTTGTCGATCTTTGTCGTATTTCAGGTAAGCCAGCGTTGCCGCGGCGGCCAGCGCTCCGGAAAGAGTGTTCTTAACTTCGGATAACCACGCGACCGATTCGACGTGAACCGGGTGGAGCGCGAAAATCGCCGCCCCCAGCCACGCGCCCGGGACGTTGAGCCGGCATAAGATCTGGAACAAGAGAAGCGCCAAGGTTGCATGAAGGAGAATCGTGACGAGATGGTAGGGAAGCGGCCAGCCGTCCCAAAGTTTGTACTCCAACCAAAAAATCGTGTGGAGAAGCGGATAGTACTGTGGCGCGGCCGCAGGATCGGTCCAAATTCGCGTCAAGCCATGCGATGAGCGCAGCTCTGGCGTTGTGATGTGAATTTCATCATCCCAGATCGGCTTTCCATTCCACGCCGGCTGATAAACCAGCAAGGTGGCAACGAGCAGGACCAGTGCGAACAACCAATTCCGGGACGACATCAATCAGACGACGGACCGGCAGCTCGCTTCGTTCTATTCAGCGATCGGCTCCGCCAGCTTCGCTTTTGTCGCCTCAGGTTCGAAAACGAGCTTCCCGTCTTTGGCGCTGACCCGAACCTTGGCTCCGGCTTTTACGTTGCCACGGAGAATTTCTTCCGCGAGCGGATCTTCCAGGTAACGCTCAACCGCGCGCCGCATTGGCCGCGCGCCGTAATTTGGATCGTAACCTTTCTCGATCACGAACTCGTGCGCCAAATTGTCGAGAATGATCTCCACTTCCTTCGCTTTAAGGCGAACCTTCACCTTTTCCACTTCGAGATCGACAATCTTCAGGAGATGCGACTTCTCGAGTGAGTGGAAGACGATGATCTCGTCGAGACGATTGAGAAACTCCGGTTTAAAGATGCGCTTGGTCTCGTCCAGAATCTTTTCGCGCATCGAATCGTAATCGTGTCCTTCGCGCGGAGCGCCGAAGCCCATCGTTGTCTGTTTCTTGAGCAGCTCGGCCCCGACGTTCGAAGTCATGATGATAATCGTGTTCCGGAAATCGATCTTTCGACCTAACGAATCGGTGATTTTACCCTCTTCCAGAATTTGGAGGAGCAGATGCATCACGTCCGGATGCGCTTTTTCAATTTCGTCAAAGAGCACCACCGAATACGGCCGGCGGCGCACCGCTTCGGAGAGCTGACCGCCTTCCTCGTAGCCGACGTAACCCGGAGGCGAACCGATTAGACGCGAGGCGGTGAATTTTTCCATGTACTCCGACATGTCGATCTGAATCAGCGCGTCGCGATCGCCAAACATGAATTCGGCCAGTTTCTGGGCGAGAAACGTTTTACCCACGCCGGTGGGTCCGAGGAAAATGAACGAGCCGATTGGACGCCGCGGATCCTTCAGGTCGGCCCGGCTGCGGCGAAGTGCTTTTGAGATCGCGGTGACGGCTTCATCCTGACCAATGACCTTGCCTCTCAACTCCTCTTCCATTTTGAGGAGTTTTTCGGTCTCGGCCTGCTCCATCCGCTGGAGCGGAACGCCGGTCACTTTCGAAATGATGTGCATCATGTCGTCCGCCGTAACGAGCACTTCCTTCTCTTCGCGTTCCTGGCGCCATTTCTGCAAAATGGATTCGAGTTTTTCCTTGGTCTGCTTCTCCTTGTCGCGAAGCGCGGCTGCCTTTTCGAAATCCTGCGCTTTAATTGCGGCCTCTTTTTGCAATCGAATTTGTTCGATGTCCTTCTCAATCTCTTTCACGTCCGGCGGACGCGTCATCGAGTTGATTCGCGCGCGGGCGCCCGCTTCGTCCATGACATCGATCGCTTTGTCCGGCAGAAAGCGTCCAGTGATATAACGCTCCGAAAATCTCACCGCGGTCTCGAGCGCCTCGTCGGTCAACTTGGCTTTGTGGTGCGCTTCGTACTTCGGGCGCAGTCCCTTCAAAATCTCAATCGCTTCCTCAACAGTCGGGGCATCGACCTTCACGGTTTGGAACCGGCGTTCGAGCGCCGCGTCCTTCTCGATGTACTTGCGATACTCGTTCATCGTCGTCGCACCGACGCACTGCAATTCTCCGCGACTCAGCGCTGGCTTGATAATGTTGGACGCGTCCATTGCGCCTTCGGCCGAGCCGGCGCCGACAATCGTGTGCAACTCGTCGATGAAAAGAATCACATTTTTGGAGCGGCGGATCTCATCCATCACCGCTTTAATGCGCTCTTCGAATTGACCGCGGTATTTTGTACCCGCGACCATTAATGCCAGATCGAGCGTGACCACGCGCTTGTCGCGCAACAGTTCGGGCACGTTGCCGCTCGCAATCTCCTGCGCCAGACCTTCCGCGATCGCGGTTTTCCCGACGCCGGCCTCACCGATCAGCACCGGATTATTTTTTGTGCGCCGGCAAAGCACTTGAATCACGCGCTCGATTTCGTTGCGACGTCCAATCACGGGATCGAGCTCGCCTTTCTTGGCCAGCTCGGTCAGGTCGCGGCCGAACGCACGCAGCGCGGGAGTTTTGACATCTTTTTTCGAAGTCGGCTCGCCTTCTTCCGCTTCCGAGGGCGTGAAATTAGGATCGAGCTCTTTCAGGATTTCGTTGCGAGTACGTTCGATGTCGATCTCGAGGCTCTTGAGCACGCGCGCGGCAACACCTTCGCCTTCGCGGAGCAGACCGAGTAGAATGTGCTCGGTTCCGACGTAGGAATGATTGAGCGCCTTGGCTTCCTTGCCGGCGAGAGCCAATACCTTTTTCACCCGCGGCGTGTAGGGAATGTTGCCTACGATTTTTGTTTCCGGACCGGAGCCCACCTGTTTCTCGACTTCCATGCGCACGGTCTCGAGATCGAGTCCCATTTTCTGGAGAACGTTGACCGCGACACCCTGGCCGAGCTTGATCAATCCGAGCAAAAGATGCTCGGTACCGACATAGTTGTGATTGAAGCGGTCAGCCTCTTTGCGAGCGAGCTGCAGGACCTGTTGGGCGCGGGGAGTAAAATTGTTCATTGTTCTGATGACGCCGGGCTCGAGCCGTTGCCGGAGTCTGACGCCAGCTTACTGATATCAGGTTTGGGTAGCACTTTCAAACGCGCCCGGATAATTTGGGCCCGAAGATGGTCGCGCTCTTCGGCGTTCAGTTTTTGTTGCGACGTCTTTTGCAGATGCGCCGGTTGGGTGTCGATGAACAATTCGTCGATCGGGAGCCGCTTCTCTTCCGGAAACGCGCCGAGATCGATTCCGAGTTTGATGATGGACAACAAATTGAGCGCCTCTTTCGAGCTCATGGCGTGCGCATAAGTCAAAACGCCGTAGGCGCGGCCGATCTGGTCCCAGAGCGTGTTCGATTTCTTTTGGATCAAGACTTGCCGCGCGTCGTGTTCCTTCGCAATGATGGTCTCGATCACTTTGGTGAGCCGGGCGATAATCTCGTCCTCTTTTTCACCGAGCGTGGTCTGGTTTGAAATTTGAAAAAGATTCCCCATCGCTTCGGTCCCTTCGCCATAAAGACCGCGGACGGCCAGGCCGATCTTGCTTACCGCTTGAACGACTTGATTGATCAGCTCGCTCAGAACCAGGCCGGGCAAATGGAGCATCGCGGACGCGCGCATACCGGTGCCGACATTCGTCGGGCAGGCGGTCAGATAACCAACGCGCTGATCGTATGCGAACTCGAGCTCGTTCTCCAGCGCGGTGTCGATCTTATCCAGAAGTTTGAAGGCCTGCTTTAATTGCAAACCCGAGCGCATCGACTGCATCCGTAAATGATCTTCCTCGTTGATCATGATGCTGAGCGTTTGCCGGCGATTCATGACGACTGCGCTGCCTGCACTTTTGGCGGCGTGCTCGCGGCTGATCAGGTGCCGCTCGACCAGCACCTGTTTCTCCAAAGCGGAAAGGTCCTGCAGCAATTCTGAAAACGAATCCTGCATTTCGGGAAGTTTTTCCAGGTGCGGCTTAATCAGCTCCAGAATCGCAGTCCGCTCCGCTTTCTTCGCCCAACCGGGAAAAGCGCGATTGCGCAGATTGCGCGCGAGCCGGACGCGACTGCTGACTACGATTTGATGATGCGGTCCCTCGCCGCGGAGCCATTCTCCGGCGTTCGACATGACATTTGAAAATTTCACGGCCTTATCCCGCCAGTTCGCTTTCGAGTTGTTTGATCTGGTCGCGTAACGACGCGGCCGTCTCGTAATTCTCTTCCGCCACCGCTTTTTGGAGGCTTTCGTTCAGGTTTCGCATCTTGTCACTCAATTCTCCGGCGCGATGCGCGCGTTGGGGGACTTTGCCGACATGCGCTGTTCCTTTGTGCATCGCCTTCAATAACGCGGTCAACGCTTCGGTAAAGGTCGCGTAGCAGGTGCTGCAGCCGAGCCGGCCCGTCTTTTTGAAGTCGCCCTGGGTAAAACCGCAAACCGGGCAGCGCTGGGTCGGGCTCCCCTTTTCAATTTCCTCCGCCGCGCCGATGCCGAGGAGCAAATCGGCCAGGGCAAAACCAGTCGGGTCCTGGACGCCCTTGTCTTTCGAGCAGGCGTCGCAGAGATTCACCTTCTGCATCTTCCCCTCAATGATTTGAGTCAGGAAGACGGTCGCGTCATTGCATTTACAAACGTCGCACAACATTTCTACACATTAGACCTGTTACACGCTAAAACATTCAAGCTGCCAGTTTGTCGAGCACCTTTCGCGCCGATGTCGATCTTACGAGTAAATCGGCGTTCCTGTCTCTCGCGTCATTTCCCGGAAGCGCGCAACCATTCGCGCAGTAATCGGGCCTGGTTTGCCGGTGCCAATCGGCCGGCCGTCCGCTTTGACCACCGGAATAATCTCCGCCGCCGTGCCGGTGAGAAAACATTCGTCCGCAATGAAAACGTCGTGACGTGTAATGTCGGTTTCGCTCACCTTGATTCCTGTCTCGGCCGCGATTTCGAAAACGACCGAACGAGTAATTCCGCGAAGGGCGCCGGCGGTGATCGGCGGTGTGAAAATTTGGCCGCGCTTGACGATGAAGACGTTGTCGGCGGTGCATTCTGCCACATTGCCCTCGTCGTTTAACATCAGGGCTTCATCCGCCTTGGCCAGGTTCGCCTCGATCCGGGCCATCACGTTGTTCAAATAATTGAGCGACTTGACCGCCGGATTCAATGCGCTCGGATTGGTCCGCCGCGTCGCACAGGTAACGACGCTCAACCCATTTCGATGAAGCGTTTCCGGATAAAGCGCGATTTGCGCGGTAATGATGATCACGCTCGGGGTTTTGCACTGCTCCGGATTTAAACCAAGATTGCCAACGCCACGCGTGACGATCAGTCGGATGTAACCTTCCCGCAGATCATTTTGCCGGACCGTCTCCAGCAGCGCTTCCGTCATAGCCCGCTGCGACATCGGTATTTCCAACAAGATGGAGCGGGCCGAATCCCAAAGTCGCTCGAGGTGCTCCTCCAATCGAAAAACACGGCCGTTGTAAAAACGGATCCCTTCAAAAATTCCGTCGCCATAAAGCAAACCGTGATCGAACACGGAGACTTTGGCCTCGCCTTCAGCATAAAATTTTCCGTCGACATAAATCTGAGACGGCTTGGTCGCGGGCTTTGCTGCGGTGGACTTATCGACCGCCGGTTTCACCGCTTCACGTGATTTAGGTTCGTCGATCACCGTCCCGCCAGCATTAGTGGTTTTCATGTTTGCAGCAAAAATCTCCGTCTTTCGTCGCGCAATTCAAGGAACAAAATGCGGACGCTCTATTCGAGCCGGCCGTCTTTGATGTGCAGCTCGCGATCGCCGCGGGTGGCAAGGCCGGTGTCGTGGGTAACAATCAGTAAACTTTTTTTGCGTTCGCGAGCGAGGTTCAACAAAAGATCGACAATTGCCCTGCCGGTCGCGGAGTCGAGATTGCCGGTGGGCTCGTCGGCAAAAATGATATCCGGATCGTTGGTCAACGCCCGCGCAATCGCAACGCGTTGCTGCTCGCCTCCGGAAAGTTCGGCCGGCAAATGTTGCATTCGATCCACCAAACCGACTGCGGCCAGACTTTCTTCGGCCGCGTTTTTTGTTGATGTCCGTCCGATCATTTCAGGGAGCGAAACATTTTCCAGAGCGGTCAGTTCCGGCAACAAAAAGTAGCCTTGGAACACGAAACCCATCTTTTTATTGCGAAACCGCGCTCCGGCAGCTGCCGGACCGTTGTAAAGATTGCGTCCTTCAAATTCCACCGTGCCAGATTCCGGCCGCTCCAAACCAGCCAGCGTGTAAAGCAGCGTCGTTTTCCCCGCGCCCGACGCACCGCAAATAAAAATGATTTCGCCCGGCGCGACTTCGATCGAGATGCCGCGCAACACTTCAATCCGGCGCGAGCCCATTCGGAACGATTGAAACAAATCGCGGGCGATCAGTTGTGGCGACACGAAACAATTACTCCGCCAAGATCGACATCCTGCAAGGTTTCTTCAGTCCCTCCTCTACCTCTTGCTCTTAATCTTGCTCTTGCTCTTACTCAGTACAAAAAAAATCGCCGCGGAAAACTCCGCGGCGATTTCTCACAATCTAAGTCTTGGTTACACCATCCCGAGCGTTTCCAAGGTTGGCTCGTCCACCGCGCCTGTTGGTTCGAGGCCTTGAGCAGATTGATACTCTGCCAGAGCCGCGCGCGTTTGTGGTCCAAGAATGCCGTCAATCTCGCCCTGATAGTAGCCCTGTTGCTGGAGTGCTGACTGCACGTTGGCGACTACCTGACCTGGATCGTATTCCGGATTCGAGGCGTAGATCGGTCCATCATAATAATAGGTGGCCCCGGGATCGTAACCCCAGGCCGGGTACCAATAGCCGGCGTCCCAGAAATACGGTGCTCCAAACACGAACACAATGTGGTTGTGGTGCGAGCTCCACCACCACTGGTCATGCCACTGCGGATGGTAATTCTGGAAAACGACATACTTGGAGCCTTTCCAATTCTGGGCGCCACTGATGTGGTAATTTCCATTGAACTTCACCGCTTGGTACTTCGGGTTCGGGTTCTTCGACAGGTTGAACTTCTGAACCTTGAAGTTCTTATTGACCGTGATGTTCTTGTTTACGGATTTATTGAACGTCGTGTTCTTGGCCGACACATTGGTCTGGCCGGAGAGGTTCGGATTCCCGCCGGTCACTGGCCCCTGCCAATTCTTGGCGTTTTTACCCGTGCCTTTGTAAGTCACGGTCCCCGGTTGCTGGAAGTTCTGCGTGTGACGACCGCCGCCCGGGCCGGCTTTATAAACTTTGCCGGTCTGCGGTGTCGTTACCTGTTGTGACTGAGCGTTACCGCCGCCCTTTTTCTTTCCCTGATTCTGATTTTCATCGTCCTGTTGAGCTGCGCCTGCAAACGACGCGAGTCCAAAACAGCACGTTAAAACTAAAAGGATTCTCATAATAAGTATCTGTTGCCTCCTGGGTTAATTAGACCATTTAACGCTGTTAATTATTCAACACTAATTCGCCGAAGGTGTTGCTGTCGGATTGCCTCAAATAGGACGATCCCTACCGCCGTGGCAAGGTTTAAACTGCGTGTGTCCGCCATCGGAATCGCAATGCACTGGGACTCGTTCGCGGCCAGTAGACTCTCCGGCAGCCCTTTCGTTTCCCGGCCGAAAATTAGAAAATCGCCGGGCTGGAATTGAACGTCCCAGTAAGCTCGTTTTGTCTTGGTCGTCACGAAAAAACATCGGTAGTCCGATCGCTTCGCTGTGATCAGCGCCGGTAGCGACTCCCACACTTTTAGATCGACATCTTCCCAGTAATCGAGGCCGGCGCGTTTCAGTTGCCGATCTTCCAAAGAAAAACCGAGCGGCTTGACCAGGTGCAATCTCGATTTCGTGGCCAGACAAAGCCGGCCGACGTTGCCGGTATTCGGTGGAATCTCAGGCTCCACTAAAACGACGTTAAACACAAATTTCAACCGCGGATTACGCGGACGCCACGGATCCGGAATGAATCAGGAAAATAGGAAAGCAGGAAATCGGAAGTTAATTTGGAAACCAGGAAGTTGATCTGATACCGCCCGTCGGGCTCGGACCTCCTGCTTTTCTCCTCTCCTAGTTCAATCCTCTTTCCTGGATTCCTGATTAAGTTATTTAATCTTGCTGGCGACGAATTTTTCCAGCTTCACGATGTCGGCCGCAAATTTGCGAATGCCTTCGGACAATTTCTCCGTCGCCATCGCGTTCTCGTTGAGCAGCCAACGGAATTTTTTCTCGTCCATCTTCAACCTGTCGATCTTCGCCGTCTTCGCTTTTTCGGGATCGAGTTTGCGTGTCACCGGATCGTACGACTCCGACAATTTATCGAGCAGCTCAGGGCTGATCGTGAGCAGGTCGCAACCGGCCAATTCTAGAATCTCGCCGGTATTGCGGAAGCTCGCGCCCATCACTTCCGTCCTGTAGCCGAACTTCTTGTAGTAAGTGTAGATCTCCTGGACCGATTGCACGCCCGGGTCTTCCGCGCCGACGTAATCGCGCTTCTCATGCGCTTTGTACCAATCGTAGATGCGACCCACGAACGGCGAGATCAATTCAATCCCACCTTCCGCGCAGCGCACCGCCTGCGGCAGCGAAAACATCAGCGTTAGATTGCAGTTGATCCCCTCCTTCTCCAGCACCTCGCCCGCTGCGATGCCTTCCCACGTCGACGCAATCTTGATCAGCACCCGCTCGCGCGGAATCTTGCGCGCTTCGTAAAGCTTGATCAACTGACGCGCCTTGTCGATCGAACCTTGGGTATTGAACGACAACCGCGCATCCGTTTCCGTCGAAACGCGACCCGGGACAATTTCAAGGATGTCGGTGCCAAATTGGACAAGCAGATGATCGATGATGTCTTCAATCTGGGCCGCGCCGTTCAATCCCGAACTCTTCCGATCAGCCAAGACCTCATCGAGCAGATGAAAGTATTTTTCCTTTTGCGTCGCGGCGTAGATCAGACTCGGGTTGGTTGTCGCGTCGCGCGGTTTGAATTCCTTGATTGATTCGAAATCGCCCGTGTCGGCGACCACGACGGTAAATTTCTTCAGCTGCTCGAGTTGGCTCAGTTTAACTTTTTCTTCTTCGGCGACAGCGGTGCTCATAGGGAATCCTCCGTTTGGCTTGGGTCTAAAACGTACGCCCCGAATGAGAGGTCGACAATCGAAAACGCACGCTGTCGTCAGTCACGTCGCGATATTCGCGCTCTCATCTCTTCAACCGACATCACATTTGCCGTTGATGCCGCGAGGATCACCAGCGTGGCATGGTGGACGTCGGCTGCCGGCATCGGTCCAAATCCTCGGTCCGGGTAGTTATAGGTGGCTGTCGCGTCCGACAGAAAGACAACCCGATAGTTGCGAAACATCGCGTCCCGCGCCGTTGCGTGACAGCAATTCTCTGTGGTCGTCCCCGATATGATGACGGTATCGACGCCCCACTCGCGCAGGATCATGTCGAGGTCCGTACCAAAAAAGCCGCTGTAGCGATGCTTCTTGATGACATGCTCACCAGGCGCCGGCGCCAATTCCGGGTAGATGTCCACCCCCGGCGTGCCATCGACTAACGCCGCACGATTGGCGATCGGCGGATGCATGTCATCAAAGAGTCCCATATCGCACCCGTCACGCCGGTGCACATGCGCCGTATAGATGACTTTGATCCGAGCATCGCGGCAGATTTTCAGCGCGTCGGCCAGCTTGGGCACTACTGCACGCGCCGCAGGCGTTTCCATCGCAGCGCCCGAAGCCACGAAGTCGTTTTGCATGTCGACCACGATCATTGCGGTCTTCTTCGGGTCGATCACGTCAATCTGCATGACTTACCTCACTGGTGTCGTTTGATGACTTCACCATGGCGGCGAACGAGACGGAGCTCAGCGCGTTGGTTGGGTGTGGTGCCGTCAGTCATTCGCCCAGTCAATTTTGCCAGTATCAAGGTCATAAACCGCGGAAACAATCCGGACCTCCTTGGCCAAATCGCCAAGCGCAGCCTTTGCTTTTATCTGAGCGGCAACCTGGCGCGCATTCTCGGCGACGGTCGCCGACAACGGGTCGCCCGGCTTGCCCTTGGCGGCTTTGACCGCCGGCTGAATGTCGCGGACCAATGACTCAATGTGTCCGGGCGCATGATCGCTCTCCAACGCAGCCTTGACTGCACCGCAGCGCTGATGACCCAGGACCACGACCAAGCGCGCGCCCAAGTGCGCGACTGCGTATTCGATGCTGCCCAACGCATGGTCGTCGACCAGATTCCCAGCCGTGCGAATGACGAAAAGGTCACCCAGGTTCTGGTCGAAGATCAGCTCGGGCGCAGTGCGGGAATCGGCGCATCCGAGAATGATGGCGAAAGGGTGCTGCTCTTGGGCTGTCTCTGCCCGGCGCGCTGCGGTGGGTTTGCTCTGGGATACCTCACTCGTGGCAAATCGGAGATTGCCCTCCTTAAGTTTGGCCAGCGCGGCATCAGCGCTAACAGAGGCAGCAGGATGTTCGGCAGCCAGGACCAAAGCGACGACACTCGAGCTGGCAACAGTGGCAAGGACCTTGGATGTAATTCTCATGGTTTGTATATCAAGTCAGGGGAGCTTTGCTGCAAGGACATCGACCTTCTCGATGACGGGCGGTTTCGCGAGAAGCTCTGGAGCTTTTGCCATCAACGCCGCCGCTACTTTTCCTGAAAGGTGCGCCTGCCGCCCGGCCTCATCCGGAAAAGCGTCGAAGATGCCGAACGTTGTCGGTCCAAGGCGAATTCCGAACCACGCCACCGTCGCGGGCTCTTCCTCGACGATCGGAAGCCCGCCGCGCAAAAAGTTTTCGACCTCCATCTCTTTTCCCGGTTTCGCTTCTAACCGAACGAATAACGCTGTTTTGACCATATGTTACCTCCTCAACATCTCAGCCATCTCATCTCTCAAGTTCTCAACTCTGCTTTAAATCGTGGTCACGGCGTGCCCTCGATAATGCGCACGTCGCGCTCGGCGGAACCCTTTAAAATTGCTAAAGCAGTCTGATATTCCGGGTTCTCGTATGCCTCTATCGCCTTTTTCACACTCTCAAATTCGATTATGACCAGCCGCTGATCGAGTCCAGCTTCATACGCTTTCACTGGCTTTCCTCGGGCCAAAAATCGACCACCGTGCGTTTCAATAGCTGGCCCGGCAACACGCGCGTAATTTGCCAGTGTCGCCTCATCTGTCACTGAGCGGTAACAGGTCAGCCAGTATCCTTTAGCCATTACTCTTTACCTCGATCGACAACGGGAAATACTTTCATGCGACCACATGTGAACGCTAATCGGACCTCAACCTCTCAACACGGCTTTATGCCGTCCAGCGCATTCTTCGGCCCGCGTCCTGCTAATTAAATGACTGAAATTATGCAGATCCTGGTTGTCGAAGATGAAAAAGCCGTCGCGCACATGATTGCGATGGTGCTCGGAGGTCCAGCAGCGAAGGTGGTTAAGGCGAGGAATGGCTGGGAGGCACTCATTAAGGTCGGCGCTACGGCGCGACCTTTTGACGTTGTGATCACTGACCATCGTATGCCGCGCATGGGTGGCCTCCAATTGGTGCGTCAGCTACGGGCGCAAAACTTTGGCGGCAAGATCCTCGTTCTGTCGGCTCATCTCTCGGACGAGGATATTCGCGCTTACGAAGAGCTGAGCGTGGACATGATGATGTCCAAACCGTTTGACTTTGACGAGCTGCAACAAGCAATGGCCGTTCTGAACAAGAAAGCCTCAGTGCTCGCCCAGGCGTAGAATTTGACGCAGTTATAGGCCTACCGAGACGAGCCGCCACTGGCGAAAGCGACAACCTTTCATCTCAACTGGCCAGTCCGGCTCGGACCTCAACTTCTCAAGGCCTCAACTTTCTCATGGCTCCAGCGATTTGTTAGGCGGCGTCATCCAATTCAAAACTCCCAATCGCCACCCCATATGGTTGGAGGGGCTAGCTCAACAACATTGCCTGCCGGGTCACGAAGATAGATCGAATGCCCGCCTTCATCCCAATCAACCTCACGTTCGATGGGGACTCCAGCCTGACGCAATTGCTCCCTCCACGCATCGAGGTCCCCCGGCTTTGCAGCGAAAGCAATATGCCCGACCGCTGTAGTCCCGTGGGAAGGAACATCTCGATCCGGTGCGGCACTCTTGCGAGGGTCAAAGATTAGCAGGACTCCACCGCCACATCGGAAAACCACAGTCAAATTACTTCGCTTCAACACTTCCAATCCAAGCGCCTCGTGATAAAACCACTCGGCAGCGGCTAAATCCTCCGCATACAAGACCGTCTCAAAGATTTTGCTCGGTTGCATCGTAACAATTCCGGAATCGCGACGCCTAACGAGGAAGAGCTCAGCTACCGCTGGCGGAAGCGAGCTTCGCTTCTACTTTTCTAATTTCTAATTTCACACTTCTACTTTTCAAATCGGCCAGCGGTTGGCTAGAATGCACTAACCGTAACATAATAGCCATCTGGGTCTCGAAGCGAGAACTCCATTGCCCGAGTATTCGGATTGAGTCGAGGTTCTTCGGCGAGTTGCGCGGCAAGAGTGCGCGCACTTTTCAAGGTTGAGTCAAAGTCGCTCACGCAAAAAAATAGAAGCAGACCGTTGCCTGGTGTTCCATTGTGCGGGCTCATCAGCGAAGGATGACCGTGATCGCCCCAATGATGAAGACAGAGAAGAATAGTGCCGTCCTCGTCCAATACTTGAGCGAAAATCAAATCCCCCGGATGATTATTGGCGGCGTTCAGCAGGGTCTGATACCATTTGGAACTGACCTGCACATCAGAAACCGCGATAATTGGCCACGTTCGTTTCATAGCGGTGTCTAACGAGAATAAGCTGAGCTACGGCTACCGACGCTGAGGCTTCGCTCGGAATTTCTACTTTCTAATTTCACATTTCTAAT
>QHRF01000071.1 GCA_003220055.1 Verrucomicrobiota bacterium | reverse complement strand
CGAGCGATCGACATTGATGCGAAAAGCGCCGAAGCCTATGCGGCGCTCGGCTACATTGATTTTTCCCGACGCCGCTATCGCGAGATGGTCGAGCCTGCGCAACGCGCAATCGCGATCGATCCGAATAACGTGACCGCAAATTTCTGGTTGGCAAATCAACTCGCCGCGATGGGGCGCCTCGCGGAAGCCGAAACAGTGAACGATCGTGCGCTCGGCGCGGATCCAGCCAATGCTCTCCTTATTTTCTACAAATCGATGGCGCGGTGGGACAGGGGCGACAAGGCCACGGCAGTCAAACTCGGAAAACGAGCGCAGGCGCTCGGTAGTCCTCTAGGCGAATCAGTGCTTGGATTCTCGGCCGCCGCTGAGGGCGATCCCGATTCAGGGGCAGAATCATTCTCGGAGGGTTTCGGTGCGTTCAAGAGTGGGTTCAGCAAGGAGGAGTTAGCCGCGATTTTTCGTGGCAGCTACGGCGACGAGGCGAAACGAACAGCAGGGCTTGCTGTCATCGCCGCACATCCGCATGACCAGTTTGCGGGCACGCTGTTGCTCCTTTTGGGTGAACCCGAACAGTCCTTCGCCTCCTTCGAACGCGATGGCATCGGACTGTCGGATGCATATTACACTTTTCTCTGGCAACCGGACGCATGGTCACGCAAGGCTCGGCAGCACCCGGCCTTCCAAGCTTTCGCAAAACGGATCGGTTTGGTTGATTACTGGAAACAAAATCGCTGGCCGGACCTCTGTCAGCCCACCCCGGAACGCGGTCCGGACGCTTTCACCTGCCAATGAACTTCTTCTCCGAATTGAAGCGGCGCAATGTTTACAAAGTCGCGGTCGCCTACATCGTCGCCGGTTGGGCTCTTTCTCAGGGAATCGCGCAAGTGTTTCCTGTTTTCGATGTTCCAAATTGGATAATTCGCCTGATCGTTCTGCTGATTATCATCGGGTTTCCCGTCGCGGTCGTTCTGGCCTGGGCATTTGAGATCACACCTGAGGGAATCAAACGAACGGAAGATGTCGATCCTGCCGCGCAACCGCGCGCGAAATCTCGCGCTTGGATTTATATCGTGATTGCTGGGGCGCTGTTTTCGATCGGTTTGTTCATGCTGGGTCGCTACGGTTTTCGCGAGAAAGTTTCGTCGTCCAACGAACCGCTGGCGAAATCCATTGCTGTCCTGCCGTTTGGCAATCTCAGCCGCGATCCGGACAACGAGTACTTCGCAGCTGGCATTCAAGACGAAATTATTACGCGACTCGCGCAGATTTCGGACCTGAAAGTAATTTCGTGCAGCTCGACTCAACGTTACAAAGGCAGAGCCGAAAACTTGCGTCAGATCGCGAGCGAGCTTGGAGTGACCAATATTCTCGAAGGCAGCGTGCAGAAAGCCAACGACGAGGTGCACGTTAATGTGCAGCTGCTAAACGCCCTGACCGATAGCCATCTCTGGGCCGATACTTTCGATCGAAAACTGACTGATGTTTTCGGCGTTGAAAGCGAAATCGCGAAAACGATCGCCGATACTTTACGCGCAAAACTCACGGGCCGGGAGGCGGCAACGCTCAGCGCGCGTCCGACGGAAAACAGCGCGGCCCACGAGCTGTATTTGAAAGGCCGATTCTTTTGGAACAAACGCGACGCGACCGATCTAGAGAAAGCCCTCGTGTATTTCCAACAAGCCGCCAAAGAAGATCCGAATTACGCGCTGGCCTGGTCCGGGATCGCCGACGTCTACGTCTTGTTGCCTCTTTTTGGCGGCGCCAATCCGGCTGATGCATATCCGAAAGCAAAGGAAGCGGCTAACAAGGCGATCGCGCTCGACTCGAATCTGGCGGAGCCGCACTCAGCTCTCGGGTTAATCGCCAGTGTATTTGATTTCGATGCTCCGCTCTCAATGCGGGAATTCGAAAGAGCGATTGCGCTCAACCCAAACTACGCGACCGCGCATCACTGGCTCGGCAACGGTCTGCTTGAATCCATCGGAGATTTTGATCGTTCCATTGCGGAAATGAAACGCGCGCTCGAACTGGATCCTCTTTCAATTCCGATCAATGGCGATCTTGGCGTTGCTTATTATTTTGCCGGCCGCTATCCGGAAGGCATCGCCCAAGTTCGGAAAGCGCTCGACCTTGACCCCAATTCTTACTACCTCCATTACAACCTCGGTGAAGTTCTGGAGGTAAGCGGTGATTTGCCCGGCGCGATCTCCGAATACGAAAAGTCAGTCGCGTTAGACAACGATCCCTACCCGCTCGCGCTTCTTGGTCACGCGCAGGCCCTCAATGGAAATGGCGACGCCGCGCGAAAGATTCTGCAACAATTGGCCGCCTCTTCTCGTTACGCTCCGGATTACTCTGTCGGGCTGGTTTATCTCGGGCTCGGCGATAAGAACCAGGCGATGGATTGGTTCGAGAAATCTTTCGCCAAACGCCAGCCCGACATGAACACGATTCGTTTCGATCCGTTGCTCAAACCACTCCACGACGATCCCCGCTTCGAACAACTGGCCGAGAAAATTCTGCCGGCACGCGAACTAGCGTCGTTAAAAACGAAGTGACGCAGTTCGCATTCTGCGAAATTGCCTGCATTTGGATCGGCGAATTCAAATCGTCTTCGACCGTTTCGATGTAACCGACTAACGCCAGTCCGCCCCGGACTGGCAGAAATTTGATGACCATTGTCATCGCGCCAGTCCCCTGCTCCACCAGGTTACTGTCATGAATGCACAAACAAACACGACAGATCAACGTGAAGAGTCCACTTACGCGCTTCTGATTCGCTCGGAGGAAAAGAGCCGCAACGCGCTCGAAGTGGCAATCTATCCACTTTTGATTCTCGGCCCGCTGATCGCGATGTGGCAGTTCGCACTGCAACCGATCGATATTCCGCCGGCTGGGTTGGACGGAGGCGGCTGCATCGCTTGCATCGACGAACTTCAGGCACTGCGGCAAGTTCGGCATTCGGAAATCAAAGGATAAAGAAAAGTAGCCAGTTGGCAGAAAGATGGTGATTATTGGCATTGCTGCCAACAACCTCCTGTTTGATGCTGACGGTCATGAATGCACGAATAAATTCCGTCAATCGAAGAGACTTACTCAATTCCGTCGCAAGGTTCGGTCTCGCCGCTGCCCTTGCGCTTTTCGTTATTGCTCAACTTTCTGCGAGCGTAGCTCGGGCCGAAACCGCCACCACAAATCCGCTCAAGCCGCCAGCTAAAGGAGATATTCCGGTTGCCTTTCTCATTTCAGACGGCGCAGTAATTATCGACTTCTGCGGGCCATGGGAAGTCTTCCGCGATGTGATGGTTTCCGGCGGCGATCACCCATTCCGGCTTTACACCGTCTCCGAAAAGGCGGCTCCGATTCAAGCAGGCGGCGGGATGAAGATTGTTCCCGATTACACCTTGGCCAACGCGCCCGCACCAAAGGTCATCGTCATTCCCGCGCAAAGTGAGCCGAGCGCGGCAATGCTGGAATGGATCCGCAAATCATCGAAAACCACCGACGTGACGATGTCGGTTTGCACTGGCGCATTTGTTCTGGCCAAGACCGGACTCTTGTCCGGCAAATCCGCCACCACGTTTCACGCCGCATTTAATTCTTTTGCGATGGAGTTCCCCGATATCAAACTCAAGCGCGGAGCTCGCTTCGTGGAAGATGGCAATCTCGCCAGCGCCGGCGGCCTTTCTTCGGGTATCGATCTCGCGCTGCGGGTGGTCGAGCGCTATTACGGCCGCGACGTCGCTCAAAAAACCGCTTACAACATGGAATACCAGGGGCAAGGCTGGATGAACGCGGATTCCAATCAGGTTTATGCCGCCGCGCCGGTCTCCACCGCCGAACATCCACTCTGCCCCGTCTGTGGAATGGATGTCGATCCTAAGACCGATCCAAAGTCTGTCTACAAAGGTAAGACGTACTACTTTTGCTCCGATGACGATAAGAGAACTTTCGACACCGATCCCCAGAAGTTTGCGTCCGCCACCGGAGAAAAAATTGCAGGACAGAATTAACAAAATTGTCTGAATCCCAACCAGAAAATCCTGTCGATTCTGTTCATTCTGTCTCAAGAAGAGTGACTCGAAATCAAAGTAACGGCAGCGCAGCTCGAGCAACCCGGCGTGTCGTTTTCGTCGCCGGGCCAGGAACCGAAATTCTCGATCTGGTTGGGCCGCTCCAGGTTTTCGCTCGCGCGGCGGAGACGTTCGGCAAACAAAATCCCGGACCTCCTCCAATTTATTCCGTCGAAGTCATCAGCGCCTCGTCCCAACGATCGCTCGTGACAAATTGCGGTGTTCGGATCGCCGCGCATAAAACTTTTCGAGAAGTGCGCGGCAAAATCGACACTCTCCTCGTCGCCGGCGGCACCGCCATCGAGCAGGACGAAATAAACGCGGACGTCGTTCGCTGGTTGAAAAAGATTGCCGGGCGAATCCGGCGAATCGGCTCGGTTTGCACTGGTGCGATGCTGCTTGCTCGCGCCGGTTTGCTCGATGGCCGCCGCGCGACGACGCACTGGAACTGGTGTCACATTCTGATCAAGCGCGCCCCGCGCACGGACGTTGATCCCAACCCAATCTTCATTCGGGACGAAAACGTTTACACGTCGGCCGGAGTCACCGCGGGAATGGACCTGGCATTGGCGCTGGTCGAAGAAGATTACGGTTCACGTTTGGCGCTGCAGGTCGCACGCAATCTCGTGCTTTACTTACGCAGGCCCGGCGGCCAATCGCAATTCAGCGCCGCGCTTTCCCTGCAATTGACCGACCGCAAGCCGTTGCGCGAACTGGAGTCATGGGTGCTCGATAACTTGAACAAACCACTCACTGTTCCCGTGCTGGCCCAGCGGGTGGCGATGAGTCCGCGCAATTTCGCGCGAGTCTTCACCAAGGAAATGAAGACCACGCCCGCGAAATTTGTCGAACGCCTGCGCGTGGAAGCAGCGCGACGGCGACTGGAAGAAAGCCAGAACAGCATGGAAACGATCGCCGGCGAGTGCGGCTTTGGAAACATCAATTCGATGCGCAACGTCTTTCAGCGCGCGCTAAAAATTGCGCCGGGACAATATCGCCGCCACTTCCGCCACGTGAAACGTCCCCGAAAGGCCAAGACCAAATGATTTTCCAGATTTCAGATTTTGGCGTTTCTATATTTGCTTCAGCGCTTTTTCTGAACGCGATTGCCTTAGCGCAAACCACTTCGCCGGACGACAACTCCGCGATTACGAAGACCGCGCTCGATTACATCGAAGGTTGGTACACGGGCGACGCGGCTCGCATGGAACGCGCGCTTCATCCTGAGTTGGCCAAGCGCATGATCTCGACCGATCCGAAAACGGGGCGCAGCCAATTCGATCACATGGGCGCGATGACGCTCGTCCAGCGCACTCGCGACGGCGGCGGGAAAAAGACGCCGCCAGATCGACAATTGAAGGAGATAAAAATTCTCGATCGTTACAATAATGCCGCCGTCGTGAAGATCGTCGCGTCCGATTGGATCGACTATCTCGAAATGGGAAAATTCAACGGCGACTGGAAAATCATCAACGTGCTGTGGGAATTAAAGCCCAAGCCGGCGACGCAGTAACGATGAACGCCGCACTCGAATCGGCATCGCCTCTTCCGGCAGAAACAAACGGATGCAACGTCACGTTGCCGTTGCTCGTCATCTTGCGCGTCTATCTCGGCGTGATTTTGTTC
>QHRF01000006.1 GCA_003220055.1 Verrucomicrobiota bacterium | reverse complement strand
ATCGTCTGACGGTTTGCGAAGTGAACGACGGCAGCGGAACCAAACGCCAGATCGTTTGCGGCGCGACCAATTACAAAGTCGGCGACAAAGTTCCGCTTGCACTTCCTGGCGCGAAATTGCCGAACGGAACTGAGATTCGGAAAAGCAAGCTTCGCGGCGTTGAATCCGAAGGGATGCTTTGCAGCGCGATTGAGCTCGGCCTCGGCGAAGATGCGGCCGGGCTTTTGATTCTATCGCCGGAGGCAAAAATCGGCGCGCCGATTGGCGACGTTTTTCCAAGCGAGATGATTTTGGATGTTGAGATCACCCCGAATCGTGGCGACTTACTAAGCCATTTCGGACTCGCGCGCGAAATCGCAGCGCTGACTGGAAACACACTCAAATCAACGCCACGCGAAGCGAAG
>QHRF01000005.1 GCA_003220055.1 Verrucomicrobiota bacterium | reverse complement strand
TAAATTGAAAGATGGAATTAATGTCCGGCTGGCGCGGGACGGCGAGAAATTTCTCGCGCTCGACGGCAAGACTTACTCGCTCAAGCCGGATAATCTGGTCGTTGCCGATCAAGAGCGCGCGGTTGGAATTGCCGGAGTAATGGGCGGCGAAGAAACCGGTGTGACGGAATCCACAAAAAACATTCTGCTCGAGAGCGCTTACTTTTTACCGGCCAGCGTTCGGCGCACTGCGCGCAATTTGAGTTTACCGAGCGACGCGAGTTATCGCTTCGAACGCGGGGTCGATCCGGAAATGGTTTTGCGGGCATCGCACCGCGCAACCGAACTGATTCGCGAGATCGCGAATGGAACTCCGGCAAAAGAAATTGGAGTGGCGGGCAAAGTGCCGGCGAATCCGGCTGACGTTTCGCTGACCTACGAAAAAGCCGATCGAGTCGTCGGCATCACGATTAAGCCGAAGACCGTCGATGAGATTCTGACCGGGCTCGGTCTGAAAAAAACTAGCGCCGCTAGGACGACGAAATGGAAAATTCCGAGCCATCGGCGGGACTTGCAGCGCGATGTCGATCTTATCGAAGAGGTCATTCGCGCATTCGGAGTCGACAAGGTTCCGGGGACCGACCGAAGCCGGTTCACGCCTTCGAGCGCGGCCGATCATTCGCACGATTTGGAATCGGTCTTCCGCGCGCGTCTGGTTGCGCACGGACTTTCGGAAGCGCGCACATCCAAATTGATTCCGAGAAGCGCCTCCGCCTTCAGCGAAAACGCGATCGAGCTGCGCAATCCGTTGAGCGAAGATCACATCGCGCTGCGGCCAACCTTGATCGGCGGTCTGCTCGAAGTGCTCGAACGAAATGTTCGCGCGGGCGCCGAGACCGTCGCCATCTTTGAAATCGGGCGCACGTTTATCCCGCCGTCCGGAAAGGAAGAACGGCATCTCGGGATTTTGCTCTGGGGAAATATTACGCGCGCGCCGAATTGGCGATCGCAAACGAGCCGCGGTCTGGACCTGTTCGATCTCAAGGGCGCGTTGGAGTGCGTTATTCCAGATCTGTCGTTTCGGCCGGCGAAATATCCTGATCTCGCGCTGGCGGTCGACATTTGGTCCCGAGATCAAATGATCGGCTTTAGCGGACAACTTTCAGCGACCAAATCCAGTGCGCCAGGTCCGGTGCTCATTGCTGAGCTGCATGCCGATCTTCTTTTAGTCGTTGGCGAATCAGCGAAAAAGTTTGGCGAGCTTGACCGGTATCCATCAATCACGCGCGACATTGCGATGATTGTGCCGGAAGAAGTTTCGCACGCGAAAATTTTGCGAGCGATTCAAGAACCGAAGGAGCCGTTGCTCGAACGCGTGGAACTGTTCGATTTGTTCGCCGGGGAAGGCGCAGCCGGTCTCGGATCGGAACGAAAGTCGCTTGCATATCGATTGACATATCGAGATCGGAGTCGCACACTGACAAGTGAGGAAGTGAGTGCGGTGCACGCGAAAATTCGCGAGCGATTGCAGCGCGACCTCGGCGCGGAATTGCGCGAGTAGTTCTTTGAAAGTGAAAGCCGCTCGTTGAGGGTTGGGAAGGAAACCAGTGCTTTCCACTCAACTCTCAACCAGCGGCTTTCGAATTTACCCTGCGATGTTCGAGATTGAGGTGACGTCCCCGAACCGATAGTTGACGAAATAAAGGAGGCTTGGTTGGTGCGGAGAATGACAGGCCTTTATTGGAAGTCAGATTCCGCAGCGACGGTCATCCGCCGTTTACCGAAAGGGAACGGGAGATTCACCTAAACGGCACCTGTGGGGTAAAACTTTGCAGAAGGCCCGGATTGCTTGTCGATCCGGGCCTTTTCCTTTTCAGCAAAACGCCCAACGGTCCGAGCCGGACTGGCATTAAATGCCCAACGTCGAAGATTGAATTCAAACATTTGAAATTCGCTCGTTAACATCGACAATCACCCGCGATGCGCGCCCTGCTCGCTCTCGAAGACGGAAAATATTTCGGGGGCGAATCATTTGGCGCAACCGGAACGCGCGTCGGCGAGATTTGTTTCAACACCGCGATGACCGGTTATCAGGAAGTACTGACCGATCCTTCCTATCGGGGCCAGATCGTGGCCATGACTTATCCGCTAATCGGAAATTACGGAACCAACTCGCTCGATCAGGAAAGCCGCTCGCCGCACGTCCGTGGGTTTGTAATCGAAGAACTGAGCGAGGCGCCGAGCAACTGGCGTTCGGAAATGTCGCTCGATGAATATTTGCGCAAATGGGACATCCCCGGCGTCCAAGGGATCGACACGCGCGCGCTGACGCGGCATTTGCGGACGCGTGGCGCGATGAAGGCGTGTTTAACGACTGAGGAAATGTCGACCGAACAAGCGGTGCAACGCGCGCTCAATGGCGAAGGCGTGATTGGAATGGATTATGTCCGCGAAGTCTCGACGCCGGAGATTTATCAATGGGACCCGAGCGATAAGTTAAGCGAACCTTGGTCGATCGTGAATGGCAACGGCGACAACAAACCGAAATTGCCGCCAATTCGATTTCGGGTCGTTGCTTATGATTACGGTATCAAACAAAATATTTTGCGACTGCTGCGGCAGAAGGGGTTTGGCGTCACGGTCGTTCCAGCTGCGACAACCGCTGAGCAGGCGCTCGCCCTCAATCCAGACGGAATTTTTCTTTCAAATGGTCCAGGAGACCCGTCGGCGCTGCCTTACGCCCACAAAACGGTCGCCGATTTAATGGGCAAGAAGCCGATCTTTGGAATTTGCCTTGGCCACCAAATCCTCGGCTTCGCGTTCGGTGGAACGACATTCAAACTAAAGTTCGGCCATCGCGGCGCCAATCAGCCAGTCAAGGATTTAAGTACCGGCAAGGTCGCGATCACCGCACAGAATCACGGTTTCGCAGTCGATCCCGAGTCTTTGCCGAAAAATGTCGAAGTAAGCCACATCAATTTGAACGACAACACGGTCGAAGGCATGCGTCACAAGGAATTGCCGATTTTCAGCGTGCAGTATCATCCCGAAGCCGCGCCCGGCCCGCATGACGCGTCCTATTTCTTTTCGCAGTTCGCGGATTTGATTGAGGACAAGAAGAGGGGAAAATGAATTATGAATAAACCGAACCTTTGCCAGATGGTAGTCAGTGCGATGTTCGCCATCGCTTTAACACTTTCTCCCTTCGCTCTCGCTCAAGAGCATGAGCACGGAAAAGAAAATCTCAGCGCCAGTGCCGAGAAAACCGTGACCGGCGAAATCGTCGATATGATGTGCTATGTCGATCACAACGCGGTCGGCGAAAGTCATGGTCAATCCTGCGGCGCGAAATGCATCAAGAACGGCGGCCCGGTCGGAATTGTTAGTGACGGCAAAGCGTATCTGGTCGTCGGCGAGCACAAACCGATGAACGAGCAGTTGGCGGAGTACTGCGGCAAAACGGTGACGCTGAAGGGCAAATTAGCCGACCGCGGCGGTATCGCGATGCTCGAGAACGCCGAAGTCGTTAAGAAGTAACACCCAAGCTTTGTTCGTAGGCGTCGCTCTCTGAACGACGCGATGCACGCGCGAGCGTCACGCTTCGCAGAGCGAAGCGGCTACAAGTTCATCCGCAATGCGATCACTTCGCGCAGCATGCGCAAGCTATCGTGAATCACCTGGACCTTGCTGCCTTCGGCATGGTTCCAACGCACCGGAATTTCGCGCAGCCTCAATCCGGCGCGATGGGCGAGAAATAGAAGCTCAACATCAAACGCGAACCCAATGGTGTGCGCCTTTTCCAGAATTGGCCGGCAAACATCGAGCCGAAAGGCTTTGAAACCGCACTGCGTGTCCCAGAACGGCATCCCAGTCGCGAGTCGCACGATCAAATTGAACACGCGACCGGCCTGTTCGCGCCGCCATGGCTGCCGAATACCGATCAGACTGCGATCAAGCGCGCGCGAACCGAACGCAATATCGACATCTCCGTTAGCGATCGGCTCGATCACTTTCGGAATCTCCTTCAACGGTGTGGAAAGGTCGGCGTCGAAAAACAATCCGATTGGTTTGGTCGCCGCAAGCAGTCCGGTGCGTACCGCTGCGCCTTTTCCGCGATTAGGAAAATTCTCAAGCATTCGAGTTTGGATTTTTGCACCCGCTAATGCGTCTCGAACGATCGTCGATGTTGCGTCTGTCGAACCGTCGTTGACTACAATCAATTCCGCGTCCGGACTTTCCGAGGATAAATAATCAAGCGTCGAGCGGACGGTGTCACCGATTCGCGCCCCTTCGTTAAAGCAGGGAATAGCGACGGAGAAGGGCGGTAGCATGGAAAGTCGAGATTCGTGAATCGAGACTCGTGATTCGGCAACGATTTAACGATGTAACGAATTACGAGTCACGACTTCAGCGATAAATCTCGGTGATGAACTTGCCGTTTGGATCGACATATCCCCGATACATTCCCGAGGTGTTGAACGGTAGCGCGATTTTGCCGCTTTTATCGATTGCGATCATGCCGCCGGTCCCACCAAGTTTTGCGATTTTATCGATGACCGCGACACTCGCTTCCTCGACGGTTTTATGCCGATATTCCATTAACGCCGAGACGTCGTGCGCGGCCGTGGCCATGATGAAATACTCGCCATCTCCAGTGCCCGACACGGCGCAAGTCGCATTGTTCGCGTAGGTACCTCCGCCAATGATCGGCGTATCGCCGATCCGCCCACTCAGTTTGTTTGTTTTGCCCCCGGTCGAAGTTGCTGCGGCCAAATTTCCATTTCGATCCAGTGCGACCGCGCCAACCGTTCCATGCAAGTCCTGGTCGGTGATTATGAACTTCTTGTCACCGTTGGCGCCCGCCTTTTCGGCGGCTTTTGTTTTCTGGAGTGCGTCCCAGCGTTCCTGAGTGAAAAAATATTTTTGATCGACGAGCTCGACGCCGTGTTCTTTGGCAAAGGTTTCCGCGCCCTCGCCGCTCATCAAAACGTGCGGCGATTTCTCCATCACGAGCCGCGCAAGACTGATCGGGTTTTTGATATGTCGCACGTCAGCCACGGCGCCAGCTTTGAGCGTTTTCCCGTCCATGATCGCAGCGTCCATTTCGTTGGTGCCGGCGGCCGAGAAGACCGAGCCTTTGCCGGCGTTGAAAAGTGGATCGTCTTCGAACGTGCGCACCGCAGCTTCAGTCGCGTCCAAACTCGACCCGCCGTGTTGCAGTATTTCCCAGCCGGCCCGAAGCGCATTTTCAATTCCCGCACGATACTCGCGCTCGCGTTCCGGCGTCATCTTGCCGCGCTCCATCGTTCCGGCGCCGCCGTGAACAACCAATCCAATTTTATTTTCCTTCATTGAACTCATCTTGCCGAACTGCTGCGCATGAGCTAATGCCGCGACCACGACTAGTCCGCAAATTAGAAAACATCGCGCCGACATAAATTTCTTGCGTTCGAACAGATAGACCGCGGTCCGGCAGCACGCCAGTGAGAAGAAATCGCTTTTTCGCCTCCGTGAACTGAGGCAGTTTCCCCTTCCGACATGGCTGAGCAAAAACAGGACTCGACTGAAGAAGGTTTAATCGCGGCACCGGCGATCGCGTTACAGGAAGTGGGTGAACTGTTTCGCAATTTCCTGCTCGAAGTGGGCAGCATGTTCTGGTTCATTGCGCACACGTTCGAGGAAACGATCGAGCGTTTGCGCGACGGACGAGCACCTTTTCGCGCTGTTAGTTTTTTCAGGCATGCCGAGCGCGCCGGCGTCGATTCCGTTCCGTTGGTCGCGCTGGTCTCATTTTTTCTCGGCCTGACGATGGCGTTACTGACCGGTTACCAATTGCAACGCTTTGGAACGGAGCGGCTGATTCCCGGTCTAGTGGCGATTAGCTTTACGCGCGAGCTTGGACCGTTGCTGACGGGCATCATGCTTGCAGCGCGAATCGGCGCGTCCTTCACCGCCGAGCTCGGCACGATGCAGGTTTCCGAAGAAATCGAAGCCATCGAAGCGATGGGCATCGGACCGCTTCGGTTCTTGGTCGCGCCGCGAATGCTCGCCTTGTTTTTCCTGATGCCGTGCCTTTCAACGGTTTCAAATATCTCCGCGATCTTCGCCAGCAGCTTGATTTCAAAAGCCTATTTCGCCATCGCGTTCCCCTATTTTCTCGATCTTGTCCGCGATGCGTTGCTGATTCGGGACCTCATCACAGGCGTGTTCAAGAGTTTCATGTTCGGTTTGCTCATCGCAGCGATCGCTTGCTATCGCGGTCTCTCGGTAAAGGGCGGCGCGGCCGGGGTCGGCACCGCGACGACCTCGAGCGTCGTCACCGCAATCACGGTCGTGATCGGCGTCGATACGCTCTACAACATCGTTTACGTCAATTTTTTCCCGACATGAGCGTGAAGAACTCGCACATGGTCGAATTGCGGCACGTGGACATGCAGTTCGAAGAAAAAAAAGTGCTCGATGGTTGCTCACTTTCAGTCGAGCCCGAGGAGCGCCTTGTGATCATGGGCCAAAGCGGCAGCGGCAAGAGCACAATTCTCCGGCTGATTCTGGGAATATTGAAACCCATTGACGGTTCGATTTTCTTCAAGCAATTCGAAATCACGCGTTTGAAACGGCGCAAATTGCAGCAGGTGCGGCGGCAGATCGGGATGGTTTACCAATACTCGGCGCTGCTTAGTTCGCGCAACGTCCGCGACAACGTCGCGCTTCCGCTCGAGGAATTAACCGACAAGTCACGCAAGGAGATCGACAAGATTGTGGACGAAAAACTGGATCTGGTCGGAATGAAAGACGCGAAACATCTGCTGCCGTCGGAATTAAGCGGCGGGATGAAAAAACGCGTGAGTCTGGCGCGGGCCCTTGTCCTCGAGCCGGAATTGATCCTTTTCGACGAACCGGTGGCCGGTCTCGACCCGGTGATTGCGTCGGTCATCGACGAATTGATCATCAGCCTGACCGAGAAATCCAAAGTCACCTCAATTATCGTAACCCATGAAATGGACAGCGCCTTTCGCATCGGCACGCGAATGGCTATGTTGTACCAAGGAAAAATCATCGAAGACGCTGAGCCTGAAAAATTCAAGCAATCCACAAATCCAGTCGTCGCTCAGTTCTTGAGCGGCAGCACCGAAGGTCCCATTCTGGAAGGAAGCCAAGATGCAATTGCAAAAAAATGAAATCATGACCGGCCTGCTGGTGGTCGGGACCGTGGCCGTGCTCGTCTTTCTTTTGGTCTTGCTGGGCGCGCCCGGACTTTTTCGCCCGCTCGTTACTTACAAAATTTACGTCGACAACGCCGCCGGCATTAAACAAGGCGCAGTCGTGATGCTCGCCGGACGCAAGATTGGTCAGGTCCAAAAATTATTTTCGCCCGTGTCGCGCGAAGAAGAACGTCGCGCCGAAGAAGCAGCCGCCGCCTTCGCTCCGCCGGAAACAAGTCCAACGCCGAGTCCGGAGCCAGGGAAACCAAAATACGAAGCGCGCATTGACGTTCAGGTTGACCGCAATGCCCTTGTCTATCGCGATGCGCGCACGCGCCTGATGCAGCTCGGATTGCTCGGCGAGATGGCGATCGATATCACGCAGGGAACCGAATCGTCGGGACGGGCGCGGGATGGTGAAATGTTCGCCGGCGAACGCAACCCGGACATCGGCGAAGCCGCCGCCAAAATGCTCGAAGTGATCAAGCCCGTCGCCGCCGAAGCGACCAACACGATGAAAGACCTTCAGCAGACCGCGCAAAATCTTAATCACATCACCGATGAGAACTCGGAGCTGAACCAGGCACTCAGTCAGGTGAAATTGTTCGGCGAACACATCGCCGACATGACCGCGCCCGACAGCGCGCTTTCTCATTCCCTCAACAACATCGAGAAAATCAGCACCAGTCTGACCGAGAACAACAACATCGAAATCACGCTCCAAAATCTGCGGAGCTCGTCGGAAAAATTGAAAGTGACGATCAACGATCTCGGACCCACCGGCCAGAACATCAAGGAATTTAGCGACACAATAAAAAGCCAGCCTTGGCGCTTGATCTGGCCCTCCACAAAAAAATCTCCCGAGAAATCGGCCACGCCCGCTCCGAGTGAAGCAACGATCACTGTCCGCAAAAGTGCCAAACCAAAAGCAAGCGCGACTCCACGCGGCGGCGGTCGCTGACGCGATTAGGCGGCTTTTTTCGTTAAGCGCGATTTCAAGAACTTAAGGATGGCGGTTTCGCTCGAGCGAAGATCGACATCTTCCTTTTCGAGCGCGTCTTCCGTGGTTTGCTTCAATCCGTCGATTGATTTTTGATCGAGATAATTCTCGAGCACAGCCGGATGGATATAGCATTTCCGGCAAATCGCCGGCGTGTTACCAAGAATTTTGGCGACCGCCTTGATCACCGTATTGATGTTCAACTTCGCCTGTTTTGGGGTCTCGAACTGTTCCTGCGCGTTGAGCGCGATCGCGGTCAGAACTGTTCCCGCCCAGGTCCGAAAATCTTTTGCGCTGAAATCTTCGCCGGTAATTTCGCGGAGGTACTCATTCACGTCCTGTGAAGTGATGTCCCGCACTTTGCCGTCATGGTCGACGTATTGAAACAAGTCCTGGCCGGGGAGGTCCTGGAGCTTGGAAATAATGTTCGCGATGCGCCCGTCGGTCACATCGACCTCATGCTCGCGCCCGCTCTTGCCGCGAAAACGAAAACGCAATTTCGCGCCTTTGACCTCGACATGTCGATCTTTCATCGTCGTGAGCCCAAATGATTTGTTTTCGCGCGCGTACTCCTCATTGCCGATGCGGATGAACGTGCGCTCAAGCAATTGCACGACCGTCGCCAGGACTTTGTTTCGCGGCAATCCGGCCAACTTCAAATCTCGCGCGATTCGTCGGCGGATCTTTGGGAGGGTTTTGCCGAAACTGATTATGCGATCGTATTTGTTTTCGTCGCGAACTTCGCGCCAGCGGTCGTGGTAAACGTATTGCTTGCGACCGCGCGCGTCGCGACCGGTCGCCTGGATGTGACCGTTCGCCAGAGGAGAAACCCAAACCTCAGTCCACGCCGGCGGAATCGCGAGCCGCTTGATTCGCAGAAGTCGCTGCTCATCGCGAATCGGTTCTCCATCCGCGTCCAGCCAATCGAAATCGTCGCCCTTCGCTTTGCGCGTGTAACCAGGCCGATCGTCGCTGACATAACGGAGTCCCGCCTCCTCGGCTACGTCGATCGCATCGGCAACGATCTTTGCGCCATTCCCGTTTCCATTTCTCGCCCTTGTGCGCACGTAGTTCAATTCCCAGACTGACAATGTAGCGGCGGTCTTTGACCTTCGACGACGCTGGCAACGCGTCTCTTCAATTCACGAGCCGTAACTCTTGGTGAACTTTTTCTTCGACTCGGATTCGGTTGCTGGCGCAATTGGCGGTTGCTCCGGCGTCTTGGTCGACTTGTCCGCCGTAGGCTCGGCGAAGGAGGATGTTTCTGCCTTTGGCTCAGTCGCAGGTCGTTCCGGCTGCGCTGCACCTTTCGGGGCCTGCTGGGCAACTTCGACATAGACCATTTGCAAATTCGAGAGCGTATTGCGGAGCACGGTCGATTCGTCGTTCGTCAAATTACCTCGCGTTTTTTCCTGAATCATCGCCAGTTGATCGATAAACATTTTCGCGAGCTCGAGATTCACTTCGCCCTCGCCGGTTTTCGGGTTCGGAATCTGCCCGAGAAACAGCGCCGCGTTCTGCGCGTGCATCATCACAAACTCGATGAAGCGCTGCGAAAGTTCCCCGCTTTGCACGCTAGTTTGGGTTTCGCCAGCCATATCTACTTTTATTTCGCAACTGGAGAGCTCTCCGGTCTGCCCGCCGTAGCCTTGGCGGAGGTGGGCGGTCGGACTGTTGCCAAAACATACGGCTGGTCGCGAAAATATTTCGCCGCAACTCGTTTGACCTCGTCCATGGAGACCGCTTCCACATCATGCTCAAGTTTCTTGTAATAATCGAAGCCGAGCCCATAAAGCTCGTCGAGCGCGCATTGATAGCCGAACGAATCATTGCTTTGCCTTGCGATTTGGTGCTGCCCGATCAATTTCTTTTTCGCGCGCGTTAACTCCTCCTGAGTGAGGCCTTCGCTCGCCAGTTTCCGGATCTCGTCGAGCAACGCCGTTTTCACCGGCTCGATTTTTTGCGGATCGGTCCCGAGATAAAATGCGAACAGACCGGGAACGAGTCCCTGCATCTGGCTGGCTCCGACGTAATACGCCAGTCCCATTTGCTCACGAATACGGATGAAAAATCGCGAGCCGAGGTCGCTGCTTGCTTCGTCGATCAACTCGAGTGCGAATCGATCTTTGTCGAACATATCGACACCGCGATAGCCGACCATGATCACGCCTTGCGCTTTTTCCTTATTGCTTTCGACAATCTCTGTTTTGGTGATCGGCGCCGGCGCCCGCGCATCGGTCAGCGCGAGTGAGCCGGGCTTCATTGTGCCAAGCGCCCGCTCGAACAACTGCTTCACTTCGGCCGCATTCACATTTCCAAAAACTGAAATCACGCCATTTTTCGCTATCAGATATTTGTCGCGGAATTGGACTAAATCTTTCTGGGTTAGATGCTGCAGCGATTCGGGCGAGCCATTCGAGCGCAAGGCATAGGGATGATCGGTGAAGAGCGCCTGGCGGAGAATGTTCCGCGCAACAGTCGTCAACTGTTCCTCTTCTTGTTTAACACCGGCGATTTGAACTTCTTTTTCGCGTGCGACTGCCTTTTCAGGAAATTTCGCGTTGAGCAGAACATCACACAGCAAATCGACCCCGGTCTTCAGATCCGGTTTCATCACATGAACGCCGACACTCATGCTGTTGTTGCCGGCGTCGCTCGAGATCGATCCGCCGATGGCTTCGATCTGATTGGCGATTTGCTCGGCAGTGCGCGTCTTTGTGCCTTTGAGCAAAACCCGAGCGGTCAAGCGCGTGATTCCATTTATCTCCGGAGTTTCAGCAAGCAATCCGCTCCGGAAAACGGCACTCATCGAAACCAGCGGCAAGCGCGGATCTTCGCGCACAAGTAAGCGCAGCCCGTTGGACAGCTCGAATTTTTGAATTTCCGTGACCGCGGCCGGCTTTGAGACCTCCTGTTTCGCGCCAAGCGACCCTTTTGGATTGAGCGACGCGACCGTCAGGTTTTGATCGACCAGATATCTCGCTGCGACGCGGCGAATATCGTCCAAGGTTACTTTTTGGACGGCGGTCAAATAGTCGCGACTGAAGCTCAAATTTCGGGTGAGCAACCAATTAGATCCGAGATCGGACGCCTGACCGCGCATGGTGGTGAGGGCATCGAGATGATGACTGAGCGACATTTTTTTCGCTTTCATCAATTCATCGGCGGTCACGCCGGCCTGTTTCACTTCGGCAATGATCTGCAAGATCAACTTCTGCGAGGCCCGCTTGTTCACGCACGTGCCGATACAAACGCGAGCTCCGCCCCTCACCCAAAATCGTCGAAAGCAAGTCGAGCGCGGGAACATCCGGATTCGTGATCTCGGGAATGTGCCAAGCGAGCGAAAGCCGTGTCAGCTCGGTCGCGAATTCGTGATGCACTTCGCGACGGCCGAGTTGCGGCGGTTCTTCCGGAACAAAAACCGGCTTGAGCGATTTCTCCGGGTAACTTTTGAAAAAGTCCGCCAGTTGCTGGTGCACTTTTTCGCCATCGACATCTCCCACCACGATGAAGGTGAGATTGTTCGGCACGTAACGCGATTTGTAATACTGCATCACCTGCTCCTGCGTGAGCTGGTTGTAAATTTCTATCTCTCCGATCACCGGGAGCCGATAGGGATGGCGCTGATACGCGGTCGCGAAGAGGAGCAAGCCCGCCTGACGATCAGGGTCGTCAAGGCCCATTGCGAACTCGCGGCGAATGACCTCCTGCTCTTTTGCGTATTCTTCCGGCGGGAGAGTCGAATTCATCATCGCGTCGGACAAAACCGCGAGCGCGGTCTGGACTCCATCCTTCGGCACGTCGATCCAAAAAACTGTCCGATCGAAAGAAGTGTAGGCGTTGATGTAACCGCCCACGTCCTGGATTTTTTGCGCGATCGCGTTGCCAGATTGCGTTTTGGTTCCCTTAAACAGCATGTGTTCGAGGATGTGCGAGAGACCGGCGCCCAATTTCTCGTCCTCGTAAATGCTGCCGGTGCCGCACCACGCTTGCACGCTTGCCACCGGTGCGCTTCGGTCTTCCTGGACGATCAGCGTCAGGCCGTCGGGCAGGACCCATTTTTGCGCCGTACTCGGCGGAAAAGTGATGACGGCGGAGTCACCCACAGCGGCAGCTTTCAAGTTCACCATGCTAAAGACAATCGCAGAAATTAGGGCCACCCGCGGGGCTGCGCCCGTCATACAATTTTCGGCGCCGGTAAACTTTTCGGGACTTCGAGTTTCTTTTCCGGGGCGTACGGCTTCACGAACGCGTCCTGAAAATCGTAAACGGCCTTGAAATCCTCGATCGAATCTTGGTCCGTCTTTCCAAAAATACCGGCGCCGATGAGATTGAAAACCATGTGACCGATATCTTCACAGGAACGGATCCCCCAATTCTCGAACACCGTCACCACCATCGGTCCAAATTCTTTGAGCGCATATTGCCGGATGCCTTCGAGCAACTCCGGTCCGGAAACATGCCTCACCGTTGTCCCTTTTGCTTTCTTTTGCTGCTTGGTCGTGAAATCGAGCGCGTCGCGCAAAAAAATGTAGGCCTCGCGTTGATAACGCGGGTCGCTCGCCACAATCGAATCGAGGGCTTCGGCAAATCCAATCTTCTGCATCAAGAAAAACGCGCGGCTTAACCCGCGGCAACTACCTTAATGAGAAACGCTCGAATGAGCAACTACTCGAAGTTCGATCCGCCGCCGGACGTCGCCGTGGCGAGCAATCCTAGAACTGCGTCTCCATCGCGTCGAGATAAGCGGAGAACGAGTCCTTTCGATGCCCCCGGGAAGGAGTCTCTAGGCTTGAAGGGTTGAGGCAATCCTCAAAGAGACCGCTTCGGGTTGACAATTGCGTCGCCTCGAACCAGTTGAGGTAATCGTCGATTTCGGTCATTCGCGAGGACAGTTTTGAGCGCAAAGTTTTCAAGTCGGCTAGGCGTGCCGCCAGGCCACGAAGTTTTCCGAGCGCCAGCTGCGCAGAAACTTGCTGATAATCCTGGACGACTGAGCGAAGCGCTGGGTTGGCCTGCGCAGCCAACAACAATAATTCCTGACTAAATTTTTGGAGCGCCAGCCGCTGCGCCGGAGCCGGCTTCTTTTGGCAAAGATCTTCGAAGGATAGAAATTTATCGCGCCCGCCGGTCCCCACAAATTTCGTCTGTAAAAGGCTGGAGAGCTTTTCCTCCGTCTGCGAAAAAGTCAGAAGATCAGCGCGCCCTGAACTCTTAATGTCTGCAATCTTCGATTTCCAAATTTTTTGATCGTTTCCGGCAAGTTGCGGAAACACTGCCTGCAAATCGGCCAACGGATCGTTTGAAGTGAATGAGAGATTGTCGATGTAACGGCCGAGGTGCGCGTGGCCGTCCGCGCGTTCGATTAGCAACTGAACGAGCGCGAACGAGTAGGCGCGATAAAGAAGCCGCCCGGCGGAATCGAGCAATTCGGGCCGCTCCCACAAAAGCTCATCGAGCGGTGTGATTCGTCCCGGCACGGCCAGCGCGTTGGTCAGCGATGTGCGATCGCAATTCGGCGCCAAAGCGAGCAAGCCTTCAATCAGCCAGTTTGGCGGCTCAACATAGGTCGCACCCGAAGCAATCCCGGGTTGATTCCGATAAATCATTTCAAGCAGAATCGCCCGCAACAGTTCACGCTCCATTGCTCCGAAATCCATTTTGCGCGAAATCGTGAGGTCGAGTTGCAATTTCAGGCCAGATCCGGTTTGACTGAAGCGCAAAGCTGTCGCCGGTATTTCCGGCAGATTCGCCGCGGGCGATTGCAAATTAACAACGATCGCGGCGCCCCATTGATCGCGTCGTTGCAAGACAGCGAGCAGATTGGCTTTGGTGCGCTCGGCCAGCGCGGAGACCGCACCACGCCACGCCGCATCGCCTCCGTAAATGACGAATTGCCCGGATGGGCTGACGCTGCGTTCAATCGGGGTCGCTCCAAGCAATTCGAAAATCGAACAACCGAGGAGGAGCGCTCCTGCCAAAATCGCGCGAATTTTCATCTTCACAAACAGCTGGGAGCAGAATAGTTGCGCTCAGCGTCCAGTGGCGAGCACGATTGCGAATTTTTCTGCAAAAAAAGTGAAACTCTCGCCTGTTTCTCACGTCTAATTTCTAGAATCAAAAACAGGCTTATGAACACAAAACGCATCCTATTAAGCGTGGTTACAGGGTTGATCTTGACCGGGTCGCTGGCGACGGCTGCCCCAGGGAATGACCGGGCTCGCTCGAAGGCAAAAGTGCGAGCGGCAAAACAGACCACGACAATGACAACTGGCGGAAAGGCCGCGGTCCGAACACGGAGTTTCGCAACTGGCGGTAATAGAGGCGCGATCCGAACACGGAGTTTCGCAACTGGCGGAAATACAGCCACCATTGGAACTCGTACCGTTCGTGATCGAAGCAGAGTTTTCGTAGGCAGCCGCACCTATGGATACAGCTACCCGTACGGCTCATATGGCAACGGGTATGGCTATCCGTATTACTCTTACGGCCCCTCCGTTTCATTCGGGTTCGGTTACCCGTATTACTCCTACGGTTACCCGTACGGTTATTACGGCTCTTATCCGTACAACTACAGCTACGGATATTACGGTTATAACCGTCCCGGTTACGGCACCTACGCAAATGGATCTATCGTGATCCAAGTTCAATCGCGACTGGCCCGAGCCGGTTACTATCGCGGCGCAATCGACGGAGTCACGGGACCGCGCACCCGTTACGCTATTCAGGCGTATGAGCGCGACCACGGTCTCCGCGTGGACGGCGCGATCAGTGGATCGCTCCTGCGGAACATGGGTCTCCGTTACTAGCGAAAACTAAAACAGATTGATTGATTGGTTGGTTGGCCGGCGAGTCCGATGGAGAAATGGCGGGCTCCCGGCCACTTCCATTTTAACGAGTCGGCGCGGTTATTGTAACGCTGCCGTCGTGAAAGTTCACTGCTCCCATTTTTCCGATCAATTTACGCTCGCGCTCGAGCACCGACCATAAATCGGCGAAAATGATATCGCCGAATTGCATGATCGCGGGATGAATCGGCAGCCGCCCGATCCAGCCGCCAACATTTGTGGCAGCAATTTTTCCCGCGCTCGTATCGACGCGATGAGATGTGCGGCTGAAAATTGAATAACCAAAGAGCGAACGCTCCACGCCAATGGTGCAAGCACCTTCGCGGAAAGAAGCAGTCGCGCGCACGAATGTCAGGAACGGGTAAGTCAGCGCCTTTTTTTTGCTGATCAACCGATAAGTCAGATAAGCGTTAATCTGGTCTTGCGAATATTCCAGCGGGCTGGGCCTCAGATGTGCGTTTTCCAAATCGAGATCGATTTGTGGTGACACAATCTTTGTCGGCGCTGGAAGTTCCGGTGGCAGGGCCATCTCGACCAGGGCGGCCGCAGCGACCGCAGCCAAAACTAATTTGCTCACAGCAAAGAAATTGTGACGGACCCTGCTCGGCGGTTCCAACATCTTCTGCAAACGCCGATGTGTCTCTGTCGGATCCACCATCGGCTTTCGCGCAGCCGCCGCGGAACGGTCCAGGCGTTCACCGCAATTGTGGCAGTAGATCCGCTCGGCTTCGTTTTCGTGCCGGCACTCCCCACAAACTAATTTCGTCATTGTTGTCGTCGTCGTCATGCTGCCGGTCCCTTCTTCGGGTTAGTCGGTGGGGCTGAGGTCGATGTCTTTGGCGGGGGCGTTTTAGATTCTTTGCCGGACGAAGATTTTTCGCCGGCGGTAGGCGCTTCTTTCTTGGCCGCTTCCTGATACGCTTTGCTCCGATAGTCGGTGCTATAAAAGCCGGAGCCTTTGAAAATAATCCCGGCGCCGGTGCCGAGAAGCCGTTTTACCTTGCCATGGCCCCATTTTGGGAGCCGGCAGAGATCCTTGGGACATTCCCGGAGTGGTTCGTCGCGCATTGATTGAAACATCTCAAAATTTTGGTCGCACTTCCGGCAGTGATACTCGTAAGTCGGCATGCCGGAAACGCTGCCTCGAAGAAAGCACAATTCAAGCCGCGGAAAGGGCCGAAATTCGCCAGCGCTGCATCTCTTGACTTTGGATACTCCTCCGGTAAAGGGTTCGACCGAAAAGTTTTTATGCGTTCTTCATTTTATCGGCTGTTTCTTTTGTCATTTCTCACAACGTTGAGTTTAATCGCCACCAGTTGCGAGGAAGACGTCCGTTACTCGGGCCAAACGCAATATCTCGGCGGCGTTCATGGCACTGCTCCAACTGCCGGCGCACCCACCGATACCGTTTCTTACTGGGACGGCGATCACCTCGGCGGCAAGCCTTCCGTCAAAATCAACCTGAAAGAACAGCGCGCTTATTTTTACAAAAGCGGAATGCTGGTCGGAATTTCGCAGCTATCTACCGGACGCGAGGGGTTGATTACGCCTACCGGTCATTTCTCGATCATCCAAAAAGACATTAGCCACGTCTCAACCAAATATGGCGATTTCGTTGACGACTCCGGTAACGTCGTGATGCCCAACGTCTCGGTGGACGACAAGAAACCGCCGGGCAGCCATTTCAAAGGCGCCCCCATGCCTTATTTTATGCGCATCGTCGACGGTGTCGGCATGCACGCCGGATATCTCCCTGGCTACCCCGCATCCCACGGTTGTATTCGGATGCCGCAATTCATGGCCGAGAATTTCTTCAAATCGGTTTCAACCGGCACTCCAGTTACGATCACGAATTAAATTCCACGCGAGGCGGATCGAGCCGTCCCTTGCTCGATGTTAAAAATGGCGGCGAAGCTGCATTAATTAGCATCGCTCGCGGAGCGGCCGATCGACCTTTTTGAAGCTTCGCCACTTTCGGCGAAAGTTCGCCGTGGAAAAATCGATATCCGGCGAATTGCTCGAGCGCGTCGCGCAAAGTGCTCCGATTGCGCGCAAGCTCGAACAGATCGAGACCCAACGGGCGCCGGCAAAATTTTCGCACATCATCGCGCCGGGACAGGCTTTTCTGGCCGCCGTTATCGCGCGGCGGATGCCGAAAACGGTGTGGATTGTTTGCCCGAGCGTGCGTGCGCAGGATTCGCTTTACGAAACAATCCTGAATTGGCTTCCAGCTACGCAATTTCTGCCCGAAGCCGAATTCGCCGCGGTCGAAAATGTTTTGCCCGATCCTGAAATCGCGGCTGAGCGATTGGCGCTCCTGGCGAAAATCGATAGCGAACCGGGACCGCACGTGATCGTCACCACTCGCGCGAGTCTCGAGCAACCGGCGCCGAAACGCGGCGCTGTGTCAGCCGCGACTCTGAAAATCAAACCGGGCGCTACGTCAACCATGGAGCAATTGCTCGAAAAGTTGAGCGGCTCCGGTTACGAACGCCTCGCCCAGGTCACCACTCGCGGCCAATTCGCTGTTCGCGGTGGCATCGTCGATCTTTATTCGTGGCAGGCGCCGCTGCCGGTACGGCTCGAGTTCTTTGGCGATAACGTCGAATCGCTGCGTGAATTCGATATCGATACCCAAACTTCCGTGCGCGACCTGCGTAAGATCGACATCTTGCTCGGCGGCGCGGGCGACCAAAGCGGTTTTGTCCGCGACTACATCGGCAAAGAGGACCTCATCATCGAGATCGAGCCGGAGGAAGCCACGGAAAACTTGACGGCTTTAAGCCGTCAAGTTGTTCAAATCAGCGAGGGCTGGATCGAAAGCGGTCCCGAAGATTTCAGCGGCGCGTTTCAGGATTGCGACATCGGCGAGTTCGCGGTCGGCGACTTTCTGCTCGCGGAAGCGAAGCGCGATCAATTCATTAAGCGACTGAACGAGTGGCGTAAAAATAAAGCGCGGATCGTGGTTTATTTTCAGACCGAGGGCGAGATCGAGCGTTTCCGCGAATTGATCAGCGCCGATGTGTTGCGAGATGTTAATCTTGTTCTCGGCACGCTCGCGCGCGGCTTTTGTTTTCCGCCGGCAGATCTGGTCGTTTTGTCAGCCGCTGAATTGTTCGGCCGTTTCGCGCCGCACGCGCGCCGGCGGCTTTACCACGCCGAACGTCACCGTGCCCAAATTGATTTCAGCGAGCTGAACGAGGACGATCTCGTCGTTCATCTCGAACACGGCGTGGCTCGGTTCGCGGGCCTCATGCGCATTCCAACAACGACAAACGGCGAACAGGAAGTGCTCGCGCTCGAATTCGCGGACGAAGCGAAGCTCTACGTGCCGCTGGAGCAGGCCTATCTCGTCTCGCGTTATGTCGGCGTCGGCAAACGATCACCGCAGCTCAGTTCGCTCGCCGATTCAAAATGGGCGCGTGCCAAAAAGAACGCGGCCTCATCCATTTTCGATTACGCCGGCAAAATGCTCGCGGTCCAGGCCGAGCGCGAAACCGTCCCCGGCCACGCGTTTGGGCCTGACACAAAGTGGCAACGCGAGTTCGAGCATTCCTTTCCGTTTCGCGAAACGCCCGACCAGATGAAGGCGATCATCGACGCGAAGATCGACATGGAGCAACCGCGGCCGATGGACCGGTTGATCTGCGGCGACGTCGGCTTCGGTAAAACCGAGGTTGCGATTCGCGCAGCCTTCAAAGCAGTCATGGACGGAAGGCAAGTCGCCGTGCTCGCGCCCACGACCGTCCTCGCGCAACAACACTTCGAGGTTTTTCGCCAACGCATGCTCGATTACCCGGTGCGGATTGAAATGCTCAGCCGGTTTCGATCGCAAAGTGAGCAGCGCAAAATCCTCGAGCTTCTTCGCCAGGGCGGCGTCGACATCGTCATCGGCACGCATCGCCTCATTTCCGGCGACGTCGTATTCAAGGATCTTGGCCTGGTCGTGATCGACGAAGAACAGCGCTTCGGCGTTTTGCACAAAGAAAAATTCAAGGAACTCTTCAAGCTGGTCGACGTGTTGACGCTTTCGGCCACGCCGATTCCGCGCACGCTTTATCTTTCGCTCGTCGGCGTGAAAGACATGTCGACCATCGAAACGCCGCCGCTCAACCGTTTGCCGGTGGAAACGATTGTCTGCGGTTACGACGAGCGCATTATTCGCGATGCGATCAATCGAGAGCTCGAACGGCAGGGCCAGGTTTATTTTTTGCACAACCGCGTTCAAACAATCGACCGAGTGCGGGAAAAAATTGTCGATCTTGTCCCGCAAGCACGCGTCGAAATTGGACACGGGCAAATGGATTCGGACGAGCTCGAGGAAGTGATGGCGCGTTTTGTTGCGGGAAAAATCGACGTGCTCGTTTGCACTACCATCATCGAAAGCGGTCTCGATATTCCGAACACGAACACGATCGTCATCGACCGGGCCGACCGTTTCGGCTTGGCGGATCTCTACCAACTTCGCGGCCGCGTCGGTCGCGCTGAACACAAGGCTTACGCCTATTTGCTTTTGCCGCGCGAAATGATGACGATCGGCGCCGCGCGCAAACGGATTAACGCGATCAAGCAATACAGCTCGCTTGGCGCCGGTTTTCGTATTGCCATGCGCGATCTCGAGATTCGCGGCGCCGGCAGCATTCTCGGCACCGCCCAAAGCGGCCATATCATCGCGATCGGTTTCGATCTTTATTGCCAGTTGCTCAAGCAAGCGGTCGCACAACTAAAAGGGCGAAAATTTCAGCCGCGGCTCGAGGTCGATCTTCGAATTGATTTTGTGGCCACCAATGAAGCCGAATTCGCGCAGCTCGGCCCCGAACGGCGCATTCCGGCGTTCGTTCCGGCCAATTACGTCAGCGACACTGGATTGCGGATCAAAGCTTACCGCGAGATCGCCGAGACCAGCACCCGCGATCAGTTCGACCGCGTTCAGCGCGAATGGCGCGACCGGTTCGGGAAGTTCCCGGAAGCGGTTGACAATCTGTTTCTCCTCGCCGAAATCAAGCTCGCCGCCGCCAAAGCCGGTATCAGTCGCGTGGAAGTGCGCGAGCGAAAGTTGATGCTGACCCGGCGGGGCGAGCTTATACTTGTCGACGGCAAATTCCCCCGTTTAGTTGCGAAACCAACGCATCTCGGGGAAGTTTTGGAGTTAACGAAAAAATTTACATGATGCGGCAAATTCCTATCGCGCTGATCTCAGCCTGCCTGCTGAATTTTTCGCCGATTTGTCGCGCCGCTTATGCCGCGGGGGACCCGGAAGTCGTCGATGGCGTCGCGGCGGTCGTGAATGGCGACGTGATCACTTTTTCGCAGGTCCGCGGTCTCGTCGCGCCGCGAGAAAAATTATTGCGCGCCCAATTCAATGGCGAGGAGCTCATCAAAAAGGTGAAGGAAGTGCGCCAGGCCGCGCTTCGGGATTTGATCGATCGCCAACTCATTATTCAGGCGTTCAAAAAAGAAAACTACCAGATTCCGGACCATTTCGTGGAGGACCGGATGCACGATATCATTCGCACCGATTTCGGCGGCGATCGGAACACCTTCATCAAAACGCTCGAGGCCCAGAATTTCACCATGGGCGAGTTCAAAAAGATGGAGACCGAGAAAATGATCGTCCAGGCGATGCGGAGTAAGAACGTCAAGCTCAACAGCATCGCTTCGCCCGCAAAAGTGGACGAATATTACAAGGCACATCGAGAAGAATTCACCAGCAAGGAGCAAGTCAAGCTGCGTCTGATCATGATTCCAAGTCACGCTAGTGACGGCAACGCCGCCGCCCAGAAGGCGATGGCCGATGAGATTTTCGGCAAGCTCGTCAACGGCGCCGAGTTCGAACGCATGGCGCAGCTTTATTCCGAAGACAGCACCCGCGAACATGGCGGTGACTGGGGCTGGATCGAGCGCAAGACGCTGGCCGGACCGCTCGAAAAAGTCGCCTTCAGCCTCACGCCCGGCAAAATCAGCAACATCGTCGAGTTCAGCGGCAACTACTACATTCTCAAAGTCGAAGACAAACACGGCGGTGACACCAAAAAACTGGCCGATGCGCGCGTCGAGATCGAAAAGAAATTGATCCAGCTGGAAGCGCAAAAGCTGCAGGAAAAGTGGCTCGCCAGTCTCCGCTCAAAGGCTTACATCAAAACCTTCTAATTGGACGTTCGGCGTTTTCTCCCCTCCCGCTCTTCCTCTTCCGCTTCCTCTTAGTCTTCTTGTCTAGGTAGGGGCGATTGACCTCAATCGCCCGCTTGGTGACAATGTGCGATGCGACCGCGCATCGGGATCACGCTTGGTGATTGCGCCGGCATCGGACCGGAGATTGCCGATCTTGCCCTGAAATCGGGACGCGTTCCCGATTCAGTTGAATACGTCGTCATCGGCCGGCAGCCGGGTTGCAAGCCAGGCGCGCCGACAGTTAAAACTGCGCGCGCGGCCGCGGCCGCGCTTGAAGAAGCAGTTACCCGCGCGCGGCGCAGCGAGCTGCACGGGATCGTGACCGGACCAATTCACAAAGCGCGGATGTACGAAGCGGGGTTCAAGTTTTCCGGACAAACCGAATTTTTTGCCGAGCGCTGCGCCGTGAAAAACTTCGCGATGTGTTTGACCGGCGGAAAAATCACAGTCGCCCTGGTCACTACGCATATTCCGCTGAGTGAAGTTCCGCGCGCCCTCAAACAGCCGGAAATTGTCCGCGTCGGTTTGTTACTTCTCGATTTTCTGGGACGCCGCGGAATCAATTCGCCGCGAATCGCCGTCGCCGGATTAAATCCGCACGCCAGCGAGTCCGGAAAGATCGGCCGCGAAGAGATCGAAATCATCGCGCCTGCTGTGGCCAAGCTACAATCAGCAATCAGCAATAAAGGCCAGTCCGGCTCGGACAAGTCAGCAATCTTCTCCGGTCCTCATTCGCCGGACACGGTTTTTCATCGCGCGGCCGAGGGCCAATTCAATGCCGTCCTTTGCATGTATCACGATCAGGGTTTGATCCCGCTGAAGCTTCACGCGTTTCATAACGGCGTGAACGTGACGCTCGGTCTGCCGTTTCCACGCACGAGCCCCGATCATGGAACGGCGTTTGAAATCGCCGGCAAAGGCATCGCGCGCGCCGACAGCATGATCGCGGCGATCAATCTGGCCGTTGAATTGGCGCAGGGCCGAAAATTATCCGCCAAACAGGCGAAAGAGCGCCAAATAAAGGAGCAGTAATATTCTTCCGCAGTTTCGCGCCCTTTGGCGTTTTTGGCGGGCCTTCTTTTCGACTACGATGACGATTACAGCATGAGCGCGAGCAGGATCGACAAGTACGTTTCCGTCTTCAACATCGGGCTCCAGAACACGTTTGTTTATCGTTGGAATTATTTTCTGCGCGCGGCGTTCGGATTGATCCCGCTCGCCGGCACGGTTTTTCTGTGGAGCGCGGTCTTCAAAGAGCGAGGCGGCGCTCTCCACGGCTACGACTACGGCTCGATGATCTACTACTATTTGCTCACGATCCTGGTCAGCAACCTGGTCACGCCAACCGAAGACGAATGGCAAATCGCGGCCGATATTCGCGAAGGCCAGATCAACGCGCTCCTGACCAAGCCGATGAGTTATCTCGCCTATCGGTTCAGCATTTTTTGCAGTGGCCGGCTCGTTTACACCTTCGTCACCCTGCCACCGATCGCGGTGATCTTTCTTTACTTCCGCAGTTACGTCGCGCTCCCGCACGATCCGACGACTTACATCCTCGCGACGTTGTCGATGTTGATGGCGGCGTTCATCCAGTTCTTCATCACCTACTCGCTGGCGATGATGGCGTTCTGGATTTTGGAAATCACCACCATCGTCTTCATCGTTTACTCGTTCGAATATTTCCTGGGCGGCCAGATGTTCCCGATCGACATCATGCCGGCCGGAATTCAGGCGGCGCTGAAATGGATGCCTTTCTATTACGAACTGTTTTGTCCGGTCGCGATTTTTCTGGAGCGATTAAAAGGCGCGGAACTTTGGCAAGCCCTCGCCATCCAGACCGGCTGGCTTTTCTTAACCTGGGCCGTCGCGCGCACCATGTGGCACCGCGGCTTGCGCCATTACCAAGCCGTCGGCGGTTAATTCGGATTACGCGGACGAGGATTGCGGCAGCAGCTTGATCACGACAACGACGAGTCCAAGTCCGAAGAACGCGACGCCAAGATAACCGACAGCGTTGCCAAGCCGAGCGACCCACCACGAAATCGCGACAAAGACGAGCGACACGACGATCAGAAAAAACATTCCTTGTCGATTGGGACGAAGCGTAATTGGAAGCTGCCGCGAGTCTGTCACTTCGTAGTCGGTAATCCCGCCGCTTTCCAGGCTTTGAAACCGCCGGCCATGGAACGGACGTTTTTGTAGCCCATCTTCTGCAAACTTTCGGCCGCGAGCGCGGAACGCCCGCCGCCGCCGCAATGACAGATGATCGTCATATTGCGATCGGGAAATTTTTCTTCGACTTCGAGCTCAAGCATTCCGCGGCTCATGTGGACCGCTTCGGGAATGTGCGATTCGTCGAACTCGTCCTGCTCGCGAACATCGACAATCACCGTGTCACCGCTCTTTGACTTTGTAGCGGCGTCGGTCGGAGAAATTTCAGTAATCTTCTTTTTCGCGTCCGCGACCAAATCCTGGAAACCCTTGTGCTCAGCCATGCTAGATTTCTAACCACTAATGCACACGAATAAACACGAATTTTGTTCTCTTCTTAGTGTCCATTGGTGTCCATTCGTGGTTCGTCCGGGTTCTCACTCGTAGCGCAATGCTTCGATCGGATCGAGCGCGGCCGCTTTGCGCGCCGGATAGAATCCAAAGAAGATTCCGACGGCGGCGCTGAACATGAAAGCCACGATGATCGAGCTGAGCGAAATCAGCGTCGGCCAGTGCGCGTAGCTCGACAAAATTTTCGAGGCTCCGATTCCGAAAATAATTCCAATAACGCCACCAACCGAGCTGAGCGTGACCGCTTCGATCAGAAATTGCATGAGGATGTCGCTCCCGTGCGCGCCCACGGCTATACGCGTGCCGATCTCGCGCGTTCGCTCAGTCACGCTCACGAGCATGATGTTCATGATCCCGATTCCGCCGACCACGAGCGAGACGCCGGCGATTGAGCCTAGCAAAACTGTCATCACCGCAGTCGTCGCCGTAGCCGCATCCGCGATCTCCTGCTGATTGCGCACGGTGAAATCGTCATCGCGGCCGGGACGGATGTTATGGCGCTGTCGCAACAGCGAGATGATTTGCTGTTGGGCCGCCGCGATCTGCCGGCCGTCCCCGATCTGCACATTGATGTTGCGCAACGTCGTCCCGCCGACGACGCGCTTCATTGCGCTCGTATAGGGCATGATCACGATGTCGTCCTGATCGACGCCCTGTGTGCTCAAGCCTTTCGGCGTCAGGATGCCGGTGATAGTGAACGGCACATTTTTGATTCGGATAATTTGGCCGACCGGATCGTCGTTGCCGTAAATCTGCGAAGACGTTGTGCGCCCGATGACGCAAACCTTATTTGCGCTGCGCACGTCTTGCGCCGTGAACGGCGCGCCATCGGCCAGCGCCCATTGTCGGATATCGAGGTAATCGGCCGACTCGCCGTAGATCCGCGTAAACCAATTCTGATTTCCGGCCGCAACCTGCGTCGTCGAAACAACTTCTTCGCTCACGGCAACAACCCCGGGCACTTCCCGTCGAATCGCTTCCGCGTCTTCAATTTTCAACGTGCCTGCGCCACCCCAACCGGTTCGAATGCCGCTAGACGTCGTGCTCCCGGAAAAAATCAAAATTACATTTTGTCCGAGACTGGCGATCTGCGCTTCGACCTGTGCTTTCGCGCCATTGCCGATCCCGACCATCGCGATCACCGCCGCGACGCCGATGATGATTCCGAGCGCGGTCAGCACTGAACGCATTTTGTTCCGGCGCAACGCGCGCAGGGCGATGTTTAAGGTCGATCCAATTCTCATACTTGAACCTGCGAATCGATTGGCGCGATTTTTGCCAGCTCGGTCGCGGCATCGAGGCGCCGCGTTACATTGAAATCGTTCAGGATTAATCCATCGCGCATCACCACGTTGCGGCGCGCGTAAGCGGCAATGTCCTGTTCGTGCGTTACCATGATGATAGTAATGCCGCGTTCGTTGAGCTGTTGAAAAATTCCCATGATTTCGACACTGGTCCGACTATCGAGATTCCCGGTCGGCTCGTCGGCGAGCACAACCTCCGGGTCGTTCACAAGCGCACGCGCAATCGCGACGCGCTGCTGCTGACCGCCGGAAAGTTGGCTGGGATGATGATCCTCGCGTCCGGCCAATCCAACTGACGCGAGCACTGCATCTGCTTTTTCACGCAGTTGCGCGTGCGTCAGGCGATGGGTGCCGTAAAGGAGCGGAAGCTCGACGTTTTCCCGCGCCGATGTACGCGGCAGCAAATTAAAACTTTGGAAAACAAAACCAAGTTTGTGATTGCGAATGTCCGCCAACCGATCGCGGTCGAGCGCCGAAACGTCCGCATCGTCCAAGAGGTAGCGCCCGGAAGTCGGCCGATCAAGACAACCGAGAATATTCATTAGCGTCGATTTGCCCGAACCGCTCGCACCCATCAATGCCACAAATTCGCCGCGTTGAATCTCGAGAGAGACGCCGCGGACGGCCTGCACCTCGACGTCGCCGGTGCGATAGGTTTTGTGCACGTCGGTCAGTTTGACCACTTCGCCGTTCTTCATGTCGATGTCGGTGGATCGGCCGCTCCGCGGGCGATGCCAAACATTTGCGGCTTCGCCGCGTGGCTTAACATCGAGGTCCGAGCCGGACGGGCCTGTACTGCTCGATCCACGTTGCGCCGTTTCGGATTCATCGGTTATGGAAATCTTCGCTGCTGCCCGCCGAATGGATTTGCCGGTGGCGACGATGACGCGGCCAACGACGAGAGTTCTGCCGTCACGACACGATCACCTTCTTTCAAACCTTCGGTGACTTCGGTCATTATCCCGTCGCTGATTCCAGTTTTGATTTGGACGGGCTTCGGTCTGCCATAGGACAAAACATAAACGGTGCGGTCAGGCCGGCGTTCCCGCGCTCCAGTCGGACGCTGACCGCTCGGGGAAGATGTCGACTTCGGTTGCTCGGCAGTCGCCGCGTCCGGTGGACGATAACGCAACGCGGCGTTCTTGAGCTGAACCACGTTGTCCTTGTGCGCGATGATGATTGAAACGTTCGCGGTCATTCCCGGTTTCAATTTCAAATCCGCGTTGTTGACCCCGATAACCGTATCGTAGGTGACGACGTTTTGCACCGTGATCGGGGCGTTGCGCACTTGCACCACTTTGCCGTGAAACGTGCGCGTCGGAAAAGCGTCGACGGTAAAATCGACATCCTGGTCCACGCTCACCGCGCCGACGTCGGCCTCTGCCACGTTCGAATCGATCTGCATTTTGCTAAGATCGTTCGCAATCTGGAAGATGACCGGCGCCTGCAAACTCGCAGCCACGGTCTGGCCAACGTCGACATTGCGCGAGATCACCACGCCATCGATCGGCGACGTGATCGTGCAGTGGTCGAGATCGGCTTTCGCTTTATCGAGGGCGCCTTGCTTGATTTTCACGTTGGCCTCGGCCTGATGAAGGTTCGCGTTGGCGGTGTCGAGGTCCTGTTGCGAGGAATTCTTTTGGTTAAAGAGCTGTTGCGTGCGCGTAGCGTTTACCTTCGCCAGCTCCAGCGCCGCTTGCGCATTTGCCACGTCACCCTCAGCCTGAGTCACCGCCGCTTGGAAGAGCATCGGGTCGATTTGCGCCACCGTCTGGCCCGCTTTCACCTCCGAATTAAAATCGGCGAAGAGTTTGGCAATGTTACCCGAGACCTGGCTGCCCACCTGGACATTGACCACCGGATTGAGCGTGCCGGTCGCGGTCACAAGTTGCGTGATCGGCCCGCGCGTCACATTCGCGGTCAGATATCCCGAGACGCCGCTTTGCGTGCATCGGCGAACGGCGAACAAAATGATGAGAAGGGCGACGATGATGACGCCGATAGGGAGAAAGCGCTTCATGAAGGTGAGATTTGACTTGGGGTCCAATTAAAATGACAGGCAAACGTGCTCCGGCGTTACATCGAGATTTACTCAATCATGCTGCGCAACTCGCTCATCCGCGAGATGAGCTTCAAAGCAAACTTCCTGCTTTGGATGCTGGTGGAGGTGCTTTGGTTCGTCGGCCAGATCGTTTTTTTCTCCATCATCTTCGGTAATGTCGACCGCATCGGAGATTGGACAAAATGGGAAGTGGTTTTGCTCATCGGCACCCATCAAATGATCGCGCAACTTTTCCAGGCTTTCTTTTTCGTCAACGTCGCCGCTATTCCTGAGCTGGTCCGTACCGGAAAACTGGACTCGCTCCTGGTCTTGCCGGTCGACAGTCAATTTGCCGTCTCGACCAAACAATTCGGCCTCGACAGCGTCGTCAACGCCGCCCTCGGCGGTGTGGTCGTTGGCGTTGCCCTGGCGAAGCTCAGTGTCGTCCCAACTCCGATGTCGATCTTGCTTTACGCCATAGCGATCGGGTTCGGCATCGCGGTGCATTATTCGATCATGCTCAGCCTGGCCGCGGTCAGTTTCTGGATCGTGCGGGCGCAGGGTCTGGTTTACGGCTATTTCAACTTCCTCAACATCGCGCGTTATCCGGACGCGATTTTCCCGCGCCTCTTCAAAATCATTTTCGGCTGGATCGTCCCGGTCGTGATTGTGGCCAACATTCCCGCGCGATTGTTAATCAAGTCGTTCGGTCAGCCCGGCCCGCTCATGTTTCAGCTGGTGGTGGCCTCGACCGTGGTCTTTTGCCTCTCTCGCGCGTTCTGGGTATTCGCCCTGCGGCGATACTCCAGCGCCAGCTCCTAGGTTCAGTCGAATTAAACAGCCCGGAGATTCGTCAAATCTCCCCTTGCGCTGATTAGGAATTGTCCTTAATTAAGCCTCCGTTTTTTTCGGCGCCCGACTGCTGGGGCGCCTTTTGAATTATGGCCAAACAGAAAAAGAAAAAAAATTCAGCTAAGAAAGCTGCCCCCCGTAAAGCGAAGCCAGCCCGCAAGGTTTCTGCCAAAAAAGCCCGCGCCAGCGCGAATCCGCGCGAGACCTTGCTCGGACGCAATCATCACGAGCGCAAATTGAGCCCGTTTACTCGCAAGCAAAAGGAGAAGCTCCTGCAATTGCGCGATGCCATGGTCGATTCCATGGCCGGCGTGGCGCAAGACACACTCCGTTCACGTGCTGAAGGCAGCGAAGCTTCCGCATTCGGCATGCATCAGGCCGACGCTGGCTCCGACGCTTACGATCGCGATTTCGCGCTCAGTCTGCTTTCGCAGGAACAGGACGCCCTTTACGAAATCGATCAGGCGCTGAAGCGGATCGAGCTGGGGACTTACGGAATTTGCGAAATGTCGGGCAAACCAATCCCGCACGCGCGTCTCGAAGCAATCCCGTTCGCGCGGTTCACCGTCGAATGTCAATCGCAGCTCGAGAAACAGAATAAAGCGTCGCGCGTCCGGCAATCAGTCACCTCGCTCTTTGGTCTGACCGATGACGAGGGCGGCGAAGGTGAAGAAGAAGAAGCGGCGCCGGCGGCCGAATCCAAGGAGTAGCTGCGATGGCACAGGAAATCATCACCCTCGAATGCACCGAAGCGAAAGCGCTCGGCAAACCGGTTTCGCGTTACATGTCTTTTCGGAACAAGAAAAGTCCGCGCACACCGAACCGGCTTGAGAAAAAGAAATACAATCCGTTTTTGCGCAAGCACACGCTTCATCGCGAAACCAAGTAACTGTCGATGCAACCCAAGACCGCCAAACGCCGTTCCGCTTTTCGCCGCGCCAATCGCGCCATGCCCCGGCGCAGAATCGACATCTCGATCGAAGCGATCGATTACAAAAACCCCGATCTCCTGAAAAAATTCGTGACCGAGAGCGGCAAGATTCTCCCCCGCCGCGTCACCGGCATGCCGGCGCATCTCCACCGTAAAATCACCCGCGAAATCAAGCGCAGCCGCTCGGTGCTGCTAATGAAATAGCGCGCGAAATTCGCGCGCCGGAATTGCAGGGCAGGCGCCTCGCCTGCCACTCGTGTAGCGGCGGTCTATGACCGTCGCATTTTATTTTCTGTCACCCCGAGGGCAGCGAAGGATCTCTCACAGGCTCGTTGATCACTCTGATTAGTTTGTGTGATCCAAGCTTCGATTGTGAGATTCCTCGCTCCGCTCGGAATGACCGTCTGAAATTATTTTCCGCGCAAAATACTTGCGAGCGCCAACGCGTACACAAAGGCTCCAAAAAAAAGTCCGAACCAAGCCATCCCTTTTTGAAACCGAACGTTTACTTCTTTTTCGCGCAGCCTTGCTGGATACAACCAGCTGGATACAACCAGCGAAACGCAGGCGACATCGCGGCATTGTAGTTCTGTTCAGCCATTGGGCCCCAGATGATCGAAGCCATGAAAGCGAAAAATGATGCAAACCAAATCGTAACGAGAATGACCTGCACTTTGACGCTCATCTAAATTTGACTTGGAGTCGTTGCGTTTCTCTACGTCTTCCTTGTTTTCTCGCCTTGCTCGATCAGTTTCCAGAACTCGCGCGTTTTGCCGAGCGCTTGATCTTCCGACACCGGCAGTTTGCTGCGAAAAAGAAAATCTCGAAACGTGTTCTTGTGCAGAACGCGATGAATCTTAATCCCTTCCTGTGTCTTGGCGAAGTAAATCCGGTAATCTTTAGCGCGATAGCGATATAACTTTTTTCCTCCACGCTCGATCACACCGAAATGTTTGGCGTCGAGACGATCGAGGTCTTCGGGCAAAATCTGAAATTGCTCAAGCAAATCGAGCTGCATTTTCTTCGGCAACGCCGACATCTCAGCCGCGCTCAGCTCGTTGAAAATGATCTGGAACACCGTTTCAAAGTAAAACAGGGAACGATCGTTTCCAATCCGTGTTTCTATCACGAACAACCCTCACCTGCCGCTTCGCGACTTCGGGATCGGGATCGCGACTGGGTGGAGCGCTGAGAGAATCGAGGTCAGGGTCGAGCTTCAAACGAAAACTCGCTTCACGCGCTGGCCAATCCGGGTCGTGATTTCCCAAGTGATGGTGCCGGCCTTTTCGCCCAATTCACCGCAACAAACAGCTTCGTTGCCTTGCTGCCCCATCAAGACCACTTCCTCGCCAACATCGACCTCTTCGATATGCGAAACATCGATCATCATCAGATCCATCGTCACGCGTCCAAGCAGCGGACAACGTCGGCCGCGAACCAAGACGTCGGCTTCGCGGTTTGACAGATGACGCGGGTAACCATCGGCATAACCGGCGGTCAATGTCGCCACCCGCATCGGTTTTGGCGTGATGAATGTGCGTCCGTAACTGATTGAGCTGCCCTTCGGCATGTCGCGAATCAAACCAATCCGCGTTTTCCACGTCATCGCCGGTTTGAAAAGGTTTTGAAATTCCGGGAGCGGCGAAATCCCATAAAGAATGATGCCCGCGCGCACGATCTCGAAAGTTGGGTCATTGAACGCGAGGGTGCCGGCGCTTTGCAGGACGTGCGCTTTGTAATTGCCAGGAACCGCGGCGCGGAGTTGCTCGACGATTTTACGAAATCGAACCAGTTCATCGCGCGTGTAATCCGGATCGACATCGGAAACCGGCATGTGTGTCGAAATGCTGTGAATGTCGATCTTCGGCAGCGCCGCGACGCGTTTAAAAACGTCCACGGCTTCATTCTCGACGACGCCCATTCGTCCCATTCCGGTATCGACTTTGAAATTAATCGAAACCTTGGCGTCGCCACGTGCGAGACGATTAAAATCCTGCGTCTCACCCAGAGTCGAGACGCAGGGAATGAATCCGCGTTCCACGATTGCCGATCTTTCATCTGGAGTAGCAGGACCGAGGATCAGGATTGGATGGCTAAGCGATTCGCGAAGCGCGAGCGCTTCTTCCAAATTGGCAACGCCAAAGAGCTGCGTATCGTCGGCCAGCGTTTCGGCGACACCGAGCATGCCGTGGCCATAGGCGTTCGCTTTGACGACTGCGAGCATCTCGGCCGGACCAATTCGGTCGCGCACAACCTTCGCATTGTGCCGCAACGCACTCCGATCAATTTCAGCCCAGCAGCGATAATTCTGTGTCATTTCTTTGGAATAGTGATATGCGGTTCGCGCAAATAAATCGGCTCGAGCGGCGGCTGCGCGAAATTTCGACTCGAATCGCTGGCAAGCTGAGCGAGAACTTTAGCAGATGGATAGCGGACCTCAGCGCGCTCGAATTGCGGAAGATTCGCGATGGCAAAGATCGACATCTTGCTATCGAGTTTATCCAATTTCGCGCGCAGTTCAGCGTCGGACATTAACGCTGGCCCTTCGAGCAAATTGTTGTCACGCACGCGCGTAAAAAAGAATGACTTACGTCGTGCGTCGCCGATCACGCAATATTCCTCCGCCTCGCACTCGATTGCGCAGATCGACGGAAATCCGATCAGCCGCGCATGGGACGCGGCCTGCAACCCGATCGCAGCGGAGATGGCGATCCGGGTACCCGCATAAGAACCGGGTCCGAGCCCGACGATGATTGTCTCCTTCTTTCCAAATGGCTTCTGCACTTCAGTTAAGTATTCGAAGAACGGGCCGGAATTCTTTCGGTCATTTGGCCATTCCCGGACGATTTCGACATTACCATTGCTGGCAACGGCAAGACTTCCGCGGGCGCTGGAGAGCTCGAGCGCGAGAATTTTCATTTGGCGGTAATCGCGCGCTGCGTCTCAGATTTCGTTTCGAAAGCAACCCAGCGCGCATTTTCCGGGATCAGGTCCGGAAATCGGTCGGCCCATTCAATCACGGAAACGCCGTCGCCGAAAAAATAATCATCGAGTCCCAGCCGTTCGGCCGATTGTCGATCTTCGACGCGGAAAAAATCGAAATGATAAACCGGCAGACCTCCGCCGGAGTATTCGTGAACAAGGGTGAAAGTCGGACTGGTCGCAGCCGTCGCCGCGCCTAGGCCGGCAGCGAGCCCTTTAACGAATTGTGTTTTGCCGCTGCCCAGACCACCGGTAAGTGCAAGCACATCGCCAGGCTTAATTTTTTCCGCGAACCGACGGCCGAAGACTTCGGTTTCGTCCGGGCTATTTGAAATGAACGTAGCCACCGGGCAGAAGTTGAGAGTTGGTCCGAGCCGGACTGGCCTTTATTGAGAATTGACTGAGCCGGCCGATGCGCGTCAGCAGAAGTTTCGGGAATTTCTTGCGCCAGGCACGCTCGAGCCGCTCGCGGTCGCGTCGCGAGATTGCGAAAAGGAGTTCGTAGTCCTCACCATCTGAAATTGCGTTGTCGATCTTCGCGCCGCGGGCGAGCGGCAACTTCTCCCGGTCAATCTTGAACGCGAGTTTGCTTGCCCTGGCCAGGCGCGGCAGATCGGCGCCGAGACCGTCGCTCAAATCCATCATAGCGTGGACGCGGAAATTCTTAGTCAACCAGCGCGATTCATTGATGCGCGGCACAAAGCGCAAATGTCTTCCGCGCAACGATCCACCCAAACGGCCAGTCACGAATAGATCGTCGCCTTTTTTTCCGCCGGCCCGCGAGATCCAGCGACCTTTTTCAACAAAGCCGGTAACGCTCACCGAAATGACAGCTGGCCCCCGCGTGGCGCTGGTTTCTCCGCCAACAATGCCAACACCGAAACGCGATGCCGCTCGTTGCAGCCCGCGATAAAGTTTTTTGACCCACATTGTCGACCTTGTTGCCGACACGATCAGCGTAACGAGCGCAAATTGCGGGACGGCGGAGATGGCGGCGAAGTCGCTCAGCGGCCGCATCATCGCTTTCCAGCCGACGAGGATTGGGTCGGCCGCAGGTGCAAAGTGGATTTTCTCGACTACGCAGTCGGTTTTCAGGACAAGCGACGTCTTCCGGTCTGGAGATTCAACCACCGCGCAATCGTCACCGGCAGCGGCGATCACTCTTTGAGAAACTGGCGGTCCGCGCAGCAACGATGCGAGGAGCGCGTCTTCGCCAACCGCGCGCAGTTTCATTGCTGAACCAGTTCGGGAAAGGCGAGGAAGATCAGTTGAACGGAGTTGAAAAGAGAATGCATGGCCATGCAAACAAGGATCGATCCGCTCCATTCGTAGGCAAGAGTGAAGCAACCACCGAGAACAAACAACGGCGCGGCCGACGGCAAGTGATTATGCGCAGCAGCGAAAAGCAACGCATTGAAGACTAAACCGATGGCGATGCCGAAATACCGGCGCAGCACACCATAGATAAAAAAGCGAAAGATGAACTCTTCGGAAATGGGCGCGACGACCACGGCCAGAACAATAATCATCATGCGTTGTTCAATCGTGCGCGAGCTGTTGAAAAGATCGACAATCTCCTGTCTGCTCGAGCCACTTCCGAATGCGTTTTGAGTCAGGGCTTCGGTCAGGATGATCAATGGCGTTGCCGCGAGTAACAAAACAACGGCCGTGCTAAGCGCTCGTTTAAGGCTCGTCCTCGAAAATCCGCCTAACGAATCGATATCGATGCCACGAAGCTTCAGGAATGCAGCCACAACGAAGACAATGAACAATGCGAGCAGAAAATTTGCGACCAGGTCACGGCTACTCAGTTGAATCGGCGCCCGACCAACCGAAGCAGTCACGCTTATCAAAAGAAACAAGACCAAGCCAGCTGCCAAAAACGCCTCCGGTAACCCGAACGTCTTTTCCGGCGTAACCTCGGTGCTCTCGGGCGCGGCGGTCGCACGCCGGGCCCTGATTTGCCGGACGAGAGTGCCATAAACTAGCGCGCCCGCCACAACCATGAGCGAGCCAAGCAGCGTCCAGAGCACGCTACTGAAAGCACCAGCTAACATCTCTTTTCTGCGCGCCGTTAAGGAGCGTAAAAGCTGGGCAAAAAATACGCGCGCCCGCTCTCGAGTTGTGGCACGAACTGTTTCGGCAATTGCAGCTCGATTTTCGAATCGCCGGTCTGCCCGAAAGCGCGGAAGAATCGGGCGAGACTAAACGGCGGCCCGTATTTCACCACGGTCGCCTGCGGCGCATTGCCGAGCTGCTTCGCTTTGGCAAATGCGTCCTCGAGTTGACCGAGTCCGTCCACGAGCTTGTTGTTCAACGCTTCTTTGCCGGAGAGAATTCGGCCGTCAGCAATGGTATTGCGCAACATGTCGGCCGGAAGACTGCGTTCTTTGGAGACGATGCCAAGAAACTTGTCGTAGGTTTGCATAACGAAACTCTGGACCAGCTCGCGCTCCTCCGGAGTCATCGGCCGGGCTCCGTTCAAAATGTCTTTGAACTTGCCGCTCTTAAAAACGACCGAGGCGAGCCCGATTTTATTGAACAACTGCTCGTAATTGAGCGTTTGAATGATTACGCCAATACTGCCGGTGATCGTCGTCTCATTGGCCATTAAAAATTTCCCGCCGCAGGCGATGTAGTAACCGCCGGACGCAGTCAGCGAATCCATGTAGACCACGACCGGCTTGCGGGCGCGTGCTTTGGTCACAGCATTGTAAATTTGATCGGACGCGGTGACTTCGCCGCCGGGCGAATCGATTTCGAGCACGATCGCTTTGACCCGGTTGTCGTCGCGCGCCTGCTGCAACGCCAGACGCATATCTTCGACCATCGAATCGCTGACGTTGCCCGGAATCGAGGAGCTGATCAGACCGCGCATGGTAATCAACGCGATCCGGTCGGGAACCATGCGCGTCCCGCGTTCGATAACGATTTCGCGAAAGCGCGGCAAAGGTTCCTCAAATCGCGAGCCTGCCGTCCCGAACCCACGGAACGCTGCCATCGCCAGAATAAAGTTCATGAACACGCTGGCACAGAGGGCCACGAACAAGAAAATAGTGAGACAGCCGAGTTTACGATCAGCCATGGTGTGGGGTTGAAACTGACGGAGAACTAAGGGGCGCACAAGCGGTTTTCACGCCGTTTCAGCACAACGTTCAGCGAATATGCGGGTTTTATCGGAAATGAAATGCCGACCCTCCCGCGCTGTCTTAAACTGGTCTGGAAGCTGCTTGGGAATGAGGGACTTTATGAATAGCAGCGGTCATGTGGTGGTGAGCGAATCGGCCACGCGCCGGGTTAAAAAGACCAAGGGGCATAAGCGGAATCGAAACCGCGGCCGGAATGGCAAGAATGCGCACGGCGCTCAGTCCGGCAACGATGTTGGAACGACCATGGCCGCAGCGGGAACGCTGACACGCACCAAAGCTCTTTTGCTCGCGGCGTTGCGTGTTTGGGAGCTTAAGCATCGCATCCACGAATAACCAACGTGACCCGTTCGACTGTCGCTCAGGGCAGGCAGTTGGATCCAGTTGCGTCGGCCAATTCGCGTGGGCGGCTCGCGACCTAATTCTTGGGCTCGATCTTCACATAAATCTCTCGCGGCGCGGTCGGAAAATATTTCAAGAGCGCAGGACAGAGCCATCCCTCCATCTTGAACCGATCGTTGTGATACCAGTTGCCGCCTGATTCTTCTCGGCGCCATTCGAGTTTCAAGTTCGCTCCTGGAAACGGCGCCGCACTAAAGATGGCGCGAAAACCTTTTTCTGCGTTCGGAACATCAGCCGCTGCTTTGTCGATCATGGTGTCGATCCCGGCGATAAACGGCTCGCGGAAAAGACCGACCGTCGGATCATCGAAGACCCAGGTGCCTTGATATTTGTAAGGAAAGATGACCAGGAGCGCGTTCATCGAATCAAAATCAACGCTCGAGTTTTGCGCATGCGAAAGCAAGATCGAGATCTTTGCGGCACAACCATGATTGCAGTGGTTCGCAGCGTGATTACGTTCCATCCGCAATTTGCGCCCGTAGCTCAGCTGGATAGAGCAACGGATTTCTAATCCGTAGGTCGGGTGTTCGAGTCACCCCGGGCGCGCATTTACCAGCGGTGAAACGCGGGATGGCCTTCTTTCACCGCGACGAAAATGCCGCGGCAGGTCGCGCACACTTTCCCTCCCCCGCTCAACGCGCCTTCAACCGTCGCGCGATCATCGGTCAGATCGACAACGTGCGCGGAAAGCGTGACTGGTCCGTTCGTCGGAGTTGGCCGCAGCAGTTTGATCGCATATTCAGCCGTCACCGTGCAGGGCGGATGGTCAGCGCCTGCGTGTTTCATCAAATGATAGGCCGCGGTCCAATTGCAATGACAGTCGAGCAGCGTGCCGATGATGCCGCCATTCAACACGCCGGGAAACGCTTCGTACTTCGGTTGCGGTTGCCATTCGGCAACGACTTCGCCGTTTTTGGCAAAGCTGCGGATGCGCAGACCGTCAGGATTCGCCGGGCCGCAACCCCAACACGAATTTTCGGGAGCGTATTGTTCTTGAAGCGATCGCTCCGCCATTGAGTCCGAGCCGACTGGCGTTAAGCAGAACCCGGAGGACCGGGATATTTCCGGAGCTTCGGGCCGGTGTAAAGCGAGCGTGGGCGAATCAACCGATTGTTGTCGTGCTGCTCGGTGACATGCGCGCACCAACCCGCCACGCGTGAGGCCGCAAACAACGGCGTGTTCAACTCCGGTTTGAATCCGAGCATCCAAAAAACTGGCGCCGCATAAAGATCGACATTCGCGCAAAGGCCTTTTTCCCGATCCATCACTTCTTCGAGTTTTTCACAAATGAGCACCCAGTTCTCTTTTCCCGTTCGCTTGCCGAGATCGTGCGCGATCTTGCGCATGACTGGCACGCGGGAATCGCCCTTTTTGTAAACCCGATGCCCGAACCCCATGATCTTGGCCTTGGCGGCGAGCTGTTTCTTCAACCATTCCTCCGCACGATCAGGCGTCTTGATTTCTTCGAGCATTTTCATCGATTCTTCGTTCGCTCCGCCGTGCAATGGTCCTTTCAACGTGCCGACCGCCGACGTCACCGCCGCGTAAATTCCAGCCAGCGTGGATGCGGTCACACGCGCTGCAAACGTCGACGCGTTGAATTCGTGGTCTGCATACAAATTGAAAATCGTATCCATCATCCGCGTCTGCCAGGCCTCCGGCACCCTGCCATCCAGTTTGTAAAAGAAATTACCGGCCTGGCTCAGCTCCGGTTTTTCCGGCAATGGTTTTTCGCGCTGTGAAATCCGCCAGCCGTCCGTGATCAAAGTCATCACCCGCGCAATCAGTTTGATCGATTTGCGAATGTTAGCGTCATGCGAGTTGTCACTTATATCTTTGTCGAACGCGCTCAACATCGACACACCAGTGCGGAGCATGTCCATCGGATGCGTCGACTTCGGCAAAAGCCGCAGCATCTCGACGACTTCCTTCGGCAGCTCGCGTTGCGCGGCGATTTGTTCCTTGAATTCCTTCAGCTGCTTTCCGTTCGGCAATTCGCCGTTCAGGAGCAAATAAGCAACTTCCTCGAACGTCGCCTTGTTGCCCATTTCGTGAATGTCATAGCCGCGGTACATCAGGCCCGCGTTCGGATCCACCCAGCAAATCTTCGTCTCGCCCGCAATCACGCCGGCTAAGCCCGGGCTGTATTCTGGTTTTGCGTCAGTACTCATCGTCTTCCGTCACGTTAACAACGATACGCCGTTCGACAAATGATCAGTCGCGAAAACCTGACCATTCTTCTGCCGCCGGATCGTAATCGAGCAGATCGTAAAGCTCCTGACGCGTTTGCATCTTATCGAGCCAATCCGATTGGCTGCCGGCCTTTTTCAACCCGCGGAAAAAGGTTTCGCTCGCTTTCATGGCAACCCGGATGGCGCTCATCGGGAAGATCACCATCCGGTAACCGAAATCGGAGAGTTGCTCGACGGAAAGCAACGGACTCTTGCCGAACTCGGTCATGTTTGCGAGCAACGGCCGGTCGATCTCCTTGGCGAAATCGCGAAACTCATCCGCGCTTTGCAGGGCTTCTGGAAAAATCGCGTCCGCCCCGGCGGCGAGATATTCACCGGCCCGCTCGATCGCGCGATCGAAGTCCTCCACTGCCCGCGCATCCGTGCGCGCGATGATCATGAAATCAGGATCCTGCCGCGCCGCAACTGCCGCTTTGATTCTCCCGACCATCTCCTCAACATCGACAATCGATTTGCCGGAGAGATGTCCACAACGCTTGGGGAATTCCTGGTCTTCGATGTGACATCCGGCCAGACCGGCTTTTTCCAATTCCTGAATTGTCCGGGCCACATTTTCCGATCCCCCAAAACCGGTGTCGGCATCGACAATCGCCGGGATATTCACCGCCTTTGCGACATAGCCTGCCAGTTGCACGACTTCGGTCAGGGTCAGTAAACCGATATCCGGTAGGCCCGCGGTCGCGTTGGCCATTCCCGCTCCGCTGATGTAAACCGCGTCGAAACCGGCGCGCTCGACCTGTCGGGCCAATGCCGCGTTCGGCACGCCCGGCATCATCACTGTTCCTTTGGCGATCAGCTGCCGGAACATTGTCGTTACGCGCTCGGTTTTTTTCATGCTCAATGAACTCGCACCAGCTTCATCAAATGATGCACGTCTCTCTGTTCGTCCATACTCCAGACGTGCTCAATAATTTTTGCCGCGTGATCGCGAGTAAAAGTTGGGGCGACCAGTTTCAAGAATTTCTTTTCCACTTCAAAATCTTCGAGACGATTCTTCGCGTGCCCCAGCGGATAATCGGCGCGCTTGGTCAATCGCCTCCCGTCCGCAAGATCGACATGCACGATGTTAGCCACTGCGCCCGGATACATCGCACTCAACTCCGCGTTGCGTTCGACTTTCACGTTCTCCAAAAACTTCCAGATCTTCGGATCCATGAAACGCTCCGGTTGAAATTGCTTTTCGGTTACCTCGCCGTCGATTAAGGCGATCGCGGTGATGTAGGGCAAACTGTGATCGGCGGTTTCGCGCGTCTCCGGTCTCCATTTCTCCGGTTCGCTCCCGATAATGTCGACGGACGCATCGTGACTTTCGATCGTCATCGCTTTCACTTGCGACACATCGTCGATTTGTTCTCGCAGAAACAACGCCGCTTCGATCGCGCTCTGGCTATGATATTCCGCGGGCCAATATTTGATACTCGTGTTGAGGATCATCGCAGGCGCGCCTTTGAATTTCTCGCCAACATCGCCCAACGAAACGCCAAGTTCCTTTTCGAAACCCATTTGGCCTTCAAAAATCGGCGCCGGACCGGTCATGCCCCCGCGCGCCAGCACTGCCGAGTAAACGCCGCGTCGCGCAGCATCGGCAAAAGCCACACCTTTCCAATGAGAAAGCTCACCGACGCGCGCCTGCCGCATCGCCGCACAACCCACGCCGGCGATGTTCACGGCGTGCCGCGTTTTCTCCAGTTCAAGCTTCATTAACTTCGCCGAGGCGAGTGCCGTTGAAAATGCGCCGTAGGTCACGTGATCCCAGCCCCGTGCACGGAGGCTCGCCGCGTCGCAAAACCGGCACTGCACTTCGTAAGCGAGCGCGATCGCGGTGATGAATTCCCTGCCGGTCGCGCCAACGCTTTCGGCAACGGCCAGCGCCGCCGAAATGTTATCGCTGGGATGCGCCGGTTCCTTCGACAAATAGGTGTCGTTGTAATCGAAATAGCGAATGCAACAGCCGGTAGCGAACGCAGCCCAATCCGGCGGGGCTTGGTGCGCCGTCCCGATGATTGTCGATCCATTCTTTGCCGAGAATTCCGAGGCGACCTTTCTCGCGATCGCGCATGGTTCTTCGTTCCACGCCCCGAGCGCGCAGCCAAGCGAATCGGTTACCCGGCGCCTCACCTCGTGCACAACTTCTTTTGAAAGGTCTTCGAATTTTAACTCGCAAGCGTAATTCGCGAGTTGATGCGCGAGCGTTTTTGTGGCCATGAAATTGAACGTCCAATCTGCCGATGATTTCTGCGTCGGCAACTCTGGACGGCGCCTGTCTCGCTCGCATTCCGATGATCCGTGGTTAATCTCTTCCCATGAGCAAAGTCTATCCTGACGCCAAGGCTGCGCTTGACGGCCTGCTTCACGACAACATGACGATCGCTGCCGGAGGATTTGGCCTGTGCGGGATACCGGAGAATCTCATCGCCGCCTTGCACGCGAGTGGCGTCAGGGGCCTCACGATCGTGGGCAACAACGCTGGCGTGGATAACTTCGGCATGGGAGTTCTGCTGCCGGCACGACAGGTGAAAAAAGTCATGGCCTCCTACGTCGGCGAGAACAAGGAGTTCGAGCGGCAGGTGCTGGCAGGCGAACTCGAACTCGAACTCATCCCGCAGGGCACACTGGCCGAGCGATTGCGCGCGGGCGGCGCGGGAATTCCGGGATTTTATACTCGGACCGGGTTCGCCACAAAACTGACCGAGGGTAAGGAGACAAAAACTTTCGGCGACACCGAATATGTGCTCGAACCAGGAATCACCGCCGAGCTTTCGATCGTGAAAGCATGGAAGGGCGACAAGTCAGGCAATCTTATTTTTCGAAAAACCTCACGGAACTTCAACCCGATGATCGCCACTTGTGGCACGGTCTGCGTCGCCGAGGTCGAGCAACTCGTCGAAGTCGGCGAGTTGGATCCGGACCAGATCCACACGCCGGGCATCTTCGTCGACCGCATCATCCAAGGCGGCAAGTACGAGAAACGCATCGAGTTTTGCACCGTGCAGGGCAGCGCGACTGCGAAAAAAGAGAACCCAATCCGCGAGTTGATGGCCAAGCGCGCAGCGCAGGAATTGCGCGACGGTTACTACGTCAACCTCGGCATCGGCATCCCGACGCTGGTGGCCAATTACATTCCCGAAGGCATGAACGTCACGCTCCAGTCCGAGAACGGTTTGCTCGGCATCGGCCCGTTCCCGACCCAAGACGCGGTGGACCCCGACCTGATCAACGCCGGTAAGCAGACCATTACGACGATGCCCGGCTCGGCCTTTTTCTCGAGTGCCGACTCATTCACGATGATTCGCGGCGGACACATCGATCTTGCAATTCTCGGTGCATTCGAGGTGACGGACAAAGGCGACATCGCGAACTGGATGATTCCCGGGAAAATGGTCAAAGGACCGGGCGGAGCAATGGACCTTGTCGCGGGAGTGAAACGCGTTGTTGTCGTGATGGAACATACCTCGAAGGACGGCAGTCCGAAGATCTTGAAAGAATGCACGCTGCCCATCACTGGCTTAGGAGTCGTCAACCTCATCATCACCGACCTGTGCGTGTTCGAAGTGAAGAAGGGCGGCGGCCTCGTTCTAATTGAATTGCATCCCGGCGTCACGGTGGACGACGTTCGCGCCAAGACCGGCGTACCGTTCGACGTTGCCCTCAAGCGCTGAGTGGCGCTGAGCGTTCCCGCGGACACAGCAGCACCAGCAATGACGCGATTGTAAAGCACACGATCATGAAGATAAATCCGGCAGTGAACGAGCCGGTGCGCTGACTCAGATTGCCGATAATTTTCGGACCGACGAAGCCGCCGATGCTGGCGGTGCAATTGATGAAGCCGATCGCCGCGGCGGCGGCTGAGCTGGTGAGAAACGCGGAAGGCAACGCCCAAAATGAGGGCAGATAAGCCACCGTGCCGAAGCCGAGCAGCGTGAACACGAGGATGAGCAGGATATTTGAATGCGGAATGAAAAACCACACGCCGAGTGCGAGCGCAGCCGTCAATTGAGGAATAGCAAAATGCCACCGTCGCTCGCCCATGCGATCGGAGCTCCAGCCGAGAATGAGCATGCCGATCAAGCCCGCCAGAAACGGAATCGCGCCCACCCATCCGATGCGTTGAACATCTGTCCAACCGGTGAGTCGCTGGAGCATCGTCGGAAACCAAAACCAAAACGCGTACCCACCGGTATAGGTGAAGAACAGCCCGGCAGTGAGCACCAGCACCGCTGGATGTCGAAGCGCTTGCCAAATCGTCATCTGCTCCGCGTGCGCCTTCGCGCGGCGCTCTTCGTTGAGGCGAGCAGTGATCCAATCGCGCTCGTTAGGCGGAAGCCATCGCGCTTCGTTAGGCCAATCGGGCAGCACGAACAACGCCGTTATCCCCAGCAGAACCGCTGGCAAACCTTCGAGAAGAAAAAGCCATCGCCATCCGACGATGCCTAACCAATGCACCCGAAGAATACTTCCGGCAATAGGTCCACCGAGCACAAAGCCAATTGGAATCGCCGCCATAAATCGCGCCACCGCCTTGGCCCGGTCCTGATAAATAAACCAGTGCGAGAGATAAACAATCACGCCGGGGAAAAATCCCGCTTCAGCTGCGCCCAGCAGAAACCGCGCGCCGTAAAGTTCGAGCGGCGTGCGCACGAAACCGGTTAGGGTTGTCAGTGCGCCCCACGTGATCAGCGTTAGCGACAACAACCATCTGGCGCTCCAGCGTTCTACCAGCAGCGCGCCGGGAATTTGGAGTGCGAAATATCCGATGAAGAAAATTCCGCTCGCCGTGCCGAACACCGAGTCGCTTAGACCGAGGTCGCCCTTCATCCCGAGCGTTGCATACGCGATGTTCGTGCGATCGAGATAATTCGCGACGTAGAGGAGAAAGAGAAACGGCAGAAGCCGCCACGTAATCCGACTGCGCGCACTTTCGCCGGTGCCTATTTCCCCCGAAAGCATGACTGCGCGCAGCATAACGCCGTCCGAAACGCTCACAATACGAATCAAGGAGATCGCATGCGTTCGACATGTGACGGTTCGAGATCGCAATGTTCCGCGCACGGAGTTACAACGCGTCCATGAAGAATCGAAGTCTGATTTTGCTCGTTGCGCTCGCGATAGTTTCGATTGCTGCTGGTCCGCCGGATTTCGCCGGCGAGTATGCCGACAGAAATTTTCTGAGCGGCCAAGCGACGTTTCAAATGAGCCTGGAGCAAAGCGGAAGTGTAGTGACCGTTTGGTTCAGCGCCGGTTACAACGATGGTCACGGCTTACTGCCAGTCGCCGACGGCAACGGCAAAATCACTTCCAAGGGAACCGCCGAATTCACGTTCAAGGACAGCGCCAGAAACGCTGGGACAGGCACAATCACGCGCGCCGGCGACGACATCATCGTATCGCTCAAAACGACGCGGGTAGCCGATTCCCGTTGCGTCGAGCTTTACCGGCAGAACATGCGACTGAAGAAAGTCGGCAAAAAATAGGCGCAAGAATCGGGTGTTTGGCGGCGACAGGGTCGTTGATCGTGTCGCTATGAAAACAAATTTTCGAATTGTTGGTTTGCCACTGACGCAATTTGAGCCGCTCTTTTCGCTCGATGACAATGAGCTCGCGCAAAAAGGCGCGCGCCGTTTGATCGTCGATGCAAAACCGGGATTCCCTTGTCGAGTGAGCTTACAAGACGCGGAGATCGGCGAACGCGTCATTCTGGCGCCCTTCGTCCATCACGACGTTGAATCGCCGTATCGCGCATCCGGGGCGATTTTTGTCCGCGAAACCGCCAAGGAAATCGAGCTGGCCCCAGGCGAAATTCCGGACGTAGTGACCAGCCGAGTTATGTCAGTTCGCGCCTACAATGCCAAAGGGATGATGGTGAACGCGGCCGTCATACCAGGTAAGGAATTGGAGTCGCAGATCGAAAAGTTTTTCGACGACGCAAAGGTTAGCTATCTGCACCTTCACAATGCCGGCGCGGGCTGTTACTCCTGCCGGGTCGAGCGCAGTTGATTATACCATCGGCCGGAACCTGCCGACGACTTCCTGAAGTCGGCCGGTGATCTGGCCTAACGAGCAGACCTCGACGGCCTCGAGCAATTCCGGAAAACAATTTTTCCCGCTCTCGACCGCGGCCGCGAGTTTATCGAGAGCGCGTTTCGATTTGTCGGCGTTTTTCTTTTTAAATTTCGCCAGTCGCTCGACCTGCAACTGCTGTTTCTTCCGTGGCGTGCGCGCGAGTTTCACTTCCGGCATATCGTCGCTGCCGTTGCGATAACGATTCAGTCCGATGATTGGCCGGACGCCGTCGTTAATCTGTTGCTCGTAACGGTGCGAGGCATTTTGGATTTGGCTGCGCTGATAGCGGTCTTCCACCGCCGCGAGCACCCCACCGAGCCGTTCGATCTCGCGAAATTCCTCGAGGATCGCGGCCTCGACTGCGCGTTCGACCGCTTTCATGCCAGGCGAACCGCTCAGCATGTTCATGGTGTGTTTAAAAATGCCTGACTCCTCGAGCAAGATCGCCTGGCCGTGCGCCGCGAGCCGGATCCATTCTTCGCTCGGCGTGGTAAATGGTTCGTCGGCGCTATTGGAGTGACATGAATTGGTCGCGTTCATGTAAGCGAGGATCAATTCAGCGGCCGTGCGGGTGAGATTATTTTTGAATTCCGCGGCGATGAGCGAGCGACCGCTGGTTTGAGTGTGCAACTTGTAAAGCTGCGCTTTCGGTCCGGCGCCAAAGACGTCGCGCATTCCAATCGCCCAGATGCGCCGGGACACGCGCGCGAGCGCGATGTATTCGACGTCGAGCCCGCAATCGAGGAAGAATGAAAGCCGTGGTCCGAATTGATCGACTGGAATTCCGCGGGCCGCGAACATTTCCGCGTAAGCAAAGCCGTTCGAGAGTGTGTAAGCCGCCTGCTGCACCGGCGTCGAACCGGCTTCGCCGATGTGATAGCCGCTGATCGAGATCGGATACCAGCGCGGCATTTCACGGGTGGTGAATTCCACCATGTCGGTCAGGAATCGCAGCGAAGGTTCGATTGGGAAAATCGTTTCGTTCTGGGCCTGAACTTCCTTGAAAATGTCGGCCTGGATTGTGCCGCGTAGTTTTGGCACAACGCTCGGACCGAAGCGGCGTTTCGCGGCCGCGATGTACATCGCCATGATGATCGGGGCCGGCCCACTGATCGTCATCGACGCCGAAAAATTTGCCGAACCGAGATCGAAGCCGTCGTAGAGACGGACCATGTCCTCGACGGTGTCGATCGCGACGCCGCCCTCGCCGATTTTTCCGAAAACGCCGTCCGCATCGCTGTCGATCCCATAGAGAGTCGGACCATCGAACGCCGTGCTGAGCCGGTGCGTCCGCTGATGACGCGTGAGATAGTGGAAACGCTCGTTTGTGTCTTCAGCCAACATCAGACCCGAGAACAAACGCGTCGGTTCTTCGGCTTGCGGAATCTTTTTGTCGGTCTTGCTCTTTTTCGTTTCGCCGTCTTTCTCGAAGCTTTCTACTTCGCGAACGGGCTCGAGATACATCTCGCGATAGGCGCCGTTCAGAAATGGAAACTCGCCGGGCAATCCTTCACCTAACAAAAAGCGCGCGATTTCACCCGGCTCATCGATTTCAGGAAGGGCGAGTCGCGGCAACGGCAAACCCGTCGGCGCACGGGTCGTCGGAATTTTCGCTTTGATGTCGTTCCAACGGCCGAGCAGGTCGCGCCCGAATTTTTCATCGCTGCGCGCGCGTTTCACCTGGTCGAGCACGAATTGGTTATATGTCTCAACCGACTCAACGACCTGTCCGAGCTTGCTCATGGCTTTTCCGTTCCTTTCCGCGTTTAGATTTGTCGCTCGTTGAAATTAACCCGAACAATTTGTCGACGCCAGAGTCGCGATGCCGTTTTGCGACGGTATCGATCAGGCACTGGGCGCGCCGATTTTGCTCGAGCCGTTGTTCAATCTCCGTGTGCGCGGTCCGGGCACGTTGCAAATCGCTTTTGTTCACGACCACGATATCGGCCAGATCGAGCATCACGATTTTTTGTAACTGCAGCCGGCTGCCGTAATCCGGGTTCATCACCAACACGGTTTGATCGACAATTCCATTTTTCTGAAACGGCATCGCTTCCTGGCCCGTGCCGACCGTTTCAATGATCACATAATCGAATCCCGATCGGGCGAGGAGCGCGAGGCAATCGTGGGTTGCCGGCGAGAGTCCTCCGGCCTGTCCGCGCGTAGCCATGCTTCGCATGAAAACGCGATCGTTTTGGGAATTAATCATCGTCGCGCGATCACCCAGCAGCGCGCCCTCGCCGATCACGCTCGGATCGTGCGACAAGATCGCGACGCGCGATTGTCGATCTTTGTTCAAAAAACGCAGCACCAACTCGTCGATCAGTGTTGTCTTGCCCGCACCACCTGGACCCGTAAATCCGATTACGCGCGTTTTACACGAATTTCGAATTCCGAATTTCGAATTTCGAATTTTCTTTTTGTCTTCGATTTCGGTCAACTTATGAGCGAGCTCGATGTCCGAACTTTTTGCGCGCGCGCGTTTCGCGCGCGGCTTGCCATAACGTTGATGAACGAACTTCACCATCTCGTCGAGCGATGTGCCGGCGAAAAAGATTTCGTCCACGCCTTTGCGGCGCATCATCGCGGCGTCCTCGTGCGTGATTGTGCCGCCGCCGCCGCCGAACACCTTGATGTCGGCCGCGCCTTTCTCGCGCAAAAGAGCGACTACTTCCGCGAAAAACTCGATGTGACCACCGTTGTAACTGGAAATACCGATCGCGCGAACGTCTTCCTGGATCGCCGCACGCACGATGTCGCCAACCGATCGATGATATCCCAGATAAACGACCTCGATCCCGTGCCGGATGAACTCGAGATTGATCGTGTTGATCGCGCTGTCGTGCCCATCGCAAATCGGGACGGCGGTCAAAATTCGGATCGGTGAAGCCATGAACTAGACAGGATTAACAGGATTTTTGGATTTCAAAACAGGATTTCCCTATCTGATTTGCCTTTCAACCTCATCCTGATAATCCTGTAAATCCTGTCTATGCCCGACGCATTGGATTTTACCGGTAAAGTTGTCCTCGTGACCGGCAGCTCGCGCGGCATCGGCGCCGAGATGACCAAAGCTTTCGGCAAACACGGCGCGACCTGCGTGGTCAATTATTTCACGGACCCGCAAGGCCAGAACAAAGCCGATGCGGAAAGTGTGGCGAAGGAATTGAAGGATCCGCTGGTGATTGATTGCGACGTGACTCAGCCGCAGCAAGTCGAAGCGATGATGAAACAAATTCAAGATCGACATGGTGGTCTCGATATTCTCGTGAACAACTCCGGAGTCATTCGCGACCGCACAATCAAGAAGATGTCGCTGGAAGAATTCGAAAGCATTGTCCGCGTCAATCTCACCGGAACGTTCAACGCCACCCAAAAAGCGATCCCGATTCTGCGAAACGGCGGACGGATCGTGAATTTGTCGTCGGTCAGCGGACAAGTGGGCTTGTTCGGTCAGGCCAATTATTCCTCCAGCAAAGCTGCGATTGTCGCCCTGACCAAAGTTTCGGCGCGTGAGCTCGCGCGTCAGAATATAACCGTCAACGCGATCGCGCCTGGATTCATCGATGTTGGGATGAGCAAAGGGATGCCCGACGAGGTCACTGAAAATTTCAAGAAGCAGATTCCACTCGGCCGGCTCGGCGACGTGCGCGAAATTGTCGATGCCGCGCTATTTCTGGCGTCACCGATGGCAAGTTACATCACCGGGCACGTGCTCAACGTTAACGGCGGTTTTTACATGGGATAAATCGGACTCGCGGATCAGTCCCAAGTCTGCACTAACAACCAAACTAGCGCCGACAGCATTCCCGCAAATGTGGAAAGCACCAGCACCGCGCGCCTTGATTGCCGGACCTTGAATTCGGGTCTGGGGACATCGTCATGAATATGGCTGCCTTCATAGAGTTTCATGAGAACAAAGGCCACGACGAAACCGACCGCAGCCCATTTTAGACAGCCGACGATGAGTCCAAGCATCCCGTTCACAATTTAACTCCCGCAAAACAATGCGCAATTTTTGGGCCGCGCCAACCGATCTATTTGCCACCTTGCACCGATAATTGATTCGTGAGCTTCCCGACCACTCACTCGCCGCCCATCTCGAGCTTGACCGTCTACTTAGCGTCCGCCCTGCACGCTGAGTTCCCAACGATAGCCATCGGGATCGTGAAACCAGAGACCCATGTGCGGCGAACCCGGCCCTTCCGGACCGATCTCGTCACCCGGATCCTCAATCTCGACCTTGTGCTTTTTCAAATGCGCGAGCGCTTTTCGCAAGATCGACACATTGGGCAGATGAAACGACATGTGATCGAAAGTTTGCGGCGACGGATTCCCTTTAAACAGCGCGATGGTGACGTTGTCATTCCCGACCGCGATTCCGTTGTCGAATTCAAATTCTTTACGTAAACCGAGGATTCCTTGAAACCAGCGGGCGCTTTTCTTCGGATCGCGCACGGCCAGGCCGAAATGGCCGACCACGCCGAGCGTAAATGGTACTTTCATGGCTCAAATAAAAGTTGGGAATGGCAAAATTAAAGCGGTAAAACGCAGATATGACTGCGTTGGCCTTGATTCTAAGCGCCTTCGTCGCAGCCATGGGCGTACTGGCCATCTTTTTTCCAGGTCGAGCTAATGATATCGCGCGACTTTTTGCCGATAAGACCGGGCTTTGGGTTGCCACGGCAATTCGAGCGGTCTTGGGTTTGGGCCTGTTGGCAGCCGCGGAGGATTCGAAAGCGCCTGCGCTGCTGCGCATTCTCGGCGGACTCATTTTAATCGTCGCAGCCGCAACGCTACTGCTCGGCTTAGATCGACATCGACGAATGATCGATTGGTGGCTCGCCAGAAATCGAACGATTCAAATCGCTTGGGGCGCAGCCGCTTTCGCTCTGGGCGTGTTTCTGATCTACGCGATTATTTAGCGCAATCGCGCGAAAAACATCGACGTCAAGTCGCGGGCCGAGGTCAGCACGGGAAATGCTCTTTGGGGATGCATGCCTCTTGCCATCAGCTCCACCATACCGGCAGCGAAGCCGAAAGCGCGCACGGCAATCACAATCAGCTCAGCATTCGGGTCAGCTTATTCCGCCGCCGAGATCAACGCCTACATTGCTATTCGGGACCAGCTCCTCGCCGAAGCGGAAGAGCTTCGGACGGCGACAAAACTCGCGAGCACGGGATTAGCAAATGATTTTGTGCAAGGATGCCTCCAACCGGCGCGGCCGCCTTATGAGGCTCAGTGTTTACCCGAAGCAGACGCGATTCGCGAACGCAAACGCTGCGAAGCCGTCCGAAACCGGCTCGCGGAGCTCCGCGACGACGCCGTTTAATCCCTGCCCCACAACATCGCGACGGATGTCGTCAGACTGCCGCCCATGTTGAAGGTCAGATAACGCCTGGCGTTTGGAATCTGACGCGCGCCCGCTTGTTCGGTCAGATGCTGATACGCTTCGACCACCTGTCGCACGCCGGTCGCGCCCACCGGATGACCGTCGCCAATTAGTCCGCCGCCGGCATTAACCGGAATTTCAAACGGAAACTGGCCGCGCATTTTCTCATGTCGGACCTGCGGCAGCGTGGTCGCGCCACTCTTGGCCAGTTCCGCGCCCTTGCCCGGCTCGGCCAAACCGAGAATTTCGTAAACCACGATCTCGGTGATCGAAAAACAATCGTGCACGTCAGCGCCGTGCAGATCGCGCGGTTTCATATTGGCCATGCTAAACGCTTGCTCGGCCGCCTTGCGCGCAATCGAAAAGGTCGGCGCGTCTTTTTTATCGAGCGGCAAATAGTCAGTCGCGTGACCAAAGCCGAGTAATCGCGGCGTCTTCTTTTTCTCGCGGCCAATCTTCTCCAAATATTTTCCAGAAACGAGCACGACCGAAGCCGCGCCGTCGGTGATTTGCGAGCAATCGGAAACCTTTAGCGGCGGCGCGACGCTCGGGTTTTTGTCCGAAATTTGCGAGGCGCAATCGAGCGTCAAATCGGCGTCGCGCATTTGCGCCAACGGATTCAGTTTCGCGTGCGCGTAGTTTTTCCAGGCGACCGTGGCCAGGTCCGACTCTTTAGCGCCATACTTATCAATATAAATTTGCGCGATCCGCCCGAAAAGCTTCGGGAACATAAAATCGCCGTATTCCGGTTTTTCGTTGTGATAATCGGCCGCCGCGCCGAGAACATCCGAGCCATCGAGCGACGACATCGTCTTTTGTTGCTCTGCGCCAACCACCAGCACCGCATCGTAAAGCCCGCCCATGACCCATTCCGCGCCGAGTAAAACGGAAAGCGCTCCGGAAGCGCAGGCCGCTTCGGTATGCATCGTCGGAATGCCGCGTAATTTCGGGTCGATCTCCGGAATGAATGCGCCGAGCTGCAATTGCTTGGTAAACTGGCCCGCGTTGAAATT
>QHRF01000070.1 GCA_003220055.1 Verrucomicrobiota bacterium | reverse complement strand
AGATTGGACGAGGAAGTTATAATCGCACTCGATTCGGGCATGGACTGGGTTTTACGATGAGCGAAGAGCGTAGCAGAGAGTTGGAAAGCTTCGACGAGCCCGCGTCGAATCTCCCTTTGCTCGACAAGCTCGACCGCGTGATCGCTTCGCTTCCGCCAGGCGATCCCGTCCGCCGCGATCTGCTCGATCTGCGGCCGCACATGTCAGACCAATCGCAAATGATTGGCGAGGCACGGCAGATGATCGAGAAACTCGAAGAGGTGATCAAAAAGGTCACTTCACCAGCGAACCGGATCGGCACTTTCCTTGGCGCAACATCTAAAGACACCGCCCACATCGTCGTTGGCGGCGCTGATTACTATTGCAATGTCGATCCGCGCATTCCGCTGGCGAAATTGAAAAAAGGAACGCGCGTTCTGGTCAACGAAGCTTTCGTCATCGTCGGCGATCTCGGTTTTGAAACAGCCGGACCGGTCACGAAAATCACCGAAGTGATCGGCAAAGACCGATTGCGCGTCGGTTCCGAGCACGGAACACAATCTCTCGTTTTGCAACGCTCGGCCGATCTCGCATCATCGACCTTGAAATCGGGCGACGAAGTGCGCGTCGATTCGAATTACCGGATGGCGCTCGAGATGCTTTCGAGCACGAAATCGCACGAACATTATCTCGACGTTGTGCCGGAGTTGCCCTGGGAAAAAGTCGGCGGCCAGGAAGAAGCGCTCCAGGCGATCAAGGACGCGATCGAGCTTCCGTTGTTGCATGTCGATCTTTTCAAAAAATTTCAACACGCCACGCCCAAGGGATTCCTGCTCTACGGCCCGCCTGGTTGTGGCAAGACCCTCATCGGCAAAGCGACCGCCTACAACTTGACCAAACAGCTTGGCGAACAGACCGGCGCGCAGATGAAGGAATACTTCATGCACGTCAAAGGCCCCGAGATTTTAAACATGTGGGTGGGCGAATCCGAACGGATGGTTCGCGAGATTTTCGCAACCGCGCGCGAGAAACGGCGCGACGGATTCATGCCGTTTCTGTTTATCGATGAAGCGGAATCAATTCTCGGGACGCGCCGCGCCTCGCGCCATTCGAATATCCTTTCCACGCTCGTGCCGATGTTCTGCTCGGAGATGGACGGGATCGATTCGTTAAACGATGTCGTGATCATTCTCGCGTCCAATCGCGCTGACTTGATCGATCCTGCGATTCTGCGGCCCGGCCGGATCGACCGTAAAATTAAAGTGAATCGGCCGAATCGGGAGGGCGCCCGGGAGGTTTATCGGATTTATCTTACGCCTGATCTTCCATATGACGGCGCGCTTGGCAAAGAAGCCGAAAACATTGGAGCCGCGGTGGACAAACTGATCGAGCGCTTCGTCGATTGGCAATTTACCCGCCGGGAAGAAAACAAGTTTCTCGAAGTCACGCTCCGCAGCGGACGCAAAGAAATTCTTTACCGGAGCGATCTCATCAGCGGCGCAATTATCGCCTCGATTGTTGAGCGGGCGAAAGCGATCGCAATTAAGCGTGCGATCGCCACTCAGCAGGAGGAGGGGATTCGGGAAATGGATTTGCACCTCGCCTTCGACGCGGAGTACACCGAGAACGACATCTTTCCGACGACCGATATCACCGAAGATTGGCTTAAACTGATCGATTATGATCCGGAAAACGTGGTCAAGATTGCGCCGGTCAGGCCAGTCGCGGATTCGGCGGATCGCCCGAGTTCCGGTGTCATCTAATCTTTGGCGCGACACATGAACCGCGTCTTTGGTCTCGAGACGGAATACGGCATCACCGTCAACGGCGCGGAGACTGTCGATGTTGTGGCCGAATCGATCGAGCTCGTCCGGCGCTACACCGATCACGGTGCGCATATGAAATGGGATTACGAGCTGGAGGACCCGCATCTCGATGCGCGCGGCTTTCGCGCCAAGGCCCTGATGCAGGACACTGACGAGTCAGCTTATTACGAGATCGATAAGAACCGCCCACTGAGTTTCGAGGAAATCAAAAGCGACCTCGTCCTTTCGAACGGCGCGCGCTTTTACAACGATCACGCGCATCCGGAGTATTCGACGCCGGAATGCACGACGCTTCGCCAGATCGTAACTCAAGACAAAGCCGGCGAGCGCATTTTGGCGGAATGTGCGCGGCGTAGAAATTTGAAATTGCCGAACGGCCAGGAAGTTCGTCTCTACAAGAACAACACCGACTTCTTCGGTCACAGCTACGGCTGCCACGATAATTATCTCATGCAGCGCGATGTGCCCTGGGACCGGATCGTCAGCTCGATTCTGCCATTTTTGATCACGCGCCAGATTTTCGCTGGCGCAGGCAAGATGGGCGTGGAAGGAGAAAGCGCTTCGAGCCAGCCGGGACTTTATCAAATTTCGCAGCGCGCGGATTTCTTCAGTGTTGTGGTCAGCATCGACACCATGAATCGGCGTCCGCTCATCAACACTCGCGACGAGCCGCACGTCGATGCCAGCCGTTATCGCCGCTTTCACGTTATTCTGGGCGATTCGAACATGAGCGAATGGGCGACTGCGTTAAAAATCGGGACGACTGCGCTCGTGCTCGGCTTGATCGAACGCGGAGAAGCGCCGCAGCTCGAAATCGCTCAACCGGTCGACGCCAACAAATCGATCAGCCGCGACCAGAATTGCGATTGGATCATCGAGTTGAAGGATGGTCGCAAGATTTCCGCGATTGAAGTGCAGCGAATCTATTTGCAGGCCGCTGCCAAGATTGACCATGACTCTGCCGACCAAGATCGACAATGGATTTTGCGGGAATGGGAAAATGTTCTCAATGATCTGGAGCGCGATGTCATGACCACGCGCAACCGGGTCGATTGGGTGGCCAAGAAGTTTTTGCTCAACGCTTTGCAGGAAGAAGAGAAGCTTTCCTGGAGCGATCCGTGGCTGCAATCGATCGATCTCGAATATCACAATGTCGATCTTGAATCTGGTTTGTATTACGAGCTGGCGCGTCAGGGATCGATTCGACGTCTCGCCAAAGAGGAAGAGATCAAGACCGCGATCTTTACGCCGCCCGAAACAACCCGCGCATTTTTCCGCGGCCGCTCGGTCGCGCGTTTCAACGACCAGATCGCGTCGATTCAATGGGACGAACTCGTATTTGCCAGCGGCGCGCTCTCACGCCGCGTTGCATTGCCTGAAGCGTTCGGTGATGCACGGCTGGATGCGCTTAATCACGCCGCGCGTAACGGCAAGGATTTTTCCGAATTCATGCGCGCCGTCAGCGCGATCGATTAGTTTACGACCAGGCGATCAAGCGCAGCTCGTGCGATTGCATGAGGTGCGGATGAGTCGGGACAACGCGGACACTGAACCCGTAAGCGCCGCTCTCGGAAGCGGGCACGGATCCCTGGTAAAGATAACTGCCGTCGCCGTTGCGCCCGCTTGCGTTTAGAACGCTGACGGACGGGTTTTTGATTCCGCCGTTGTCGGCTTCGCCATGGTACGCTTCAACCCGAACGTGGTTTGGATCGACATCTCCCAGGTAGACATGCGCGCTGACCTGGAGCGATTCGCCGACGAGAATGTTTTGTCGATCTTTGTTGCCGACCTGCACGTCATGGATCCGAACTTGCGGCCAATCTTTACGCATTCGTGTTTTCCATTGGCTCAACTGCGTTGCGGGTTCGCAACCGTTTTGGGCAAAGTTTTCGTGTGAGCGCGCCGCGGGAATATAAAGCCGCTCGGTGTATTCCTCGACCATCCGGTGGGTGTTGAACACCGGCGTCACGCTGCGAATCGATTCCCGCATCAACTGTAGCCACGCGAGCGGAAGTTTGCCGTCAGGCTTCGCGTAATAGAGCGGGATGATTTGGTTCTCGAGCAGTTGATAGAGACTGTTCGCGTCCACTGCGCTTTGGAACTCGACCGTGCCATCGGAAATCTCAGCGGCGATCGCCCAGCCGTTGTTCCCGTTGAAGCCTTCGTGCCACCAGCCGTCGAGGACGCTGAGATTAATTCCGCCATTCGGCGCGCATTTCATTCCACTGGTGCCGCTCGCTTCCATCGGTCGCAGCGGATTGTTCAACCAAAGATCGACACCCTGCACCAGGCGGCGGGCGATGTAACTGTCGTAATCCTCCAGGAACACAACGCGATTTTCGAATCCGGCTTCTCGGCTGAATCGATAAACTTCCTGGATGAGGGCGCGGCCGCCTTCATCGCGGGGATGCGCTTTGCCCGCAAAAATAAATTGGACCGGCCGGGTGGTGTCGTTGAGCAACCGTTTCAATCTCTCTTTGTCGCTAAACAGAAGCGCGCCGCGTTTGTAGGTCGCGAACCGCCGCGCAAAACCGATGGTTAGAACTTCCGGGTCGAGAATCCGATTCACATTGCGGATCGCTTCCGGCGAATCGCCGATGCGTTCCCGGCGAATCCGGACACGCTCGCGCACGAACTCGACCAGACGATGTTTCAATTGCTGATGGGTCTCCCAGAGCTGCGCATCCGGAATGTCAATCACGCCCCGCCAGAAATCGGGCTCGGTGATGTGCTCGTCCCATTCGCCAAGATACTTTCGATAGAGCGCGGAAAACTCGGGCGCCATCCACGTTTTTGTGTGGATACCGTTGGTCACACTCGTGATCGGCACTTCGTGCACGGGCACGCCGTTCCAAACATCTCTCCAAAGCGAACGGCTGACTTCGCCGTGTAATTTACTGACGCCATTGGAATGACGGCTCATCCGCAGCGCGAGAATGGTCATGCTGAACGGATCGGAACGGTCGACCCGGGTCTGGCCGAATGAGAAAAGCTCGTCGAATGGAATGCCCAGCTCTTTGGCAAAATCCCCGAAATATTCGCGCATCATCTCGCGCGGGAATGAATCATTGCCCGCGGGGACGGGAGTGTGGGTGGTGAAAATATTCGCCGACGCCACGATTTGCAGCGCCGAATAAAATTCGAGTTTTTTCTCCACGACTTTGCGGCGAATGCGCTCCAACGCGAGAAAGGCCGAATGGCCTTCGTTCATATGGAAAACTTCCGGATCGATCCCGAGCGCTTTGAGCGCTTTTACGCCGCCAATACCGAGGACGATTTCCTGCCGCATCCGCATTTCCTGGTCACCGCCATAAAGCTCGGCGGTGATGAGCCGATCTTCGGCATTGTTTTCTGGAATGTCGGTGTCGAGCAGAAACAAATCGATTCGTCCGACTGGCAGTTGCCAGACTTTGGCAAACACTTCGCGGTCCAAAATTCGGACTGAAATAAGAAGCCCTGCGCCATCGCGCTGGACCTCGCGGATCGGCAAATGGTGAAAATTTTGATTGAGACTGACCGCGTGTTGCGCTCCGTCCTTGTCGATTTCCTGCCGAAAATAGCCGTGCCGATAAAGCAGGCCGACGGCGACGAAGTTTAGATCGAGATCGCTCGCAGATTTGCAATGGTCGCCGGCGAGAATGCCAAGGCCGCCGGAATAATTGGGGATCGCTTCGTGAAATCCGAACTCGGCCGAGAAATACGCGACCGGTCTTTTGATCGCAGCGCCGGCTCCGGTTTTC
>QHRF01000069.1 GCA_003220055.1 Verrucomicrobiota bacterium | reverse complement strand
TGGCACGAGCCTCTACGCGACAGCCTACCTGCGGAATAAGCGCCGCGGTTAATCGCATTCCAGACGATTAGCAATGCGAATCTCACAACGAACGGTTGCGCCCGGCAACGTGCTATTGTGCGTCTTATGCACGATCCTGGTTGTTTCGCTCATTGGCGGAAATGTGCTCCTCAACTGCATGACGCGGTACAATGTTGTCTCGAGCCAGGTCCGCAGTTGGAAAGAATCGCTCGACGCGGCGGAGACGGGCGGTGACATCGCCTATGCCGAGTACGAGTTCGCGCGTCGACCCATTTTATTACGATGGGAACGGCAACGCGTGGTACCGCATTCGCACCAAAGGCACCGCGCCGGTTCTGGGTCTGAAGCGAGTCGGAATGGATGATCGCATGGGTCCGAACACTCGTGGCGATAGCTTGTTGCGAAAAATCGATTTCAACTACGATCACTTCGTCGCTACTTACGGGCCTAACGGCGACGGCGTCGGTCAAACACTCGTACCGGTCGTCGACGCGAACGGCAACCCGCAGCCGCAGATTAGTCGGCGGGTAGAACTGATCGCAGCGCCGATGACGCCGTTTGAAGCAGCTATCAAAGCCGGCGGCACGTTTTACGGTCTCGGATCCGCCGCGTATATTGATAGCTATCGTTCCACCACCGGTTCCTACGATGCGAGTGTGAAAACCAACCCATCCGACCCGCGCTATCCTGACTCACGGTCCGGCACCGTCGAGATAAACAGCTCAGTCGCGACGATCCAGGGAAGCATCTACGGCAATCTCTACACCAATGGTGGAACAATTACCAAGAAAACGACAAGCATCTCCGGCATCATCGACAATAACGTCCCTTTCAGTTTGTCCCCGTTTGCAATGCCGAGTACGGCCGGGTGGAATTATGTGTCGTCTCCGACAATGATAACCCCCAATACGACCATCAATCCTCCTGTCGTGAATGGTGTGCCGCGAACGGGAAGCCCTGAAAGCCCCAATTATTACCTCGTTACTTCGTTCGCGAACAACGGCAACCTGACTGTGAACCCGGCAGTCATTGGCGGGGTGGCCCAGGAAACCTATCTGGCGATTCACGTGACAGGCGATATCGGCCAGAACACGAGTAGCCAGCCGACCATCACCGTGCCGCCGCACGTTCATTTAGAGGTCTACTTTGACGGAAATTTCCAGACCAAAGCTGAGAACATTATCAACACGAGCGGTTATGCGGGCAACCTTCAGTTCTATGCGATCAGTCCCACACTCCCCAACGGCGCACCGGATCCGAGTGTTCAGCAAACTGTTGATCTAAATTCCGGCGGTGGCTCGACCTCTGGTTTCTCAGCAGTGTTTTACACACCGAGTGCGAATTTCACAATCAATGGTGCTCCAGATATTACCGGCGCGATTGTCTGCAAAAACTTCTATGGTAACGGCAACGTGCACTGGCATTACGATCGCGCGCTCGATTCCGCAGGCGACGCCGTCGATTATCGCATCCTCAGCTACGTCGAAGACATTCGTTAGGCCGATCGCTCCGCAATCGCGGCGATCCGGTTGATTGTCGTTTTTACACGGCAAGATTGACGGCACGCGGCCGAACAAATCGGTTGACAACGCTTTCAACCGCTCGCAAAGTCAGCGCTCCATTTTATGATCGCGTCGCAGCTTACACCCTCCGCTCTCGCCACCAGCGCGCCGACCATTCTTCAATTCCCGACGGAAGCGAACCGCGCCGTCAGATCCTTGCGCCATATGACGACTCAACTCCTCCAGGAAGCAGCTCAAGTAATTCCAAACCAGCAACTCCTGATCAACGTTGTCTCCAAGCGCGTCCGCCAGCTCGGTTTGGGACATCGACCGATGGTGGAAACGACGCCGCGCATGTCGCTGACCGATATCGCTCTAAAGGAAATTATTGCCGGTAAATTGGCGCACGAGCCCCTCAAAGGTCCGGAGAACGCCTAAGTTTTCATCGCGTTTCGCACGCGATCATGTCCGCCGAGTCGGTTCTCAATCGCAAGGCGCTGCGCGATTTTCACATTCTCGAGCGTTATGAAGCTGGCATCGAGCTGAAGGGCAGCGAAGTCAAATCCATCTGCGCCGGCAAAGCCAATATCAGCGACGCTTTTGCCCGGATTGAAAACGGGGAGGCGTTTCTCTACAACGCCGATATTCAACCCTACGAAAAAGCGAGTCATGAAATCCCAGCGGCAAAACGTGTCCGTAAACTTTTGCTGCATCGACAAGAAATCGACAAGCTTTATGGCGAAAGTCAGGTCAAAGGTCGCGCCCTGGTAATCCTTAAGCTTTACTGGAAGAATGGGAAGTTGAAAGCCGAGCTCGGCGTCGGACACGGAAAAGTCGCGCGTGATAAACGCGCAGACCTGAAAAAACGTGCTGTCGAACGCGAAACCGCACGCGAAGTTGCGCGCTTCAATCGAAAACACCGCTAGATCGACATCTTCTTTTTGAATTGGGCGTTGAATCTTGAGCGTCGAACGTTGAACGTTTTCAATGGCTCCATTTTCCTATCGCGATAAGGTCGCTCTCATCACCGGCGGCTCGCGCGGTCTTGGTTTGGAAATCGCGCGACAAATTTGCGCGCGCGGAGCTAAAGTCGCTCTCATCGCGCGTGATCCCGAAGAGCTGGCCCGCGCCAAAACTGAGTTGGACCGACTCGCCACCGAAGTTCTGACAATCCAATGCGACCTGCTTGAGTCCGCCCAGATTCAATCCGCCGTCCAACAGACGCTTCAGCGTTTCGGCAGGATCGACATCTTAATCAACAACGCCGGCATGATCGAAGTCGGTCCAATTGAACATATGCAACTCAAGGATTTCGAGCGCGCCATCCGTCTCCACTTTTGGGCGCCCTTTATCTTGTATTTGCTAGTCGTTCCTCAAATGCGCTCCAAGGGTGGCGGCCGCATCGTGAACATTTCATCCGTTGGTGGAAAAATCGCCGTGCCGCACATGGCGCCATACTCCGCGAGTAAATTTGCGCTTACCGGCTTCTCCGATGCGAGCCGCGCCGAACTCGCTCGCGATAACATCTGTGTTACCACGGTCGCGCCCGGAATGATGCGCACCGGCTCACAAGTTCACGCGACGTTCAAAGGCGATCACTCCGCCGAATACAAATGGTTTGATCTGTCGAGCAAGCTGCCATTCGCTTCCATCTCCGCCGAACGCGCCGCCCGAAAAATCTTGACCGCGTGCGGGCGCGGTAAGCCCAGCCTTGTCATGCCCATTTCAGCCTATTTCATCATCGCCGCGAATGCGTTATTTCCGAACGCAACCGCGCGTGTCATGAAAATCGTGAATCGATCGATGCCGTCGCGGGTCGGTAAAAGCGGCGACGAAGCGTGCTCTGGCACGGAGGTTCGCGGCAAGAAGTGAAACCCAAGCGCCTCTTTGTTGCGATCAGTCCGCCGCCGGTTATCCAGCAATCCCTCGTCGATCTTGACCCGGGCATTCGCGGTGTGCGCTGGACGGAGCGTAATCAAATGCATCTCACTCTCGGCTTCTTTCCCGACGTTTCGGAACATGTCGATCGTGCATTGCGCGAAAACCTGAACGCGATCGAGTTCCGCGCATTTTTTCTTCCCCTTCAAGGCATTGGAACGTTTCCATCAAAGGGTCCGCCGAAAATCATCTGGATCGGCGTCGGAAAAGGTCACCCACATCTTTTTCAACTTCACAAACGGGTGCAGGATGCAGCACTTGCCGTCGGACTCGAAGCCGATCTGCGCCCCTGGCATCCGCACATCACGCTCGCGCGTTGTCACGGCGCCCATGGCGGCGTGCTTCGAAAATTTCTAAAGTCGAATGCCGAACTCGATGCCGGGATGTTTCGCGTCGACGCGTTTCATCTTTATTGCAGCGAATTGACGCCGGCTGGTCCAATTCACACTTGTGAAATGTCGATCTTGGCTGCTAAAGGCGAGAATGATTAAAGTCAGCGACTCGACAAAGGCGCCGCCACATCTTCGAGCGGCCGGCGTTCGGCCGCCACGCCGATCCAAAGTTCAACAATCGCACCAAAAATCATCAGCACCGCTGCGACCAGATATCCGATGAACAACGCATCGCTCGAACCGGTAGCAATGATCCACCCGAAGAGTATCGGCGCGCCGACTCCGCCGGCCAGAGTCCCGATTGCATAGAAAATTGCGATCGCGAACGCGCGAATTTCGAGCGGAAAAATTTCACTGACCGTCAAATAGGCTGAGCTCGCTGCCGCCGAAGCCACGAAAAAGATGATCGTCCACGCCAGCGTCTGTGTCTGGGCGGTCAACAGCGCCGCATGAAAAAGCCACCCAGTCAGCCCGAGCAAAATTCCGGAGACACCGTAAGTCGCCGCGATCATTTGTTTGCGACCGATCGTGTCGAACAAGTGTCCAAGGACTATCGGGCCAAGCACGTTGCCAAGCGCAAATGGCAGAAGATAGCCACCGACACGCTGTTCGGGCACGCCATAAAACCGCATCAAGACGAGCGCATACGTAAAAAAGATCGCGTTGTAGAAAAACGCCTGCGTCAGCATCAGGACGAAACCGAGAAAGGACCGACGTCGATGTTCGTGGACGACTGCGTTCCAAATTTCCCGCCACGGCGTGTGCGTTCGAGTCTGGATCCGTGTTGGCGGGGAATCATGTGCCGGCAACGTTTCAGGATCCGATACAAATCGGCGCTCCACTTGATCGACAATCTCTTCTGCTTCAGCATTTCGTCCGTGAATCATCAACCAGCGCGGGCTTTCCGGGATCCACCGGCGAAAGAAAATCACAATGAGGCCGAGTGTCGCACCGATCGCAAACGCAAATCGCCAGCCTAACGAGATCGGAAATCGATTGGGATCGAGCAAAATGACAGTCGCGCCTGAGCCGAGTGCTGCGCCAACCCAATAGGAACCGTTGATCATCAAATCGACGCGACCGCGCACCCGTGCCGGAATTAGTTCGTCGATCGCGGAATTGATCGCGGCATACTCGCCGCCGATTCCGGCCCCGGTCAGTGCGCGGAAGAAAGCGTAGCTCGCAAAATTCCATGAGAACGCCGAGAGCGCCGTTCCAATGAGATAGACCGCAACCGTGATGAAGAACAATTTCTTTCGACCGAATCGATCTGTTCCATAACCAAACAGCAACGCACCGATCACCGCCCCGGCGAGATAGCATGTTGCGGTCGCACCGACTTCGGTATCGGTCAGGCCGAGTGTTTCGTGCCGGGTTAAAATTCCGCCTAACGAACCGGCGAGCGTGACTTCAAGACCGTCAAGAATCCAGGTCGCTCCGAGGGAAACGACGATTAACCAGTGCCAGCGACTCCACGGCATCCGGTCCAACCGCGCCGGCACGTACGATTCAACCGTTTCTCCATTCGCCATCTGGTCCCCAGCGTGACCGCCGCGACGAAACTTTTCTACTTTCTAATTTCTACTTCGTAATTTTCCCATCAGTCCTCGTAAGTGGGCAATCCTTTGGCGCGCCGTTTTTCTTTGATGTAATTCACCAAATCTTCCGACCTTTTAAACTCATCGGATTTAAATGGCGCTTTCTTCTTTCGACGCAAAACACTGTACCACCAGCGCCAGTAGTTTTGCCAGGTGTCGTAGCCGGCCTCGGGCTTCTCCTTCGCAATCTCGGCCGCGATCCGTTCGTCCACGCGTTCCTTCCAATATTGTTCTTCCGTCACGTTCGAGACGCTGATTTGACCGGCCCGGTCGGTCTGATATTCCCGAATCGTGCGGCGATGGATCTCGCAGCCCATCAGCAATATTGCAATGAGCAGCAGCACGATGATTCGTCGCGAATGAATT
>QHRF01000123.1 GCA_003220055.1 Verrucomicrobiota bacterium | reverse complement strand
TCGTTCAGGGCGATTTTCACAACCTGAACTGCATGTTGCCCGAGCAGATTTACAATCTGGCTGCGCCAGATGTTTAAATAGATCCCGAGTCTCCAGCTGCTCCCGCTTTGCGGCGTGGGAGTAATCGAGAGTGGCCGACCCATTTCTGACAACGGAAATCTTCCTACCAGGAAAACTTTGTGACCTGCCTTCAATTCGGATTCGATCCGCAAGAGAATATCCTGAATTGCATCCGGATTCAGCATGACCGACCGCGCCAGATAGGCCCGGTGTTGCAAGTGTTCGCCGACTGCCGGCACGGAGGTCCAGGGTGCCGTTCCTCGATAATACCGCTGAAATGTCGGCGCATGTGTGAATCTGTTTACAATTACCAGATCATCCTGCGCGGCGGAGTTAGCCACAACCACCGCGGCCAAGTCACAATTCGTTTTTCGGAGTTCCGATAAATGATAAGAGCTTGGGATGAACGCTGCGGCCGCTAATCCGGATCCAACTAAATTAACAACGCTTAGGCCGATGTTTTTTCGCAGCGTCGTGTAAACAACCTGCATCGAAAGAGTCGCCGCCGCCATCAACGGCAGCCGGTAGCGGGAACTATGTACACCCGAACTCCACAAAAAACCGAAGGTCGTAATTGTGCCGACCATGACAACAATTACGGCAAATACAAGTGAGTCACTGCCACCTTTGATGCGAGCGAACAAAGATCGGCGCAGCGACGGCACAGTGACCATGATCAAACCGAACGAGAACAACAAGAAGCAGCCGATTTTGGCAGCAGTTCCGCGGAACGTGGCAGTCGAGATTAAAGACGGCATTCCATCGGAAACCGCCTGAAATTCGCGTTGCAGGGCCAGTTGGTCGTGAGCGTTGCGCATGATTCCCGCGTACGGAAGCAGAGAAAGCGCGGCAATCAGGCCCACGAAAAGAATTCCAGCTAACGGGCCCAACTGCTTTCGAGGAAGCGAGACGATAATTCCGGCAAGGCAGATCGCGAACAAAATGAGTGAATTCAGATAAAGCGATTGCACGGCGATCAGGGCGGCGATCGCCGCGGCGATCGCAGTTCCAAGCCGCCATGGCCTGAAGGCAAGGCGCGAAAGGAGCCCGAAACTCATCACAATCCCGATCAAGCCCAAACCATAAGCCCGGAGAGAATCACCTTCGGTCAACGTCACCGGAGTCAGCGCGAAAAGGGCCAATGGCCACAACGGCGCCCAGCGTTCCTTGTCAATCATCCGACAGCACACCCAGATCGCGCCAAGCAGCGAAGTCCCAATCAAGAAGCCCAAAAGGCGCAAACCAAAGTCGCTGCTTCCGAAACCAAGTGCGATCCACACTCGCAGAACCGTAACGAAAAGGATCGGAAATGGATCGAGCACAAGGGAATTCAGAAACGCCTGCAAGTTCGGCGCGGTCGCCACATGGAAACTGCTGACCTCGTCGCGCCAAAGTGGACCGGCATGCACCAACACCCGTACATGTAGGACGATCAGAAACAGGCTCATCACAATCGCGGTCGCGAATTCGCACCGTGCCAGCGCCGAACGACTATGAAATACTTTCACCCGAAAGGTGACGAGCTTATGCCGACGGCGTTCCCATTAAAGGCAAAAACCTGGTACCTTGTTTCGCTCGATTTCGGTGATCCTCGCTAATTGGAACGGGTCTGGCTCCAAATCCTGAATAAGGCGAGCACGTGGTGATATCCGATCAGGGGCAATTTCAAGAACTTGTAAACTCGAGTGGTGCCCGTGGCTCGTTCACGATGCCCGATTGGCACCTCGAGAATTGAAAAGCCTCGGCGATGGACGCGGGCAACAAACTCCCACCAAAATCCTTGCTCCATCTCACCCATTTGCGGACAGATCTCATCGATAACTCTTTTCCGGGCGAGCACGTACGGACAACTGGGATCATGCACCGGGACGTGGTAGAGGAGTTGCCAGAGGAAATAAAATGTCCGCGAGAAAAATCTACGCCATGCCACATCGGTTCGATGAACGCGCCAACCCAAAATCACATCGTGACTGTCGCGGTTTTTCCAAAAATTCCAGAAGTCGGCAGGATTGCATTGCCCGTCGGCATCGAGGCAAAGCAAGTAGGGCGCTGACAGAGCCTGCATGCCTTCCCGAACCGCCCGGGAATAACCTTTTCGCTCTGTTCCAATTATCACCTTCATCGGCAGCTCGTCCTCCAATCGAGCGAGAACCTCCTTGATGTTGTCCGTGCTGCCATCTTCGCAGACGATGAATTGCATGGCCACGTTGGGTGAGATTTCACCGTAAATTTCCCGCGTCACAAGCTCGATGATATCGGCTTCGTTGTGAACGGGTAGCAGGACTTCCAGCTCCGGATCCTGGAACATGATCAAGCGCCTAATTCTATCTTCTCCTTACCCTACTCCGTGCATGATAAAGCGCGACTACAAAACCGACATTGATCTAAACGGCGAGCTCTGCCGAAACCGTCGAATTCAAAACTAAGTAACGCGCGTCCGCTTCGGAAACCTGAGGGCTATCTGGCCTGTGCCATGACGTCTGGTTCTTTCTACTTCCTACTTTTTATTTTCTAATTTTTACTTTCTTCTTGTGCCTTCGGTCGTATTTCTTCGCGCGGTCAACGTCGGTGGGACAAATCGATGCCAACCGGCGCTGATCGCGAAAGAGTTGGCGCAGTTTGGTGTCGTTAATATTGGCGCGGTCGGCACCTTTGTGGTGCCTAAAGATGTGAGCGAATCGACGCTGCGCGCGGCGATTGCCAAAAAGCTGCCGTTCAAATGCGAGATCATGATTTGTCCCGCGCGCGACGTCATCAAGCTCACATCAAAGGATCCATTCTCACACGAACCGCCAGTCCGGCTCGGACCCTCGGGCCCGAAGATAACGCGGTTCGTCAGCGTCTTACACAAACGACCTCGCGCCCTCCCGGCTCTTCCTCTCAATCTGCCTTCGGACGACGACTGGCTGCTTAAGATCATTGCGATCCAAGACCAATTCGTCTTGGGTCTGTATCGTCGGGAGATGAAAGCGATCAGCTACCTTGGCAAAATCGAGAAGCTCCTTGGCGTCGCTGCAACGACGCGCAATTGGAACACGATCGAGAAGGTCGCGAAAATCTTGAGACAGGATTCACAGGATTAAATTGCAATTATTCGCGGAGATCACGAAGGACGCAGAATTAACTCCAAACTCCGGGCTGCGCGCTCCTTGCCCGACAAATAACGATTAACAATTAACCAACAACTGCGAGACTTGTCTCGCCGAACACGATCCAAAAAGTCATGAAAATTTTTGAGACGGGGCGCACCGGATTGATCGGCATTCCGGGTTTCCGCGACCAAAATACAGCTGACAAATGTGAACAGGACGATGCCATTATGTGAAAGTTTGTTTCTGTTTTGTGCTCGGCCTCCTAATCGCGGCAACGACTGTGCTCTCGGCTCCGCGTAAAAGGAACCATTCGAAATCCCCGAAGGAGCAAAAACCGGAACCGGCGCAAATCGAGGCCGCGACGCGTCTCCAAGTTTTTCTCGACCGCGCGAACTTCAGCCCAGGAGCAATAAATGGAAATTACGGAGAATTCACGATCAAAGCACTCGCGCTTTATCGTCAATCTCGGGGCGAACCGCCGCCGTCTCCGCCGGCCAACCTGAATACCGCGCCCGATGTCAGCGGCCTGGATTCCTCGAGCGTCGGGCCGACCTTTATTACTTACACCGTAACCGATGCCGATCTTCAAAAAATCGGACCGGTCCCGAGTGCCGTGGCGGCGCAAGCGAAATTGAAATTCCTTCCCTATCGTAGCCCGGCTGAAGCGATCGCCGAGAAATTTCATTCTGACATTCGTTTTCTGGAGCAGCTGAATCCCGGAAAGACAAAATTGATCAAGCCCGGTCAGCAGCTCAGCGTGCCGAACGTCGAACCGTTTGAACTCGCCGGGGTGAAAGATCTGAAACCTGGCAGCGAGATTGCGTCTCTGGTGGCGAACGATCTGCCGGACGAAACAACTCCGGCAAACGGCCAGGTCGTTTCCCCACCGCCTAACAAATCGCCTCCCGCCGCACTTACGATGTCGATCAAGATCGATACGAAAACGAATATGCTTGGAGTCTTCGAAGCGGACAAACTGATCGCCGCTTATCCGGTTACCATCGGTTCTGGGAGCACGGCTTCGCCGATTGGCGAATGGAAAGTGCAGCGAATCGTAAAGTTACCCAGGTTCCGCTACGACAAGCAGATGCTCCAACACGGACGGCGCAGCGGCAATTTCCACATGCTTCCGCCGGGTCCAAATAGTCCAGTCGGCGTAATTTGGATTGCGCTCAACCAGAAAGGTATCGGCCTCCACGGAACGAGCGAGCCCGAGACGATCGGTCGCGCGACGAGCCATGGCTGTATTCGTCTGGCAAACTGGGACGTCGTCCGCCTCGCCCAAAAAGTGAAACCTGGCGTCGCGGTTTCAATTCATTAGCAAATACAGAAGGACTTTCCCGCACAACTCAACTTCTCAACGCCTCAACTCCGTAAAGGAGCGTGGCTCCACGGAGCTTTACGGTCTCAACTCTCACTCGTCACGCCGTAGTTTCAACGAAGGAGGAACCATCAACTCTCAACTTCTTCATCACTCCGATTTAAGAGAAGCCATGTCGATCGAAAACCGGTACTTCACGTCGGACTTGAGCAATCTCTCGTAGGCTTCGTTGACTTTCTGAATCGGAATGACTTCGACATCGGCGGTGATGTTATGCTCGCCGCAAAAATCGAGCATCTCCTGCGTTTCAGGGATGCCGCCGATGGCGGAGCCGGAGAAACTGCGACGCCCCATGATGAGGCTAAACGCCGAAACCGCGACAGGCTTCGCCGGAGCGCCGACCAACGTAAGATTGCCGTCGACCCCGAGTAAATTGATATACGCGTTGATGTCGTGATCGGCGGAGACGGCGTCGAGGATGAAATCGAAGCTGCGTTCGTGCTTCTTCATTTCATTCGCGTTGCGCGACATAACGACGTCATCGGCGCCAAGTCGGAGCGCGTCTTCCTTCTTTCCGGGTGAAGTGGTGAAGACAACGACGTGCGCCCCGAGCGCATGCGCAAATTTTACCGCCATGTGGCCAAGTCCGCCGAGGCCGACCACGCCAACTTTCTTGCCCTTGGTCACGCCCCAGTGATGCATCGGCGAGTAGGTCGTGATCCCGGCGCAGAGCAGCGGCGCGGCTGCGGCGAGATTGAGATTGGACGGAAGACGCAAAACGAAATGTTCATCGACAACGATGCTTTCGGAGTAGCCGCCGTAGGTCACGCCTCCGAGGTGCTTGTCCGGCGAATTGAAGGTAAGAATCATGTTCGGGCAGAACTGCTCGAGACCAGCCTTGCATTGTGCGCAGGTGCCGTCCGAATCGACCATGCAACCCACGGCGGCGAGATCCCCGGGCTTGTACTTGGTGACTGCCGACCCGACCTTGATAACACGGCCGACGATCTCGTGGCCGGGGACAATCGGGTAATTCGTGGCCATGAACTCGCTCCACTCGTTGCGGACCGAATGGAGATCGGAGTGACAGATACCGCAGAAGAGAATTTCGATTTGCACATCGCGGTCAGTTGGATCGCGCCGGTTAATTTTAGTGGAGGCCAGCCCCGATGTCGCACTCGCAGCGGAATAAGCCTTCGCGTTG
>QHRF01000122.1 GCA_003220055.1 Verrucomicrobiota bacterium | reverse complement strand
ATCGAGCTGGTAGTAGATAAGATTGTCGATCTTGTGTCGGATATCGCGCACTCAGCTGAAGTAAGCGGCCTACTCTTTTGCCGCTGCAAAGCGCTCCTGCGCCGACCGGAGGCGACATTGGACCCGGAACCAAAGATTAATTCTTTCGGCGACGTTTATCTGGAGCGCAAAGGCTGGCACCAGATTTGGATCCATCAATTCCTCAGAGTGAAGGTGCTGCGCTTTTTGTTTGGGCAGATGCCGGAGCGCATCGCCTCAGCCAAGTTAATGGACGCACTCAAGGACCAAGTGCCGAAGCTGCCCGAGCATCGATTGTTCGTTACCAGGGAAAACTTCGCCATTTTCGGCGAGAGCACCCACAAGGGCACCATCAACCGGAACTGTTACGAGAGTATCAAAAGAACGAAGATCGAGCTCCCGAAATGGTTTCAAAAGCCTAACGACAAATACGTCACACTCGGCAAGTTGGAGGGGCAATCGATTACAACTCAGTCTAGGTAGCCGTATCGAGTCAGTGGCGCCCGTAAGAGAAGGTCAAGCCGTTCCGCCGTGCGATCCCTGACGAATTTGCGCCAGCCTCCCACCTCGGCCTGGTAGATGTGGTCGCCGTGAATCTGGGTTTCTGAATCGACTTCCTTAAATCCGCGAAGACGACGCGCGACTTCTCTGTTCTTTTCCAGCGAATGCTCTCGCACAAGCTCTTCAACTTTTTGCGGATCGACCATAATTCCGAAAGTCTTCTCGACCGCTTTGAAAATGAACGCCGGGTCATCCACGAAATCTTCATAGCGAAGCAGACAAATGCCGCCGCGTTCCAAGTACCGGTCTAACTCTCTTACTCTCGCTTGGCACAACGTCGCATATTTTTCGACCTCGGCGTCGCTCATGTGCCGATGTGCCTTCCCACCCTGGCTCCTTCTCCAAAGGGACACCACCACGTCCCGGAAATCGCGATACGATGCGGTTGTCTTGACCCGCTGCGAACAATACCGGTGGGTTTTGACTACTCCTTGAGGGTATATGCCGCTGATTAGCTGATATACCAGCGTGCTGCCGGACCGCGGAACACCATAGCAGATGAACTCAATCTCAACCTCATCCACTCCTTCAAGACTCTTGTAGAAGCCGTTCGGCAACATAGCAACTTTACCTAAAATAGTTGTACCAATTACGAACCTACTGATTTCTCCAGAAATGAGCTACCTGTTGGTCGAAAGGTCGAGCTTATCAGACGTTGATTCTTGCCAGCGCCAGATCTGGTCTGCGCAGCCTGCTATCACTGAATGAGGCGCGCTATTATAAAGGTTGCGAATTTCGACTGGATCGTCCCTTAAGTTGTAGAGCTCGTTCAAGTCCTTGTCCCGCAGGCAAAGCTTCCATCCATCGGGAGTAATCACTGCGCGCGTTGATTCTTTGGCGGCGCGCTCCACTTTCTCACGCGGCGCCAGTGAGCTGTCCATCTTGATCCGCTTATCAACTTTGCGGTAGGGCGACCATTCTATGAAGACGTTTTCCAGCGGCATGGTTTCGCCTCGGACCAGCGCCGCCCGGCTTTTTCCTGCGCATTGCGCCGCCGGCGGCGAACCGAGCAATTCCAGCAGTGTCGGAACAAAATCAATATGACTCAACGGCTGCGAGATGACTCGGGCGCGCGGCTGTCCCGAAGCACGCACCATGCAGGGGACGCGCACCGCTTCCTCAAACATAACACCTTTGCCGAACAGTTGGTGCGCACCGAGCAGATCCCCATGATCACTGGTGTGAACGATGATCGTGTCCTCGCGCAGTCCCGCGTTTTCGACGCTCGCCAGGATCGCGCCGATGCTTCGATCTACGAAAGTGATGAGGCCGAAATACCTTTGCCTGATGTCGCGATACTCCTCGAGCGTCAGCCCGAAATTAAAGCGGCGGATTTTTCCGGTCCCATCTCGAGCTGCTCGGTCCTGCTGCCATTCGCGCGTCAACCGATAACGCAATGGCACATCTTCACTGAGCGGGACCGTCGCGCTGGGATCGACGTCTATCTGCTCGAGCGCGTGCTCATCGTTGAAGGGGCTGTTGTAAGGCGAGTGCGGCTCGACAAATGAGACCACCAGCAGAAACGGCGAGCGGGCATTGCGCTGAATGAAATCGCATGCATGCCTCTCCACAAATTTCGGCTGCGACAATTCGATCGGTAGATTGCTGATTGTCAGCGCCGAGAAACCGCCGCTCTCGTGGTCGGGCTTCAGCCCGTTCTCGATCAGGAAATTACTGTAATCGCTCACCCGCTCGACCGATACGAATTCCTCGAAACCGCGTGCCTTCGGCCCGGGCTTCCCGAGATGCCACTTGCCGATGTAGGCTGTTCGATAATCGGAATCGCCCAGCAACTGTGGCAAAAAACGAATGCGCGAATCGGGCGCGAACCCATTATTTGTGCAACCGCTCGTGTGCGGCCACACGCCAGTCAGCAATGAAGCGCGCGACGGCGCACAGACCGGCTGTGTCACGTATGCATGGCTGAAAACCATCGATTCCGCGGCGAGACGGTTCAGGTTCGGCGCGTGGACCCTCGGATTTCCGCAGCACGCCAGCGTGTCCGCCCGCTGTTGGTCAGGCAGAAAGAAAACCAGATTCGGTTTGCGTGGAAGGCGGGCTGGCTGCGGCATCCGGTAATTCTTGGCCGATTCGGGCAAAATGGCGAGCGGTGGAATCGAACCGCCTACCCGTGGATTTTCAGTCCGTTGCTCTGGCACCCGGCCGGTGCGAACCGTCCCTAAAGGAGAGAACGCTCAAACGGGCCTAGAATTTGCGAGATAATTCCACTGCGCGCCGCAACAATTTTAAATAATGGTCTCGTGAAATCTCGATCGCGCCGAATTGCTCCAGATGCGGCGTGACCCATTGCGTGTCGAGCAATATGAATTTGCGCGCGCGCAAACGTTCGACCAAAGCGACCAGCGCAATCTTCGACGCGTCGGTCACACGGTGAAACATTGATTCGCCAAAAAACGCGCCGCCAACGGCAACGCCATACAGTCCGCCGACAAGTTTGTTCTTGTTCCAGGCTTCGACTGAGTGCGCACAGCCGAGTTCGTTCAGCCGCTCGTAGCTTTCGATGATTTCCCGATTGATCCAGGTGTCTTTTCGTTTGGCGCAGGCGCGAATCACTTCGCCGAAGCAATTGTCGATCTTGATCTCGAAGATATTCTTCCGGGCGACGCGCCGCAGTGCGTGCGGCACATGAAAATCGTCGAGCGGAATAATCGCGCGGGGATCGGGCGAAAACCAAGCGATCGAATCGTCTTCCATCGCCATCGGGAAAACGCCCAGTCGATAACCTTGCAGCAAGAGCTCCGAATCGATCATCTGAAGCAGAATGCTAGACACGATTTACAGGATGAACAGGATTCGAAAACCGAATCAACTAGCTTCGTTGCCGAACCCAATCTGTTAAATCTTGTTAATCCTGTCGATTTGCTTTTGATCACTTCATTCCTAAAATGAGCGGATGAGGCCCTTATCGATCCTGCTCGCGATCGCTTGCGCAGGACTTGCCGGTGGTTGCGCCGATCCGCTCGAACAACGAAGCGGCCAAGAAGTGCAGTCACAATTGCAACGCGGCGTTACCGGCCAGGGACAACTTGTTCCTGAGCAACGCGACCCGGGCGATCTAGCCGGCGAACACGGCGTTCCCCAAACGCATCCCTAGCAAATGAAAACATCCGCGCCCCCAAAACATTCAAAGATTGTTATTCTCGATTTCGGATCGCAATACACCCAGGTCATTGCACGCCGCATTCGTGAGCTCCAAGTCTATTCCGAAGTAGTTTCTTTCGATCTTCCCGCGGCTGAGATCAAAAATCTTCATCCAAATGGAATCATTCTTTCCGGTGGTCCGGCCAGCGTTTACGACAAAGGCGCGCCCCAGATTGATCCGGAAATCTTCTCATTAGGCATTCCAGTGCTCGGAATTTGTTATGGATTGATGCAGATGGCGCATCATCTCGGGGGCCGGGTCGTCTTCACCGGACGGCGCGAGTACGGCGCGGGAATGTTGCACATCACCAACGGTTCGCAGCTATTCGATGGACTCGGCAATCAACTCGATGTCTGGAACAGTCACGGCGATGAAGTAACGGCCTTGCCGAAAGGTTTTCTCGCGGCCGGGCGGACAGAGAGTTCCGATTTTGCTGCGGTCGAAGATCGACAACGGAAACTTTACGGATTGCAATTTCATCCCGAAGTCGCGCACACGCCGCGCGGCAAAGAAATCCTGCAAAATTTTGTCTATCACATCTGCCATTGCGCGATGGATTGGACGATGGGCTCGTTTATCGAAGAAGCGTGCGAGCGCGTCCGACGCCAGGTTGGCGACGAAAAGGTCGTGCTTGGTTTAAGTGGTGGCGTCGATTCGTCCGTCACGGCCGCATTGCTTCACAAAGCAATCGGCGACCAGCTCACGTGCATTTTTGTAAACAATGGCCTCTTGCGCGCGCGTGAGGAAGAAATTGTTCAACGCGTGTTCGGTGAAAATTTCCATGTTCGCTTGAAATACGTCGATGCGACCGAGCGTTTCCTGACCGCGCTCAAAGGGGTGACTGATCCCGAGCAGAAAAGAAAAGTTATTGGGAATGAATTTATCGCGGTGTTTCAACACGCAACCGAGGAATTGCTCGCACAAGATCGGCAAAACAATGCGCGCAAACTCGCCGCGGCGAGTCCGTCCGGTGGCGGACACGGCCATTACAAATTTCTCGCGCAGGGAACCCTTTACCCGGACGTGATTGAAAGTGTCTCAATCGGCGGCAATCCGGCGGCCGTGATCAAGAGCCATCACAACGTCGGCGGCCTCCCGGAGAAAATGCATTTCGAACTGGTCGAACCGGTCCGGCAATTGTTTAAGGATGAAGTTCGTCAGGTTGGATTGCAGCTCGGTTTGCCGAAAGAGATTGTTTACCGGCAACCGTTCCCCGGTCCAGGACTGGCAGTTCGCATCCTGGGCGAAGTCACGCCCGAGCGACTCTCGATTTTGCGCGAAGCGGACACGATCGTGCAGAGCGAAATGAAAGCGAGCGATTGGTATTATCGCGTCTGGCAATCGTTCGCCGTGCTCCTGCCGGTCCGCTCCGTCGGCGTCATGGGCGACCAGCGCACTTACGATAACACCATTGTGCTGCGCATCGTCGAGAGTCAGGACGGCATGACCGCCGACTGGGTCCGGCTCCCTTACGAATTGCTCGCCCGCATTTCATCCCGCATCAGCAACGAGGTTAAAGGTGTCAACCGCGTCTGCTTCGACATTTCAAGCAAACCACCGAGCACCATCGAGTGGGAATAATCGATTGGCGGATTTCCCGCCGCAGCGGGTAAACTTCTTGCGAATTGCGGATTTTTAATTGCTAATCGGCGGTGATGAACGCCGAACAGCTGCGTCTCGCGGAAAACAAGCCGCACCCCGAGCCGTGGCATTTCTGGGGGCCGTATCTGGCCGAGCGTGCCTGGGGCACGGTGCGCGAGGATTACAGCGCAAACGGCGACGCCTGGAATTATTTTCCGCACGATCACGCGCGCTCCCGCGCGTATCGCTGGAACGAGGACGGCATCGGCGGCATTTCGGATTACAAAGGCCGGCTCTGTCTTGCGTTCGCATTTTGGAATGAACGCGATCCGTTCTTGAAGGAGCGGATTTTCGGCGTGAGCGGCCCGGAAGGAAATCACGGCGAGGACGTGAAGGAACTTTA
>QHRF01000004.1 GCA_003220055.1 Verrucomicrobiota bacterium | reverse complement strand
GCCAGCGTAGCAATCGGACTGCGCAATTCGGGACCGGCGGCGGGGACCGGACAATTGGCAACATCAGTCCTGGACATAATCACGTTTTCGCCCAGCACTCGGCCAATTGGAATCACAATTGGGACCGCAGGCACGACCATTTTTGGAACGGGCACCGTTGCCGTTTCGTGAATGGCTCCTGGTTCATCTTCGATTTCGGGTTCTTCCCGTGGTTCGGCTGGCCCTACTTCGATTACTATCCTTACGGCTACCCGTACTACGGTTACGGCTATCCGTATGGCTACGGCTATGGGTACCCGTATGGCTCCGGCTATGGGTACCAGTATGGCTCCGGGTATGGATATGATTCCGGCGGTTACGGCGGCTCATATTACGACGACCAAAACGGCTACGGTTCCTCTAATTACGATCAGGGCGGCTACGATTCTTCTAATAATGATCGAAACGGTTACGGTTCTAACGATCGGTCCGCCGTCGCAGCAGAAGTTGCCGACCTCCAGGACAAATTGGCGACAGCAGGTTATTACCATGGACGAATCGACGGCGTCCTCGGGCCGGAAACGCGTCATGCGCTGGTCCGTTATCAGAGCGCCAAGGGGCTGGAGCCGAGCGGAAATTTGACGCCCGACACGCTGCGATCGTTAGGCATGCAACAGCGAGTGGCGGGTGACTGATCAGAGGTCAGCGGTCAGAGATCAGACTCCTGACTACTGACCACCGGCGGTCGATGCCGCCCTCCCGGACTTCGGGAAGGCAGCACCGCCGGAATTATTTCAACGACTTGTTCCACAAGGTGTTTGTCTGCGTCTCTGCTGTTTCTTTCGTCATTTACATTGCCGCGCTCTTTTTTGAGCTGCACTAAGTTGGGAGCTGGGAGCTCAAAAGCGGAAATACAGAAGACAGAAGACGGAGGACAGCTTAGCGGTTGAGGAATTTTAGAAATCGCTTCGCAGCAACTGAGGGATGGCGCAACCAGTCTCCTCCGGTAATCTGAGCGAGCCCAAGGGGTGAACCGCTCGTCAGATCTTCCGGAAAGTGGAAATCGGAATTCTTTATTACCTGCCTGGCAAAATCAGAGCATAAAACTTTTTGAAGCTCCGGACGCCAAAGCTCCCATAACTTTTGAGGGATCACTCCGTCGCTGACGAGATAGCATTCTTCCCATATCAAATTTAGATAGGCGATCATCACCGGCGTTAGTCTTTCCCAATGCTTATCGTCGCCGGCCAAGGCCTCCTGCCACAGCGGATAAATTTCCGGTTGTAGAATGGAGTCGTACTTGTCTGCGTACACTCTAAATATATCCCGGTGAACAGTGCGACGATATTGGTAGACGGCAATCGCAATGGATGTGGCAGCGATTGCCACACCTAAAACGGCAACAAGATTCGTGATGCCCATCATTTGCGTACGGTCTAAGATCGACATATCAAAGCACGGGCTCAAAAGTAAGAAGTAAAAATCGAGGTGAGCCGTGGCGCTGCCGGAAAAAAGGCTGAGCGCGCCGCCGCCGAAAAGAACCTTGCCGCTGAGTAGCCCTCGCGAGGCTCCTACAGCTGAGATCGACCGGTCAGGCGGTGATACGATCGACGGCCGAGCGAAGTTGATCGATGTTAAAAGGTTTCGGGAACATGACATGCACGTCCAATCGCTCGTAAGCTTCGCGAACTTCCTCCGAAAGATACGCTGATACCACGATAATTTTGCCGCTGATACCGCGTTTCCTGATCGCTTCGACTAACTCTATCCCGGTGAGATCCGGCATTTTCTGATCGACAATAATCACGTCATACGGATCCGAAGCGACATCGAGTTTGGCCAGAGCAAGGTTGCCATTTTCTACGCAGAGCATTTCATAGCGCGGCCCGGAAAAGACATACCTGAGGGAAAGCGTAACCGACGGCTCGTCGTCGATAGCCAGGATTCTGAGGGGGGTGTCCATGAACTCCGTCTAAAAGCAGCAACGTCCGTACCGGTGATCGAAGCAAACGCCGCCGAATTAACTTGTGAGGCGGCGCCCTGGCCTTGTTGAGAAGTTGAGCAGAGAATTGGAAGACTGAAACGCGGAAAGCTGAAATACATATGGGACACAGTTACGGCAGAGATAACGCGAGGAAGGGCACGGCGCCGGAAAAAAACCGAGCGTCTGGCCGACGCGAAGTAAAAGAAGAATCAAAAGTGACGAGTGACAAGTTGGCTGAATAAATCAGCCGGCGGACGACTGACCACTGACCGCCGGGGCAAATTCATTCGCGGCCGGTGTGCAACATGCTAATTTTTTAAGCGTGCTCCGCGCTCAGCTGGTCTCGCGCCGAAATCTTTTTTCATTCCTGGCGCTGATCGCTTTCGTGCCCGCCATTTTCGCGGTCGACGTTCTTACCTGGCACAACGACAGCGCGCGGACCGGCCAGAACCAGAGCGAGACAATTCTTACGCCGGCGAACGTTAACTTTAACCAGTTCGGCAAACTCTTCGTTATTCCGACCGATGGACAAGTTTACGCGCAACCGCTTTACGTCTCCAATCTCACCATTCCGGGAAAAGGCGTTCACAACGTGGTCTACATCGCAACCGAGCATGACACGGTCTATGCCTGCGATGCGGACAACGGCGTTGTGCTCTGGCAGGTTTCTCTGCTCAAGACCGGCGAAACTCCTTCGGATAACCGGGGCTGTTCCCAAGTCACACCCGAGATCGGCATTACCGCGACACCGGTGATCGATCGAAACGCCGGTTTAAACGGAACAATCTACGTTGCCCCGATGAGCAAAGACAGCTCGGGAAATTATTTCCAGCGTTTGCACGCGCTTGATCTGGTCACGGGCGCGGAGCAGTCAGGAAGCCCGGTCGATGTTTCGGCAAGCTATCCGGGAAGCGGAGCCAATAGCAATGGCGGCAACGTTTTCTTTGATCCGAAACAATACAAAGAGCGGCCGGGACTCGTGCTGAATAATGGAATCGTCTACACAAGCTGGTCGTCCCATTGCGATTTTGATCCCTACACGGCGTTTATTATTGGTTACAACCAAACTACTCTGGCCCAGGTCCGCGTGATCGATCTTGTGCCCAACGGCAACGAGGGTTCCATCTGGGCTGCCGGCGCCGCGCCCGCGGTTGATGCCAGCGGAAACATGTATGCCCTGACCGGCAACGGGACGTTTGAGACCACCCTGGACGCAAATGGATTTCCGAATCACAGCGATTTTGGGAATTGCTTTGTAAAACTCTCCACCGCCAACAACAGCCTTCAGGTGGCTGATTATTGGACGATGTTCAACACCATCGCGGAATCGAACGCGGATCAAGATCTTGGTTCAGGGGGCGTCGTGGTTCTTCCGGATATGATCGACAGCGGCGGCATTACCCGGCATCTGGCGGTCGGCGGCGGGAAAGATGGCCACCTCTATATCGCGAACCGGGACAACATGGGAAAATTCAACGCGAGTTCGAACGCGAACATCTATCAGGATTTTCCGGGAGCCACTGCGAGCGGTCTATGGGCTACGCCGGCTTACTTCAACGGGACACTTTACGTCGGCGGCACCGGCGACCATTTGAAGGCATTTGCATTTAGTAACGCGAGATTAGGAACGACGCCTGCCTCCAGTAGCAGCGTTACCTTTTCCTATCCGGGAACTACCCCGAGCATATCGGCGAATGGAACTCTCAACGGGATCGTTTGGGCGGAACAAGTGGGTACCGGCGGGGCGGCGGTGTTGCGAGTCTACGATGCAACAAATCTGGCAACAGAACTCTACAACAGCACCCAGGCCCCTAGCTCGCGCGATCAATTCGGCACGAGCAACAAGTTTGTGACCCCAACAATTGCCAACGGTAAAGTATATGTCGGCACTACGAGCGGCGTGGGCGCTTTTGGTCTGCTGAGTACGCCGACTCCGACACCGACACCGACTCCTACGCCGACGCCGACGCCGACCCCGGCACCGACGCCAACTGCAACTCCGACACCGACTCCCACGCCCACGCCCACGCCCACTCCAACGAGCGGGGCGGCGGTGATGCTTAGTCCGCCCCCGGGCTCCACCTTTAGTTCGTCCAGTGTGACTTTTACCTGGAGCGCGGGTAGTGCCACCGCTTATTTCCTTTTCGTCGGCAGCTCGCTACACGGCGCCGATATTTACAACTCTGGTCAAGTGACCGTGCTTTCGAAAACAGTAAATAACATTCCCGCTGATGGGCGCACGATTTATGTGACACTAGGTTCCAAAGTTAACGGGACTTGGACCGTAAACTACTACACATATAAAGCTTTCAATCCATCTGCTACTCCTACCCCGACTCCAACATCTACTCCAACTCCAACACCTACTCCGACTGCGACACCCACACCTACCGCGACGCCAACTCCAACACCGACTCCCACCGGTGCGGCAGTGATGCTTAGCCCGCCACCAGGATCCACCTTTAGTTCGTCCACCGTTACCTTCACCTGGAGCGCCGGCAGCGCCAGCGCCTATTTCTTTTTCGTAGGCAGCTCGCTACATGGCGCCGATATTTACAACTCCGGCCTGGTGACCGTGCTTTCGAAAACCGTAAACAACATTCCCGTTGATGGGCGCACGATTTACGTGACACTAGGCTCCAAGGTTAACGGGACCTGGACTGTGAACTCCTACACATATACGGCTTTCAAGTAATGGCCATCGTCACGGCGCTGCCGGGTTAGCGGTTCGCCACGGCGAATCCGTCCTTTGGCGGATCAGCAGCCGGCCGGCTTCGTCCGAGCAGAATTAAAACCAACGCGATCACTGGTCGTGACGCGAAATGTTTTTATGAACACCATAGCTACGAACAGGATTTTGCTGATTCTGGTCTTCGCCTGCGCGATCTTCGCTGGCAACGGAGAGGCGCGCGCGACCAGCCGAGGCGCGCGTCTCATCGTGCAACGAGCGCCGAACTTTGGAAACGATCGTGTCGTCCAATTGTGGATCGACCGCCGAAAAGTCGCTGAGATTCCACGAGACCAACATTACGAAGGATTCGTGTCGGGCGGGCATCATACCTTGGGCGTGCTTAGCCTGCCGAATACCGAGTCGCGCCAGCCCACAGGAATCGGTCTGACCCTAAGATCCGGGCGGACCTACATATTCACCGCAACATGGGACTCGGTTCGCGGTACCGTTCTGAAGAGATCGACATCGGCCAGCGACACGACGGCGGTGAAAATGCCGCGTTAACCGTCAATCGCGGTGAAGAGGCCGGGTAGTGGCCCGACTATCGCCCATTATCGGGATGAAATCGTCGCGAGACGTGCGAGTCGGCGAAAGTCCGTCGGTTGATATCACGTGGCTGTATTCTGGCCGCGGCAGCGAACCGCCGAAAGAGCGCAGCCCGGCGCTGGGCCGTGTCAGAGTGAGCGAAGTAAAGTGCGCCGTTTTGAGATAGTGTGCGTGTTAATTTCATGTATGTCTCCGGTCCCGGGGGAGAGTGGCCGATGGCAGATCGATCGGCGCAACCAGTCTACATCAGAAACGAGGGTAACCTAAGGTTATTTAGAGGTGAGAAGACAGAGGTCAGAAATCAGAAGTCGGAAATAGAGTGCGGTCAGGCCGTTTCCGAGTAGATTGGCGTGTGCCGACTTATATTTACGAGACCACCGATCCGACCAAGCCGATCCGAAACTTCGAAGTTAAGCAAAGCGTCCACGACGATCCGCTCGAGAGTGATCCGGAAACTGGCGAGGCGGCGCGACGAATAATCTCGGCCGGCTATAATCTTCTGATTCGCGGTAAATCTGTTGGTCCTTGTGTCGGCTCGGTTGGGTCACACTGACTTCGTCAGTTCTTAGTTATTGGTTAGAAGTCAGCGGGCAGAAGTCGCAGAACTTTTCGAAACGCCGAGAGCTCAAAATCTAAAACCAGAAAACGTATGAAAAATTTTACATTGCTTAGTTTAATCTTGATGTCGTTGGAATCAGGAAAAGCCATGCTCGAGCTAAAACCGTAGCCCAACATGCAGAAGAAAAATTCAAATACATCGGCGAGATCGAGGGTGTTGGTGCTGGTCGATGAGTCCAATGTTGGAAGCTCGGTCCGCACCGTCGGGCGGGGTTTGGATTGGATAAAACTGCGCGATTTTCTGGCCGGCCCAAACACCGGACGCGAGCTGATTGAGATGGTTGTTTATGCCGGACTTCCGCCGGCGATGCCGATCTGGCAGGAAGAACGCGACAAGAAGAATAAGTTTATGCAGTGGCTGCGTTCCAACGGATTCATGGTTGTGACCAAAGATGGGTCGCCCGCTGAGGAAGGACGTTACAAGGCGAACGTGGACGTAATGATGGCGATCGACGCGCTCGAGCTTTCGGTCGAGATGCAGCCCGATGTCGTCATTCTCGTAACCGGCGACACCGATTTCGCGTATCTCGCGATCAAGTTGAGGCGGCGCGGTATCCGGGTGGAAGTGGCATCGGTTTCGCAAAATCTTGGGAACATATTGCGATCAGCTGCGAATGAAGTGATCGATCTGGCGCAGTTGTTTCGGACGTTTGAAATGATCCAGGAACCGGCACCGGCTCGCGCTATGCCGCCGCGCCAGAACCAGCAGGAAGGGCGACCTCAACCACAAAGACCGCCGAATCAGCAGCAACCGCAGCAACAACGCAGGCCGCGGCGCGCATTTCCCCGGAGACAATCCGTTACCGACCGCTGATTGATCTCTAACCAGCGACCGCTGACCTCCGACCTCCTTGGCAGGCCGTAATTTCAGTGAAGGCGGCTGACCTCTTCGCCAACGGACGAAATCGCCGTCGCGACTGGCCTTCGAAATGTGTGGTGTTTTCCCCGGTTTAGGCGATAATAGGACAAGTTTTTCTGCTGCGATTTCCTGACGGGGCTATCTCGCCCCGGAATTAATCCTCGTCAGCCGCTGGACCCAGTTAATCAATTATGAAGCCCGAACTTGTTAAAGCCGCCAGTGAAGTAATCCACAATCAGCAAATTCTCGTGAACATGGTTTCACGCCGTGTTCGACAACTCACCATTGGACACCGTCCGCTGGTCGAATTCGTTCCCGGGATGGGTCACGCCGATATCGCCTTGAGTGAGATCGCCACTGGTAAATTGACGTTCGAATCCACGCTGGGCCAGAACGGTAATACGCCGACGGATGTGGTCCAGTTCCCTGGAATCATCGCAAGCAAGAAGACGAAAAAGGCGGCGTAGAACGTTTGACCCTCGGGCGGTCCGCTTAACAACTCGACAGCTTTTATGGGACACAGTCACGGCCGAGATAACGTGAGGAAACGAGCGCGGCGCCGGAAAAAAACCGAGCGCCTGGCCGACGCGAAACGGAAGCAGCCTTCGCGCGAGGCTACGCGCTCGCCAAGGAACGCAGACGGCTAAGACGCCGAGTTAAGCGTTATTGGTTATCGGTTATTCGATATCCGTTATCGGCGCGCGAAACGCCGTCGTCTGACCTTTGATTACTGATCGGCTGACCGCTGGCCGCTAATCCTTGGCCAGGGTCTGTTCCCATTTCGCCCGATCTTCAAGGATGGTCCTAAGATAGGCGCTATCGCACGGCTTGGTTAAATGGTGGTCGAAGCCGGTGAGCTTGGCGATGTGGACGTCGCTCGGATAGGTGTAGCCGGACAAGGCGATGGCTAACACGCGTTTCCCGCGCCGGCGCGCTTCGCTTACGAGGGCGTAGCCGGTGCCGTCGGGCAGCGCGATGTCGCTCAGGATGACGTCAACCGGGGGTCCGTTATCCAGGCGGTCCATCCCGCTCTTGAGGCTGTCAGCCGGGGAAACGTCGTGGCCCCAACGTTTGAGCAACCCGGTAAGGACTTCCCGAGTGTCCTGATGATCTTCCACGACTAATATCTGCATACCGCCCCTAACGATGATCCGCGTCTGAATCGAATCCCACCGCGCTTGTGGACGGGTGTCTCGAAAGAAAGTTATTGGTTGACTACTGACGGCGGCGGCGACCGCAGCGGTGCGCGGTGACATCATTCCGAGCTTTGCCGGTGCCATGCCCTGTGGCGGCAACACCATTTTGGAACGATCGTGTTCCAAGAAAGCGGCGCTGCTCCGGAGTCAGTTGAAACTTTTGCTGTTGCCGTTCCGATGAGGAGATGTCGCCGGAATCTTCAGCCGGCGGAAACGTTTTCTCTTCAGGATCTGACACGTCCATTAAGGGATCCCCTTCCCTGGAATAGAATGGTAGCACCAGTCTTTGCCCTCAAAGGAAGAAACGATGTCGCTCGACAACCAGAAGTCAGCGATGGAATTCGTGTTAAATTGGCGGCCACAAATGAACGGCGAGATCCGGACACGCGAGTTTTCAATCGATGATTACGAGGCGGCAATTGATTTGTGGCAAAAGGTCGAGGGCCTCGACATCGCGGAAGGCGACGATCGCGAAAGCGTTCGGCGGTTTCTCGGCCAAAATCCGGGCTTGAGTCGGGTCGCAATGGATGGATCAAGAATGGTCGGCGTGGCATTATGCGGTCATGATGGACGCCGCGGATACATTTATCATTTGGCGGTTGATCCGAAATACCAGGGACGCAGGCTCGGAAAACGGCTGGTGACTGAATGCCTGGAAGGTTTGCGACACACCGGTCTCGAGCGTGCGACCATTATGGTCGCGGACGATAATCCGCGCGGGCGCGAGTTTTGGAAGCGTTGCGGCTGGGAAGAAATTGATGGCGCAATCGCGATGGGAAAAGACATCTGATTACTGATTGCTGATTGCTGATTGCTGATTGCTGATTGTGCGCGACGCGGTAACGTCTTTCTCCGTTTTGTGACAATGACTTTAAGGCTTCAACTGGTTCCGCTCTGCGGCGGTTTGCTGCTCGTGTTCGCGAGCGCGGCCTTGGCCGAGGGTGAATACCAACAAACCAGGGACAGTAAGACCATGGTCTGGAACAGCACTCCGAAGCCGGGCGAGACGTCGAGCTGGGCGGGCGGGCGGGACAAAGAGAATTATGCGAGCGGCTTTGGTGATCTCACCTGGTACACCGCGAACGGGAAGGTATACGTGCGTTATTACGGCAACATGGTCCACGGAAAGTTTGAAGGAGCGGTCAATGCCCATACCAACGGCCGAACCGCGCACGCTTATTTCGTCGACGGCGGACGAGTGACCGGTTGGGCGCGTGGTCGGGCGCCGTCGAGAATGAATCTGCCAGAAGCGGCAATCGTTGAAAAACGAAAAGCGGCCGCGGAAAAAATAGCGGCCGCGCAAAAACCGAAACCCGAACCGGAAAAGCATTTAGCTGCGGCGGCGCCGGAAACAGCGACAAAACCGAAGGCGGAACCGGAAAAGGTCCGTTCCATCGCGAGCAAGTCGGGCGCAACTCCGGTTCCGGTGGCGCCAGCGCCAACGCCGCCGACGGTGGCCAAGGAAAAGATCGCGCGCGCACCGGAGAAAACAGAAAACGCAGCGTCAGTATTTGAACCAACGCCGATTCCGACAAAATCAGAGACCGGCACTCAGAAGTCAGAAATCAGCGGCTCGACCGAGAGTTCGGTGCCGGCATTGGACCGGCCGGTCCCGGAAACCACCACCCAACCCTCGACTCAAGAGGCGCCACCTGTTGTCGCGGAAGGACCTGCCCAAAATGAAGAAGTCAGCAGTCTTGCTCCCGGCAATCGGCCTTCCGCAGCAAAGTCTGATGACGACGTTTCGTTAAGCACGCTGGTCGACCCGCCGTCTTCTCTGCGCGCAACTTCAATCCCTGAGACCGCGACGGAAAAAACAGAAAGGTCGACATCGTCGGCGTCGAGCACGGACAAACTGACCGAAGCCGAAACGATCAATCTGGCGGACACCGAAGCGCGCATTCAGGGATATCATGTCGACGAATATCAGCGTCCGAAAGTCGATCACTCCGCGGTCAAAGGGAAGTGGGTCCTCTTTTACAGTTTGAAGCAAGACACCGACGCGCAGGGAAACCCCAGCGCGTTCACCGTCACCATCGAAGACCAAACGAAGAAGGTAGAAATTCGAAAATAGGATCCGGGCCGGACTGGCGGTCGAGCCGGTCTGGCACTCGACTGGCCTTCACCGGCTTTTTTGCAGCATTGCCTCTCCAAAGCGGAAAACTCTCGGCACCAAGGCTTTTTATTAGTACTGCGGACTTTCCTGTTGTGAAGCGCAGACTGAATGACTACAATCGGCGTTCTTGTGAAGGCGCCCGGTTTTATCGTCTTTGGAGCGTTGCTATTGCTCCTGATTTTGGCCAAGGGCGCGCTGGCCGACGGTGCTTACCAGCGCACCGATGACCGCAAAAAAACTCTCGTTTGGAATAACAATCCAAAGCCCGATGACACTGCAACCTGGTCTGGCGGTCGTGACGCGGAGGGCTATGCCACCGGACCGGGCACGCTTCAGTGGTTCCGAACGGACCGAAGTTTCACCACCGGTTCGAATGTTTTCTCGCCCAAAAAAACACTCATCAGCAGTTATTCAGGGACGATGGTGCACGGGAAATTCAGCGGCGGTGTCATGACGGTCGATCATGGAACAACGTATCACGCGACGTTTGTCGATGGTCATAACAACGGGCGCTGGACCGCCGGCCCAGTAGTTACAAAAGCAGAAAGCGCAGAGCCCGCGGCCGCGGCGGAGAAGCCGGAGCGCACCGCATCCGCAACATCAACAGAAGTCGCCAGCGAATCGTCAAAGACGAAAAAGATTTCGGAAGAAAAAACGCAACCGCGAGTTGCAGAAGAAACAAGTGCCGACATTCCGGCCGCAGGACCAGAAGAATCAGAAGTCAGCGGTCAGAGGTCAGAGGTCAGTAAATCAGCGACTGCCAGTGAAGAGCCGGAGCAATCGGCTACGCCGCGAGCACCCGTGACCAGGAAAGCCGCACTTGCGCCTGGCGCCGTCCGCGCGATTGAACATCCGACTCACGCCGTTGCCAAAAAATCGGAAACCGAACCGGCCAGGCGCTCTGACCGCGCGAAGCCCGAACAAACCGAAAAGTCATCGAAGATCGCGAAAGCCGCCTCCTCTCAACCATCCAAAGCCAAGACACAATTAAGTGAAGATATTCCAGCGGAAGGGCCGCTCTCGGCTGGGGCCGAGAAAGCCCAAAGCCCAAGTTCCAAATCCGCAATAGCCGAATCCTCTCAACCCTCAACTCTCAACGCTCAAGGTGCTTCGAACGAAACTCCGGTGGACAATTCGCTCCGAACATTGACCGGACCGCCGTCATCGCTTCACCTCAGGACGCCGCCGGAAACAAATCCGCCGGCGCAAATCTCGACGCCTCCGATCGCCGCCGTTTCGTCGCCGACTGCTGGTGCGAAATTAACGGCAGTGCAGGCCATGGACATTGCCGATATTGAAGCGCGCACGAAAGGCTACGATCTGGGTGAGTATCAATTGCCGAAAGCAGAATACAACGCGGCCAGCGACACCTGGTCGGTCACGTACGTCGCGCGCGACGCCGGTAAAGCGGCCAAGAAATTAAGCGTCACGATCCAGGACAAGACCGGAAAAGCGGAAGTGAAGAAATAAGCGCTGCGCGCTTGGTTATTAGTTCACAGTCGACCGGGTCTGCACCCTCACCTGCCGCTTCGCGTCTTCCTCTCCCTGAGGGAGAGGATTGAGGTGAGGGCCTCTCCTTTGTGTCAGCAGGCCTCTCCGTTGAGATTTCAAGACTCGTAGCCAGCAAGAATCGGGTGGGACGAATCCCGCCGCGATGTAACCTGATTCGATGAGTCAGTCAAAAGAGCGCGATTACGTTCTCGGCACACACGACGAGGAACTGGCGCGATTGGGAGTACAACATCGCGCCTGGCGGCCGGTAGTTTTGGATTGCTGGAAACAGGCGGGCATTACCAATGGAAGTCGCGTCCTCGATGTCGGCGCGGGACCGGGATACGCGACGGTCGATCTTGCTGAAATTGTCGGACCCGGTGGACGGGTAGTCGCAGTCGAACGGTCGAGTAATTTTGTAAACGCGATCAAGAGCGCCATCGAAACCCAATCGCTTTCAAATGTCGATGTTCACGAGCTCGACTTGATGAATGACGATTTGCCGGACGGTCCTTTTGATTTCAGCTGGTGCCGCTGGGTGCTTTGCTTCGTTTCTGATCCAGAGCTGCTGGTTAAGAAAATCTCGCGCGTCACGCGCCGAGGCGGCCGGGCAATTTTTCATGAGTACGGTCATTACACGACATGGCGTTTTTTTCCGCAGCGGGCGAGTTTGGAAGAATTCAGAAGCCACGTGATCGCGACCTGGCGCGAAGCCGGGGGCGAGCCGGACACCGGACTACAACTGCCGTCATGGTTAACGAAGAACGGATTCACCGTGCGGATGGCGGCGCCGCGAATTTTCTGTCTTCAATCGAATGATTACATGTGGCAGTGGCCGGCCCAATTCATTCATGTCCATCTGTTGCGCTTGCAAGAGCTCGGCCGAATCGACGCCGAGTTTGCCGACAAGGTCCGGGCCGACCTGGCTGCGGCCGAGAAAGAGAAACCTTCATTCATGCTGACTCCGCTTGTTCTTGAGATCGTGGCGGAAAAAGTGTAGGTCCGAGGTGCGGGCCGCACCGGCGTTGGACTGGCGGTTTAGAAGGTCCCTTTCGATTTCGGTTGCCACCAATCGCATCGGCGCGACAGGATTCGAAACATCGCATGAAAGACCTGACCGAAGGCTCAGTTACCAAGCATTTGTTGCACATGTCGGCTTTTATGGGCGTGAGCATGGTGGTGCAGACGCTTTATTTGCTGGCCGATCTTTTTTGGGTTGGACGTCTCGGCAAGGAAGCCATCGCTGCGGTCGGTGTCGCTGGAAATCTCACTATGATCGTGCTGGCGTTGACCCAAATGCTCGGCGTCGGCACAACCGCGCTAATCTCGCAAGCCGCCGGAAGAAAAGATCAGCCGCACGCGGAACTCGTCTTCAATCAATCATGCGCGATGTCGATCTGGATTGCGCTCGCGCTAGGCGCAGTCGGCTTTGTTTCAATGGACGCTTACGCCAATTCGCTGAGCGCAGATCCCGCGACCGCGGGATTGGCCAAAGCATATCTACTCTGGTTTCTTCCAGCGATGTTGCTGCAGTTCCCGCTCGTCTCGATGGGCTCGGCCTTGCGCGCGACCGGAATTTTTCAGGCGCCAGTCATCTTCCAGGTGGTCAGCGTGATTGTGAATATCGTACTCGCTCCCTTTTTGATCTTCGGGATCGGACCGTGGCCGAAACTTGGTGTCACGGGTGCGGCACTCGCGACCTTCATTTCCATTCTCGTCGCCGACCTGCTCATCATTTGGTACTTCGAGAAAAAGTATCGTTACCTCCGCTTCCGGTTTCCGCTGTGGCGCGCACAAATGAAAATCTGGAGCGCGATGCTGCGCATCGGCGTCCCAGCCGGCGCTGAGTTTGTCCTTCTCTTTGTCTACATCGTCATCGTCTACTGGATCATCCGAAATTTCGGTCCGGCGGCGCAGGCAGGATTCGGGGTCGGCGCGAGGGTGATGCAAGCGCTCTTTTTGCCTGTGGTCGCACTAAGTTTTGCAGTGTCGCCCCTGGTTGGACAAAACTTCGGCGGCCGTCGGGCCGATCGCGTCCGGCATTCGGTTAAATCGGGGCTTGGGCTGGCCACTGCCTTGATGCTCGTACTCGCCGTGATCACGGAGATCGTGCCCGGACCGATGATCCGTTTTTTCTCCAAAGATCCGAATGTGATTAACTTTGGAAGCGATTATCTCCGCATCGTCGCTTTCAACTTCGTTGCGGCCGGCATTGTCTTCACCAGTTCGAGCATGTTCCAAGGACTGGGCAACACGGTGCCGCCATTACTGAGCTCGGCCTCACGCCTCGTTCTCTTTGCGTTGCCGGCACTGTTGTTGTCACAGAAACCGGGATTCGACATTAAACTTGTCTGGTATCTGTCGGTCGGATCGCAGCTCCTTCAGGCCTGCATCAATTTGTTGCTGCTGCGGCGCGAGCTGCACAAAAAGTTGCGGTTCGACGACCACGGCCCGGACTTCATTCCGGCAAGTGCGGCCGCGTCTTGAAGGATAATGAACTGCAAGTCTGTTCTCTGCGCGATTGCGATCGCTTTGCTGGCAGTTAATCGATTGCTTCTGCCAAGTGCGGTAGCCGCGACGCTCGAGGGTCACCAGGTTCAAGGCGGAGCCACGCTCGACTTTCAATTTCCGATCAGCAGTTACTTCCAGGAATCCGCAGCGCAGGGCGGCAATCCGCGACCAACCACCGGTCGCGCACTTTTGATGTTTCCAAAGAATTTCGATCCCGCGCGTTCGTGGCCAATTCTGATTGTGACATCGACAACCGATCTCGACCGCACGAGCATAATGGACGCGCCATGGTACCGAGACGCGGCCATGGTAGAGGGCTGGGTCGTTCTTGCGACGGACGCGACCATTCGTCCGCGCACCGATTCGGTCTTATGGCGATTGGCAATGTTAACGGCGGGATTGCAAATGATTCGCGACAATTGGCCGCAATCGGGCCGTTGGCCGGCAGCGTTTGCCGGATTTTCCGGTGGTGCGAAGAGCAGTGGATTTCTCGGCGCGATGCTGGCAAAAAACCGTGGGTTTAAAATCTGTGGATTTTTCCTGGCCGGAATGAACGCCGATCGGCTAAGCGCCGCCTACCATGACTACCAACCTCCAGCCGATTTCCTCAGCATACCCGTCTGGCTCAGCAGCGGCACGGCAGATCAAATTGCGCGGCCCGGAGCCGAGGAAGGAGTATTTTATTCTTTGAAACGCACCGGGTTTCAGCAAGTCCGCCTGGAACATTTCTCCGGCGGTCATGAACTCAAGGGCGAAGAGATTCAACGGGCTCTGCATTGGTTCCGGGAAGTCGGAAAATTCTAGAGCGGAACTCGACAAAAAGCTGCGGTTCGACCAGGGCACGGACTTTATTCCGGCAAGTGCGGCCGCCTCGTAAGGAAAGTAAGAAGTAAGAAAGCGAGAAGTAGGAAAGGGAAGCGAATTCGGGTCTTGCACTTTAGTGCAGTGACAACCAGCTTTCTGACTTCCGTTTTCAATCTGCATTTATGCGCTCTCGAATTCTTCTTCTTGTCTCAATTTCCTCTTTGTTTTCGATCTTCGCGGCTTCGGGGCAATCGTTGCCGAATACCACCCGTCTTCTTCGTTTTCCAACGACGAACGATCGCGAGATCGTTTTTTGTTACGCGGGCGAGCTTTACACGGTCGGCAAAGACGGCGGGATCGCGCGACGTCTGACCAGCGGTCCTGGTTATACTTCTTTCCCGCGTTTTTCCCCGGACGGGAAGCAAGTCGCCTTCACCTCGGAATACGATGGTAATCGCGAAGTTTACGTGATGCCGGCGGAAGGCGGCGCGCCGAAGCGCCTTACGATCTCGGCGACGCTCGGCCGCGACGATGTCTCAGATCGAATGGGCCCAAACAACATCGTGATGGCGTGGGAGAACACGAAACCGCTGATCGTCTTCCGTTCACGGATGAAATCGTTTAACGATTTCATCGGCTCGCTTTTCACCGTCGGCCTCGACGCCGAACTTCCGCAGCAGGTGCCGGTGCCGCGCGGCGGGTTCACTTCGTTTTCACCGGACGATTCGAAAATGGCGTTCAACCGCGTTTTCCGCGAGTTCCGGACCTGGAAACATTATCGCGGCGGAATGGCCGACGACATTTGGATCCACGATTTCAAAACCGGCGCGACTGAAAACCTGACCAACAATCCGGCCCAGGACATTTGCCCGATGTGGGGACCGGACAACAAGATCTATTTCATTTCCGATCGCGACGGCCGGATGAATCTGTTCGTGGTCGATCTCAACTCGAAGGAGTCGAAACAGCTCACCAACTTCAAAGATTTCGACATCAAATTTCCGTCGATCGGGAAAGAATCGATCGTTTTCGAACAAGCCGGCTACATCTGGCGATACGATTTGAAGGGCGGCCAGGCCACGCCGCTGCCGATCGAGATCAAGGAAGATTTGGCGATCGGACGTTCGGCCTTGGTGGATGCATCCAAACATGTTGAGTCGGTCAGCCTCGCGCCAGATGGGGAACGAACGGTCGTGGTCGCCCGTGGCGACCTTTTCTCGGTGCCGGCTAGGAACGGGACGCCGCGCAATTTGACCAAGACATCAAACGCGCACGAGCGCGACGGGGTTTGGTCGCCCGACGGAAAATGGATTGCCTACAACTCGGACGTAACCGGCGAAAACGAATTGTATGTCCGTGCGCAGGACGGAAAAGGCGATGCCGTTCAAGTGACCGGCGGAGCGGATACCTATTTTTACGCGCCGAAATGGTCGCCCGACAGTAAGAAGCTACTCTGGGCCGATCGGTTGCAGCGGCTGCGTTATGTCGATGTTGCGAGCAAGACCGTGACGCAAGTCGATCAGGACAAATATGGCGAGATCGAAATTTTCAATTGGTCGCCGGACAGCCAATGGATCGCGTGGGGACGGCCGGAAGAAAACGGAATGCCGCGGGTGTATCTTTACTCGCTCGCGAGCAAACAGCAGACAGCGGTGACGGACAATTGGTACGGGTCGGGCGAGCCCGTCTTCAGCGACGACGGCAAATATTTACTGCTCGGCTCGGCGCGCGATTTCAAAGCAACTTTTGGCGACGAGGAGTTCGCGAACATTTATCGCGACATGGAACGCGTTTATTTAGTGACGCTCTCGAAGGAAACCGAAAACCCGCTCGGGCCAAAGAGTGATGAAGTGGGCAAGGCCGAGCAAAAACGCGAGAAAGAGAAAGCCAAGGAAGCGGAGGAAAAAAAGCCGGAAGAGAAAGCAGCCGGCGAGAAAAAAGCAGACGAAAAGAAAACGGAAGCCGCCAAGCCGAAGAAACCGGTGGTAGTTAAAGTCGACACCGACGGAATTCAAAATCGCATCCTCGGGATCGAGATCACGCCCGGAAATTACCGAAACATCCGAATGGTCGACGATCGCATCTTTTATCTTCGCCGGACCGCCGGCGACGACGTCGGCGAAGACGACGACAATGGCGATGGCCGCGACCGGAAATCACATCTCTGCTCTTACAGCGTGGAGGACCGTAAAGAAACGGTGATTGGCGATGTGAACGATTACGAGATCACATTCGATGGAAAAAAGATGCTTGTTAAAATCAAAAAAGATTACGCGATCATCGATTTGCCGAAGGACAAGATCGAGACCAAAGACCACGAGCACAAGATCGAAGGCCTCGACATGCAGCTCGACCGGCACGCGGAGTGGAACCAGATCTATTTCGAATGCTGGCGGCACATGCGCGATTTCTTCTTTTCGCCGACGATGAACGGCGTCGACTGGAAAGCAATGCGCGATAAATACGCCGCGCTCGTTCCGTTCGTGAATCACCGCAACGATCTCACTTATTTGCTCGGGGAATTGATCGGTGAATTGAACAGCGGCCATACTTACGTCGGCGGCGGCGAGCGGCCCGACACTCCCCGGATCAAGCTCGGTTTGTTGGGCGCGGAACTCTCGCGCGATTCGGCCACGCGCGCGTACCGGATCGACCACATTTTGCCGGGCGAAAACTGGGATAAACACACGCGCTCGCCGCTCACGGCCGTGGGCGTGAACGTTAAAGTCGGCGATTACATTCTCGCCGTCAACGGAACGCCGGTCTCGTCCCTCCCCAATATTTATCAGGCCCTGATCGGCACGGCGGACAAACAGGTGATTTTGCGGGTGAACTCGAAGCCTTCGGACGCGGGCGCACACGACGTGACCGTTGTGCCGACGGCAAACGAAGGACCGCTCTATTATTTAGATTGGGTGCAAAAGAACATCGATTACGTGACGAAAAAAACCGGCGGCGAAGTCGGTTATCTGCATATTCCGGATATGGGACGTCCCGGATTAAATGAGTTTACCAAGCTTTATTTCCCACAGATCCGCAAAAACGCGTTGATTGTCGATGTTCGCGGAAACGGTGGCGGTTTTGTTTCGCCGTTGGTGATCGAAAGATTGCGGCGCGCGTTCGTGATGGTGGGGATCGCGCGCAACGGAATGCCGCAGCCCGATCCAGCGCACGCCTTCATGGGCCCGATGGCCACCTTGATCAACGAATTCTCGGCATCGGACGGAGATATTTTCCCATTCCGCTTCAAAACGCTGGGCCTGGGCAAACTAATCGGCAAGCGGACCTGGGGCGGCGTTGTCGGAATTCGCGATTCGCTTCCGCTGGTGGACGGCAGCCAGTTCTTCAAACCGGAATTCGGGCTTTATTCCAAGGACGGAAAAGAATGGATCATCGAAGGTCACGGCGTTGATCCCGATATCGTGGTCGATAACGATCCGGCGAAAGAATTTCGCGGCGAAGACCAGCAACTCGACCGGGCGATCCAGGAGGTTCAGCAAGAGATGAAGACGAAAGGCTATCAATTGCCGTCGCCGCCGCCTTATCCGAATCGCGCGACGCCGTAGCCGCTTCGCTCTGCGAGCGTTGTAGCTGCCGATGTCCTCATCGGCAGATTGTAAAGAGTGTGCCGCCAGGGACGGCGGCAGCTACACCAAAATCCCTCGCTTGCGATCCAGATAACGGGAATGTTCATTTGAACTTGCATCGGCGAACTGCTGCGCCGATGCTGGGTTTATGCTGACCCATCGCCAGAAAAGCGTTCTCGATTTCATTCAACGCGAGCAGCGCGACAAAGGACTCACGCCGAGCACGCGCGAGATCCAAAGTCATTTTCATTTTGCCAGCCAAACTTCGGTGATGCAGTACATCGCCGCGCTCGAGCGAAAAGGATTTCTCCAACGCCACGCCGGCAAAGCGCGCGCATTGATCACGCCGGTTCAAAAAGTCCGAATCACCGATGTGCCGATTTACGGCCAAATCCCGGCGGGCATGGCGGCATTGACCGAACAGGACATCGAAGGCCACATCTCGATGGATGCGCGTTCGGCGAATGTTTCCAGGAATCACGGCACGTTCGCGCTGCGAGTTCGGGGCGATTCGATGATCGGGGTCCACATTTTGGATGGCGACATCGTGATTTTGGAACAGAGCAAGGACGTCCATAACGGTGACATCGTGGCCGCCCTGATCGACGGTGAGACAACGTTGAAGCGATACGTGGTCGATCATGGCCGGCCTTATCTGAAAGCGGAGAACCCGCGCTATCCGAACTTGATTCCCGCGCGCGAATTAAAAATTCAAGGCGTGATGGTCTCGCTGGTGCGCAAGCACGAGCGGCGGAAGAAATAATACTAAGACGAACTCAATTTTCGCTGGAGGCCGCCGCGCGTCGGCGCTTTTTTATTTTGGGACCACGGCGGCGGGTCTCCCTCCAGGCATAAATGTTCGCTTGAACATATTCTCCTTTGTGCCAAGGTTGGTCATGGCGACGCCTGCGGTCATTATCGATCTCCGGAAAGCGCTCTCTGAACGATTTCCAGCGCGCTCAGCGCCGGCCGCCTCGGTTTTAACCACTGGCTTGCCCTTTTTAGACCGGGCAAGCTGCGGCGGCCTGCCGAAAAGCGCGATCACCGAATTAATTACACCGCGACCCAGCGCCGGAAGCGCGTCGCTCCTTCACGCGCTTCTGAGAGCGGCCCAACGGGACCGCCATTTTGTCGCATTGATCGATGGCTCTGATTCGTTTGACCCCGGTTCATCGGACAATTCTGCGTTGCGGCATTTGCTTTGGGTTCGCTGCCGGAAAGCGTTCGACGCCATCAAAGCCGCTGATTTCCTTTTGCGCGACGGCAATTTCCCGCTGGTAATTGTCGATCTTGTTCTGAACACGCCGGAGGAGTTGCGAAAAATTCCGCAGACAAGCTGGTACCGTTTGCAACGATTGGCGGAAGCTGTGCCGACGGCATGTCTCATCATCAATCGAGAAGGGATAGTCGGCAGCGCCCAATTAAAAATCGTTCTCGAGAATCCCTGGACACTGCAAACTTTGGAAAAAGAAAATGCAATTTCGCATCTGCGATTTCGCATTCAACGCTCGCATCGCAAATCAGAGCTCAGCGATCAGAGGTCAGAAGCCCGATTAGCAAATTAATGTTCGCGACGATTTATTTACCCAATTTTTATTTGCAGGCCGCAATACGGCATCATCCCAAATTGCGCGCTCAACCCGTGGCCCTGATCGACGCCAGTGAAAAGAAAGTTGCGATTATTGAGCTGAATGACGCCGCCGAAAAAGCCGGCATCACTAAAGGCCTGACGCCGAGTCAGGCCCTGGCCCGGTGCTTGCACGTCGTCATTCGAGCACGCGAGCGCGCGCAGGAAAATGTGATCGCCGAAATTTTATTGCAGCATGCGTTTATGCTTTCGCCATTTGTCGAAGCAACCGCCTCCGGAGTTTGCACTGTCCAATTTACCGAGAGCCGAGATCTGACCGCGAAACTCTCACGTGTTATTGCGAAACTCGAGAAATGCGAAATTCATGCCCAAGCCGGAATCGCATCATCGCCTGACACCAGTTATCTGGCGGCGCATTTGGCCCGACCGGTGTTGCAAATTGACCAAGCGAAGGAATTTCTCGCGCCGTTGCCAATCGAAACGCTTGCGATCGCGTGAGATTGGTAGCGGCGATTGACCTCAATCGCCATGGCGGTTCGGTGAACCGCCGCTACCCTGCCGCGGCTGGTTTACGTTCGATAAATAATCCGTAAACAAAACCGCCGAGTGCCGCACCGATCAATGGCCCGAGCCAGTAGACATAATGATCATGCCAAAACCATGATGCCAGAGCTGGTCCAAAAACGCGGGCGGGATTCATCGCCGCGCCGGTCAAGGGGCCGCCGAACAAAATATCGAGCGTGACCGTTGCCCCAATTGCAAATCCAGCGAGTCCGCGGCCGCGTTCGTCGACTGCCGTCCCATAAACGACGAAGACCAGAAAGAAGGTGAGGATGGCCTCGACCAAGATTCCCTGCATCCCGGTCAAATTAATAGCGAGCTGGGGCGTTCCCATCACCACCACCTCGCGACCAAACAGGCCCAGGCAAATCAAAGCAGCCGTGAAGCCGCCCAGCAGTTGTGCGCTCCAATAACGAATTGCCCTCGCAAGCGTCATGTGGCCGCCGCAAAGCAGACCGAACGTGACCGCCGGATTCAAGTTCCCGCCCGAAATGTGCATCGTGGCTGAAGCAAAAACCGCGATGGTCAAACCGTGCGCCAGCGCAATACCAAGTACGTCGTGTCCAGCCGTTTTAATCGCCCCGATGCCGACGAAAATGAGAGCAAATGTTCCGACAAATTCCGCAAGCCAGGGACGAAATTTTTCCATGGCGCAATGAGATCAAATTGCAAAGAGAGTGACAAGGGGCGCGTGACTAGTGACGAGACCAAAATTAGGCCACGGGTGACTCGTCACTCGTCACTCTTCTTATCCGCCCGCGTAATTGGGATATTTCTCGCGCAGCTGTCGCGCGACTTTATCGGCCTCTGCCGTATTGCCAGCACGCTGATAAGCGGTCGCAGCCTTCTGCAAAGCCCGCGGCGTGATCGCCGGGTCGTCATAGAGCAAAGCGACACCCATGAATGCCTTGCTCGCTTCATCAAAATTACCGCGCTCGAATTGGACATCGCCCGCCAGGAGACGCGCCTGAGCGTTCACCTGTCCCTCCGGCTGAAGCACCATGATTTGCTCGGCGATCTTTTGCGCGTCGTCTGGTTTATGAGCAGCGATCTTCACCTCACCAAGCTTCAGCAGCACTTTGGCTTTTCCCGCAGGATCGGTCGCGACCTGCAGATATTTGCCGAGCGCGGTTTCCGATTCGTCGAACTTCTGTTGTTTGGCGGCAGCGTCGCCAAGATAAAACCAAAAATCCGGTTTGACCGGGGGATTGTCGATCTTTCCAAGCACGCCGAGATATTTCTCGGCGGCGGCATAATTTTTCTCGTTGTAATAATCAATTCCCAACCACTCCAGGATTTCGGCCGGGATCGTGCCAGCGGCATTGGCCGCGAGAAAGCCATCGACTTCTCGCGTGACGGCGCCGCGATCATGCAGACCGAAATACGACGAAATGATGCGGATTGTCGCCTGAACGTAATAGCGATCCTTATCCAGCTGACGCGCCGTGTTGAGGGAAGCCAGCGCGGTCTTGTAATCCTTCATCTCAAACGCGGCTTTGCCGATGTAGTAATGCGCCATCGACACGGCCGGGCTTTTCGGAAATTCTTTTAAGAGCTGACGAAACGTTTCGCTCATTCCCTTCGGGTTTTGTTGCTGACCAAGAATGAGCGCCTTGCGCTGGAGCGCTTCCTCGCGCTCGCGCGCTTGGGGATATTTCGCCAGGATCGCATTCCAATCCGAAAGCGCAGCGTCGTAGTTTTTGTCGCTCTCGTATGTTTCGGCGCGACCGGCGTAAGCCGAAGGCGCAAGCGGATTGTCGGGGAAAGCCTGAACGAAGAATCCAAATGCCTCAACGATCCCAGCCACGTCCTTCATTTGCAGATAACAGGAACCGAGTTGATAGGCCGCTTCCGCGCGAAGTTTGGGTGAGAGCTGGGAAGCGCGAAGTTCCGAAAAAATCGGCGCCGCGCGCGGATAATTTTGCTGTTTATAAAGCGCTTCGGCTTTGAACAATTTCGCCTGGTCGGCGCGTTCGGCCGAAGGATTTGTAGCCAAGAATTCGTCCACCTCGGGCGGAAGGGCCGAGGGATCCGAATTGTAAATATTAATAAGGCGCTCGAACGCCGCCTCTTTTGCTTCTTCGCGACCCGGATATTTGTCGATGATTTCGCGATAAAGCGCTTCCGCTTCCTTAGCATGCCCGAGCTGCCGCTGGCTGTTCGCGGCGAGCAATATGACCTCCGCGCGCATCTCCTCCGGAAGCTGTTGCTGCGTTTTCTTGTAATCGTTCAGAAGCTGCGCGAATTGGCCGGTCTGAAATTGCAGCCGCAAAATGCCGAGTTGGGCCAGGGAACGCCAGCGACCGGCTTCAGGTAGCGAACGGCCTTTCTGCAGTAATGCCATCGCCTTGTCCGACATGCCTTTGTCGATCTTGCCCTTGTCAGACTGCAGAAGATCCAGCGCGATCAGTCCAGCCCGGACGGTCGCCTCGATTTTCAACGCCGGTTTCTGTGTTTCGTTAGAGAGCGCCTCGTACTGTTTCAGTGCGTCTGCTTTTCGTCCACGCGCCACCGCAATCCGCGCGGCGGTTTCGCGCGAGTCCTCGCGGTATGGATTCGGATTTTTCGCCTCCGCGACCTGTTGATAAATGTCGCAGGCTTCATCTTTACGATCGAGCGCTTCGAGGCAACGCGCTTCGAAATAACGGGCGGAAAGCGCAACTGCGGCATCTTTTGATTTCGTGGCGGAGCGATGGAAGAGCGGAAGCGCGGCGGCATAATCTTTTTGGGTAAACGCCATTTCGGCCAAGGCGTAGGCCGCCGGTCCGGCGAACTCGCTTTCGCCGTAATCGTTCAGGACTCTCTGAAAATTCGTGCGCGCGCTGGATGGCTTATTCAGATTGCGAAAGCACTCGCCTAACGAGAAATAGGCATTCGGCCGGCCGGACGCTCCCGGATAATCGTCCAGATATTTTTGATATTCGGGAATGGCGAGATCGTAGAGTTTTCGGGTGAAGAGCGCATTGGCGTACTCGAGTTGGCGTTTTTCAGGCTGTTCCGTCTCAGCTGCGGGCGGCTCCGGCGCTTCTTCCGCCGGCAAAGCGCGCGACACCGGGGGCTGAGGCGGCAGCGGCCGCGGGAAGCCGGGAGGCGGCTGGGCCACAGTGAAATCGGCAAACCAAAACAGCATCGCCAGTCCGAGAAGACCGGCCGCGCTGCGCGCATTTTTCATTTTGCGGTCGCGAAAGCGACGTTCGTTATCCCGGCTTCGGTGCAAATGTTGAGGACACCGATGATATTCTTGTAAGCGCCCGCTTCATCGCCACGAATGATCACCGCCTGCTCGGAGTTGAGCTGGACGAGGCTCTTGAGCAAGTCGGTTAGCTCGGCCCCGGTCAGTGTTCTGCGATTAACGACCACGTTACCGTCCGCCTTCACGTTCACGACCACATCACCGACGGGAGCGCTTTTCTCTTTCGCGGCCGACGCTTTGGGCACTTTCACATCCAGCTCGTTTTCATTTCGAGCCGCATTCCACGTCAGCAAAAAGAAAATCAGAAGGAGCAGGAGCACGTCGACCAGCGGCGCGAGTTGGATCCCCGGGTGCTGGAGCGGCGCGTGACTACGCAAATTCATGAAAGGAAGATGTCGACCTTGCGAAGAGTGCGGCGGCTATAATTCGTCT
>QHRF01000035.1 GCA_003220055.1 Verrucomicrobiota bacterium | reverse complement strand
CCGGGTCGCGTAATTGTGCCGCAATTTGGTGGAGCCCGGTCTCTTTTAACGCAACCGCAACGGTGCGTTTTTGCTTCTGGCATTCTGCCAACGCGCGTTCGGTCGCTCGAAAATTGCCGCGAAGCAAAAGAAGAATCGGCCGCTTCTCCTCGATCGCGTTTTTCGTTGCCCGGTGAAATGATCCGCGCGTGCAAGCCGCGAAGGCATGAAGATTGATCGGCGGATGCCCGATGTCAGTCGGACCGACTGGTTCGTCAAAATACTGTTCGAGATCGCGTCCGCCGGGATTGAGGACGCTCAGCCGAAAATCAGATGCGTCGGTTGACGCCATTCTATTCGTCGTCAGCACCGGCAGGAGATGGAGTGGTGGCTTTCAATAATGCGCCTTCTTCCACTTCATCCATCGGCCCAACTGGAACCGCGCGGCGGATCTCGACTGGTGTCTCTTCCGGCTGCGGTTGGACCGGAATCGCTTTCAAGATCGGTTTTCCGTCGTCGGTGCTGCTCGCTTTGCGGGTCTTTTGATTTCGAACTTCAGCGGGAGTCGCGCCTGGCTGTCGATTGTCGATCTTTTGCGGAGTTTCTTGTTCCGCGACCCGTTCGGCGGCGTCGGCGGTGTCGATTCTCGCGACAGATTTCGCCGAGTTATAAGGATCGTTTTCCGTCAAAAGGGTCGGACTCTTGAGGATCACCGGCTTGACTTCAGATAAATCGGCGGCGAGTTGAGCACGGGGGACTTCAGCGGCTGGTGCGTCGGCAACCACTCGCAGGCGCGGTTCGCCGTGAATATTGCACGGCTCAGTCGGCATTTGCGCCGGTGTTGCAATTTCGGCGTAGGTGGTACGCTTTTGCACAGAATCACCCGTTGCGCTTCTGACCGTGTCGTAACACTTGTCGGTGGCGAGCATTCCTGAACGGGAACAAATCTCGACGTCTTTCAAACCGGGCGGGCGTTTGATCTCGCGCGGCGAATAACGCGCGGCTGCCGTGTTCATGACATCGACCCACACCGGCAATGCCAGCTCCCGGCCAAAGGCGCCGCGATAGATCTTTTGCGGCTTGTCGAACCCAGCCCAGACCGCGCAGGTGAAATTGCTGTTGTAGCCGGCAAAGAACGCATCAGTAAAATCGTAGGCCGTGCCGGTTTTTCCCGCAGCCGGGAATTTTTTGAGGCCAAATTGTGAGCGCGCCGCCTTTCCCGTTCCGGTCTCGAGCGCATCCGCCAGGCATGAATGCACCTCGTAGGCTGTCTCGGGCTTGATAACGTTTTGCCGGCTGCTGCTATCGCGTTGCGCGTGCCAGACCGTGCCGTCCTTTTCTTCGATGCGTTCCAAAATGTGCGGCGCAATTGGACGCGAGCCGCCATTCGGAAAAATTGTGTAGGCGAGCGCGAGCTCTGCCAGCGTGACTTCGCTGCTCCCGAGTAGTGTCGCCGGATACGGCCGCAACGTTGAGCGAATTCCCGCGGTCCGACATAGTTGCAAAACTTCATCCAGACCCGCGTCCGTTCCGATCCGGACGGTGGCGCCATTCTTTGATTTCGCGAGCGCCTGGCGCGCGGTCATGGCGCCTTCATAGCGATTCTCCGCGCTTTCCGGACCCCACTCGCCCAGAATCCCGGTCATTCCGCCGATCATCACTGCGCGGTTATCGAGCGGTGAGTCTTCCACTAATGTTCCGGGAAACATTCCCTGTTCAAACGCGGTCGCGTAAACGAACGGCAGCATCGCCGTCCCGGTGGGTCGTTTTGCCTGAAGCGCGCGATTGTATTGATTGTGCTCAAAATCGCGGCCACCCACGAGCACGAGAATTCCACCGGTTTCGTTGTCGAGCCCGATGATGGCGCCTTGCAGGTATTCCGGAGCGGGCTGGGCCGATGCCGTTCCGTTCGATTTTGCCTGTCGAAAGCTCACGGCGTATTCGGCGTAAGTCTGGTGATCGTAACCTGGATGCTGCTCGGCTTTCTCCAGATTCTGGCGAAGGGATTCTTCCGCGACTTTTTGCAGCTCGCCGTCGATCGTCGTGTGAATACGGAAGCCTTCGTTCATGGCGCGGTCCCATCCGACCGCGTTGATCACCTGCTGGCGGATATAATCGACCGCGTAGTTTTGGCCCTGTGCGTTTTGACGATTTCCAACCACGAGTTCCGGCGCCTGCGCGGCGGCGTATTTAGAATCGTCAATGTAACCGAGGTCGCGCATTCGAGTGAGCGCGTAATTACGCGCATCGCGCGAGGCTGCCTTGTCCGTCCAGGGTGAGAGCCGGTTCGGGCTTTTGATTAGCCCCGCCAGAGTAGCGCATTCACTCAACGACAATTCGCGCACAGGTTTGCCGAAATAACCGCGCGAGGCCGCCTCCGCGCCATACAGACCGCCGCCGAAGTAAATCCGGTTGAGGTAAAGCTCCAGGATCTTTTGCTTGCTGAAATTTTCCTCGATCCTGCGCGCGACAAAAATCTCGAGCAGTTTTCGGCGATACGTTTTTCCCTTGAGCGCAAAACTGTTGCGCGCCAGTTGTTGTGTAATCGTGCTCGCGCCCTGGCGGACATGTCCCGCGACCAGATTCTTGAAAGTGGCGCGCAGGATTCCGGAAAGGGCGTAGCCATGATGCTGATAGAATTTGGCGTCCTCGACTGAGACAACGGCATTAATCAGGTCGCGCGGCAGCTGCTCATACGGGACCGTCTCACGGTTCTCCACGTAGATTTGGCCGAAGATTTTGTCGTTTCGATCCAGAATCACGCTGGCCGATTCCATTTGCTCGAGCTTGTTCAAATCGAACGTGGCTGCCTGGTCCTTCAAATCGGCCAGGTTCATTGAAATTAAAATCGCGAGGCCGCCGATTACGAAAGCCGCAACCATGATCGGCACATAAAATTCCGGGCGCGTATACCACGGCGGCCGGAACCGATAGCCCGGCGGCGGGATCAAGTAGGTGTTACCGGATTTTCTCACGCAGAGGGAGTAAACACTCAACGCTCAACGCCAAACATTCAACGTCCAATTAAACAACTTCGGCCAGTTGAACGTTGAGCGTTGGACGTTGAGCGTTGAGTGTTGAGTGTTGAGTACGCAGAGTTCTAACCCGGCCTTGGTCGAAATGATTCGTGAGGAAATCCGCAGCCGCGGCCCACAATCCTTCGCCTGGTTCATGGCGCAGGCGCTTTATCATCCCGAGCATGGCTACTATTCCACCGATCGCGCCGCAATCGGACTCCGCGGCGATTATTTCACGAACGTTAGCGTTGGCCCCCTCTTTGGCGAATTACTTGCCGCGCAATTCGCCGAGATCTGGGAACGGCTCGGCAGAGTCGACAATTTCCTTATCCTCGAACAAGGTGCCCATCACGGTCAGTTCGCCCGCGATGTCCTCGAATCAGCCCGGCGGCGATCTCCCGAATTTTTCTCTGGGCTGCGTTATCAGATCGTCGAGCCCTTTTCCGCTTTGCAAGATCGACAATCGCAAGGGCTGAAAGAATTTGGCGATCGCGTGTTGTGGAGAGAATCACTCGATGAGCTCGAGCCGTTTGTTGGCGTACATTTTTCCAACGAGCTCCTCGATGCCATGCCGGTAAATCTGCACGGCAAACTTGTCGGTCTTGAGGGCGACAAACTTGTATTTGTGGAAAGACCGGGCGGCACACCGATGAACCAGGCAATGCTTGATTGGATCGATTGCCTTTCAACAAAGTTAGAGCGTGGCTTCGTCATTGCCGTCGACTACGGATTTTCCCGAGCTGAATTTCGTGAGGTCTTGCAAGTGCGCGCAAAACATCGAGCTCTCGATTCTCCATTCGACGAAATCGGCGAAGCCGACATCACTGCGCACGTGAATTGGACTGATCTGGCGGAGCGCGCTCAAGCAAATGGATTACGCGTCGCCGGTTTCACCGATCAACATCATTTCCTCACCGGAATTGTTTCCGAATTTGGTAGGGGCGGTTCACCTGAACCGCCCGCAAACGCGAGTCCGGCTCGGACCGATTGGGGTCAATCGCCGCTACCTTCCGATTCCAAGACAAAACGGGCGCTGCAAACGCTTCTTCATCCGGAAATGCTCGGCCGAAGCTTCCAAGTCCTTGCCCTGGCGAAAGATGTCGATCTTGCCGAGCCGTTAAGCGGCTTCAAGTTCGCCCGCAACTCCTGTCAGGCCCTCGGCCTTTGGGTTTGCAACGCGCGCGTTTCCACCTAACTTCCCACTCCCTCAACGGAGAAAATTATGGCCGACGTTGCCAACAAATATCCTGAAAATGCCGCCGGCAAATTCTATGTCGATGAACAGTGCATCGACTGCGATTTGTGCCGGGAAACTGCGCCCGCGAATTTCAAGCGCAACGACGACGGCGGCCATTCCTACGTTTACAAGCAACCGGAGTCGCCCGAGGAAGAAGGTCTTTGCAAAGAGGCGATGGAAGGTTGCCCGGTCGAAGCGATCGGCAACGACGGCACTTAAAATTCTTCTGTAGCGGGGGCCTACTTGTCAGGCCGTAGCCTTGGCGAAGGCCGGATGGCCGTCGCATTTTCCGCCCCCGTCTCTGGCGGCAGACCGCTGAGCCGCGTAGATTCTCTGCGTGAGCTTCATTTTCACAATCATCGGCTTGATGATTTCGCTCGATGTCATCTGGTGGATTGTTTTCGCGCGCCTGACCAATCACATCACCGGGCGCATGGTGGTCTCGATTTTTATGGTCGCGATGATGGTCGGGTTGATCGCGGTCATCGCTGCGAGATTGTCGCGGGCTGATTGGGATCGGTTTATCCCCAAATTCGCGGTCTCAGCAATTTTCATTTGGCATTTCATCGGGCTGGGGCTGCTTTCGCTGATCGCGCTTGCTCTCATACCCATTCTGCTCGGACAAAAAATAGTGCGCGTTGCTCGCGCGGCGCCGATCAAAGTTGAACGCTCGGTGCAAGCGCCCGCTTGGAGTCGCCGCGAATTTCTCCGTTTTGCCGGAGCGATGTTGCCGCCGGTTTTCACGTTCAGCCTCACTGGAATCGCGATGGCTCAGCTCAACAACATTCGCGTCCGGCGTTTCGTTTTGCCGATTGCGACGCTGCCGAACGAATTGGATGGGATCACCATCGCGCAGGTCAGCGATATGCACGTTGGACGATTTACCAATGGGGAAGTGCTCCAGACAATGGTGCGCATGGTCAACGAAATGCGCGCCGACCTGCTGCTTTTGACCGGCGACTTGATCAACGACGCGCTCGCCGACCTCGACACTGGGCTGGAATTAGCTCGAGCACTGGAAGCGCGCTTCGGTTTGGCCATCATTGAAGGCAACCATGATTTAATCGAGAACCCTGCCGAGTTCGAAAGGCGGGTGAGAGCGTCTGGAATTCCGTTTTTGCTCGATGAATCGACCATTATCGATGTCCACGGATTTCCGGTTCAGCTTCTCGGACTCAGTTGGACACGGGTTCACGGTCAAGAACGCGACGCGGCGATTGGGGCTGCCGTCAAAAAATTGCTTGAACAGCGTGAGGCCGGTGCATTTCCAATTTTGATGGCGCATCATCCTCATGCTTTCGATGCCGCGGCCGATGCGGGACTCCCGCTCACACTTTCCGGCCATACCCACGGCGGGCAATTGATGTTGAATGAGCAGTTAGGATTTGGTCCAGCGCTCTTTCGCTATTGGTCGGGACTTTACACGCGCGGCCGCAGCAAACTCATTGTCTCAAACGGCGTTGGCAATTGGTTTCCGCTGCGCGTGAACGCACCGGCTGAGATCGTTCATATTACATTGCGCCAAGCTTGACGCGGGCGTTGTAGCTGCCGTCGTCTCTGGCGGCAGAAAGCCTACGATGTCGGCGACGAACTCTCTGGAGGCGCTTCACCCGGTGGGGTCGGCGGCGTTGGTGTTACGGGTTTCGCAGCTGCCGCCGCAGCAGCTGCTTTTTTCTTCGCTTCGGCGGCAGCCGCGGCCGCTGCCAGGTTCGCGTCCACCGCCGCTGCCTCGACCGGATGAATCCGGTGATAATACTCGTTCGACTTCGACAGCTCTTCTTTCCGGAAAAGCAGTGCGTCGAACCGCTCGCGCTTACTCAATTCGAAATCCTTGTCCATCTTGATCGCTTCGAACGGGCAAACTTCGACGCAGATCTGGCAGCTCATGCAAACCGAGATGTCGATGTCGAACACCTTCGGATAAAACTGCGGCTTGCCCATGTAATCGGGCTTCTTGTCGTCACTCTTAATAATATAGATGCACTGCGGCGGGCACTCCTTCTCACAAATCTTGCACGCCACGCAGCGCAAGCCGGCTTCGGCATTATCCGTGTCATAGATGAGAATCGGAAAGTTCCGGTAGTTTTCCGGCAACGGATTTCGCTCCTCCGGATATTGCACCGTGATCAGACGGTCTTTCTCGAAATAACTTCCGGCAAAATTCCGGAGCGTGACCGCCATTCCCTTTAAAATCCCAATGCCGATCATTGAGTTTCAATCTCGCTGAAATCGCGGCATATTCACAAGGAAAAGATGCGGCGGCTCGGCCTTATTGCGTTACTTGGTGCAGCGGCACTGACTTCCCAGGCCGCGGATCGCGTTTTCGAAAGTGGCCCGCAGAAAGTTCATTTACTCGAGCTATTTACGTCGGAAGGCTGCAGCAGTTGTCCTCCGGCCGAAGCCTGGCTCTCCAAGCTCAAGAGCGATCCACGATTGTGGAAGGGTTTCGTGCCGCTCGCGTTTCACGTCGATTATTGGGACCATCTTGGCTGGCGCGATCCTTTTGCTTCGAAGGAATGGACCGCTCGGCAATATCGATATTCTGCGAGCTGGAAGAATGATGGCGTTTACACGCCTGGTTTCGTGCTCGACGGCCGCGAATCGCAGGCGCGCAGCGTCCCGATGTCCTCCACCGACAAGCCGGGTGTGCTGAAAATCACGTTCGCGAACGACAACGCTTCGGCGGAATTCAATCCCACGAACGGCGCAGCCAACGATGTCGACCTTCACGTGGCGATGCTTGGCTTTGATTTGAACACCAAGCCCAGCGCCGGCGAAAACAACGGCCGCAATCTGCGTCAGGACTTCGTTGTGCTTTCTGTCGTGAACGAAAAAATGTCGTCTGCCAAAGCCGAGATCCATCTGGCAACAGATTCACGCGCCGGAGCGGTCGCCGCGTGGATCTCGGCGCCCAATCAACTCGAGCCGATCCAGGCAGTCGGTGGATGGCTTCGCTGAATATCAGCGATCGACTTCTCCCATCACAATATCGACGCTGCCGAGAATCACCATGACGTCGGCGACGGTGTGGCCGAGACACAGGTCTTCCAGCACGGTGAGATTAATGAAGCTTGGCGGGCGCACCCGATAACGGTACGGGTTTGGGCCGCCGTCGCTGATTAAATAAAATCCGAGCTCCCCTTTTGGTCCTTCGATCCGGCCATACGCTTCGCCGATCGGCGGACGAAACGCGCGGATCTTCACTTTCGGATTCATGATTGGTCCCGGCTGAACTTGGGCCAGCGCTTGTTTGAGAATCTCGACACTCTCGTGCATCTCAAGCGCGCGCATCATCAAGCGATCATAAGTATCGCCGTGGTCGCCTAGAGGAATCCGAAACTTGAACCGCGGATAAAATCCGTAGCCGTCCACTTTGCGAATGTCGTAGTTCACGCCGCAGGCGCGGAGCATTGGGCCGGTGATGCCGGCGTTAATCGCAAGCTCAGGCGAAAGTTTTCCGACATTCTGAGTCCGCGCGATCACGATCTCATTCTGCAAAATCAATTGTTCGAACTCGTCCAGAAATTTCGGGAAACGATCGGCAATCTTCTTTGCCTGTCCGAGCCAGGCGTCATCCGCATCGACCCGGCAACCGCCGAAACGCATGTAATCGCACATCATCCGCGAGCCGGAGAGCGATTCGAACAGATCGAGAATTTTTTCGCGCTCGCGAAAGGCATACATCAGCGGTGTGCCCCACGCGCCCATGTCGCTCAACAAAAATCCGAGGAGCGACGCGTGATTTTGCAGTCGTGTCAGCTCAGCTAGGATGACGCGCAAGTATTCCGCGCGCTCGGGAACTTCGATTCCGGCCAGTTTTTCAACGCTGAGCGCGTAGGCCCAGTTGTTCGTCATCGAGCAAAAGTAATCGAGTCGATCGGTG
>QHRF01000034.1 GCA_003220055.1 Verrucomicrobiota bacterium | reverse complement strand
ATAGAGACAAACTCGTCCAGCCGATTTGGTCGTTCGGCTTTAACGCGACCGCTTTTTTTCCCGCTTCAATCGCTTCATTGAAGCGACCGATCTTCATCAACGCCATCCCCAGCGCGTGCCAGCCATCGAAGAAGTTTGGATCGAGATCGACACAGCGCTGATATTTCGCGACCGCGCTTTCCAGTTCGCCGATCGCAAGATCGCCGTTCGCATCGTCAAAGATTTCGTCGCGCGTTTGCACTTATTCGGCCAGAACACCACGAATACACACCAATAAACACGAATAACAAAAACCAAGGCCGATCAACCGTTTCCTATTCGTGCCCATTCGTGTCAATTCGTGGTTAGACCCGAATCTTTGTGCCATCCGAAATGTCGACCTGACGCTAGCCCTTGGTTGGTTGCAAACCGGCGGCGCGCTGGCGGTCATACAACCATTCGGCGAAAACGTAGTCGCGCGCGTTTTTGAGATAACGCTCCTCGAATGTTGCTTTGGTTTGCTGATATTTCGCGGGATCGGGCTGCTCGCGTTTGTCCATCAGAACAATCACTCCGCCGTCAATCCGCGGAACAAAATCACTCACCTCGCCGGGTTGAAGTTGAGCGGCCACATTCTTGATCATCATCAGGTCGTCCGGCTGATCCTTCGGTTTCTCCGCAGAATTCTTGGCGTCGGCTTCGTCGGCCACAGTGAACGGCTCGAGTTTTTCCGCCTTCAAACCGCCAGCTTGTTCCAAAGTGAATTGGAGCGGCTGACCGGCCTTCAATCCGTTGCGCAGCGTCTCGACCGCTTTACGGCCTTTGGCCAGCGCCATTTCGCGCCCGCGCTCATTTTTAATTTGATCGACAATTTTCTGCTTTGCCTCGTCGAGGGTCAACGGGCGCGCTTCGATAACTCCGGCGAGATGCAAAATAGCAAAACCATCGGCCGACTGAAGCGGATCGCTGTTTGGTTCCTGCGTAGTCAATTTGAACGCAGCCTGATTCAGTTGTGGATCCGCTTTCAATTTCGGATCCGGCGCGGAGATGGTGAACTCTCCGGTCGATTCAACCGGTAACTGAAACTTCGCTGCGACCTGATGAAAGTCCGCGCCCTTCTCGAGCAGCGCCTGCCCGAAATCGTTCGCGCGGTCGGCCAATTTTTGGAGCGCGTCGATGCGCTCCTTGTCCTTCAATTTTTTCTGCTCTTCGCTCAACGCCACCCGGACAAACTCCACTTTCCGTTTCTCCTCGGTTTTGAGCTCGCCTTTGTGGGCTTCGTAATATTTTTTGATGTCGTCGTCGCTCGGTTTGATTTCTTTGAGAAAATCAGCCGAACGCACCCGAACGACACTGACGAAATTTTTGCCGTAAAGCTGCTCGTAATTGGATTTGCTCTCGCTTTCGGGTAGCGACACGCCCGATGCGACAACTTGCTTGATCCGTTTCAGGCAAAGCTGGTCATGCGCGATCTCGCGCAATTGCTCATCCGTAAAACCCAACGAGGGAAGGATCGTCCGCTCCACTTGATCATACTTGGCGCTGTCAAAACCTGACGCAGCATGAAACGCTGGAAAATTTCGCACTGCATCGACAATGTCCGACTCAGCCGGTTCAATCCCAAGCCGCTCCACCTCGTGCCGCAACACAATCAAATTGACGACGAATTCCGCGGCTTTCTGATTGTCTGTTCCGTTACCGGGGGCGAGATTCTCGCGAAGATCGGAAACACCGAGGAAATCCGCCAATTGAAGCAAGCGCGCGTCGCGCTGCGCTTCAGTCACGGTAACTTTGCGACCGTACATTTGCGCGAACGCATCCGAACGAATGAGGCCAGGATCGCTCTTCACGAAATAAATACAGAACGGCAGGGCCAGGATCGCGATCACGATCATGAGCCAGTTGCGATGCTTACGGAGAACTTTGATCATGTGAGGAGCGGGCAATTTACGAATGCACGCGCACACGCCAAGTGCTTTGTTGGTAGGGGCGGTTCACCGAACCGCCCGCGGGCGATTGAGGTCAATCGCCCCTACCTCATCCGCCGTCTTCTGAATCAATTCCCAGAGATTACGTAGGTGCTGCTCGGTCGTGAGCACATTGCCGAGACCGATTCGCATGACAGTTTGCCCGCGCAATTTCGTTTGCGTGAGATAGGCGCGGCCGCTCGCGTTGATCCGCCCGACGATCTCGCTGTTCAAGATGTCGATCTTGTCCGCTGTAGCCGCGGTCGCCGACCGCGGCCCGGCTTCAGCGACGCCGGCTACAGGCCCGACAAAGCGGAAACAAACGACCGGCAGCACGACCGGGGCGGCCAGCTCAAAGCGATCGTCGATCTTGATCCAGTCGGCAAATAGCCCTGCCAGCCGGAGGTGTTCGCGCATAAACGCGATCATTCCTTCGCGGCCAAACGCGCGCCAGATGACCCACGCTTTCAGGGCACGAAATCTCCGGCCTAGTTGAATGCCGTAGTCCATGTAATTTTTTTCAGCCTCGACCGTGTCTCCCCGCAGATATTCCGGGACAAGGGTGAAGACGCGCCGCAATCGCTCCAAGTCCCGCACGTAGAGAACGCTGAAGTCCAGCGGAACATAAAGGGTCTTGTGCGGATTGATGATGATGGAATCCGCTTCGGTCCAGCCTTCGGCCAGCCATTCAAATTCCGGCAACATCGCAAATCCACCGCCGTAAGCGCCGTCGATGTGCAGCCACATTTTGTGTTCGCGGCAGATTTTCGCAATCTCCGGGACTGAATCGACACTGGCGGTCGAGGTTGTGCCAACAGTCGCGACGACGGCAAGGGGCTTGAACTTTTCGCGCAGGTCGCGCTCGATCATCACGCGCAGCGCTGCCATATCCATTCGAAACTCCGCGCCAGTCGGCACCCGTTGGACATTTTCTTCGCCCAGGCCGAGCGCGATGGACGCTTTTTCGACAGAACTATGCGCTTGATCGGAAGCGTAAATGCGAAAGACCGGGGCCTGCGCACCTATCAATCCGCGTTTTCGAGTGGACGGCGCGGCTTCTTCGCGCGCGACCGCCAGGGCGTGCATGATTCCGACCGACGCCGTGTCATAAACGACGCCGTCGAATTGTTTAGGCAACCCCAGCCATTGCCGCAACCAATCGATCACGACTGTTTCCAGTTCGGTGGCCGCAGGTGACGTCCGCCACGTCATCGCGTTCACGTTGAGCGGCGCAGTAACGATCTCGCCAAGAAGCCCCGGCGCAGTCGCCGTCCATCCGAAGTAGCCGAGAAACATCGGATGACTCCAATGCACCATTCCGGGAACGATCAATCGATCGACATCGGCGAGAATGTTCTCGAACGATTCGCCATGCTCAGGTGGCTGCGCAGGAAGCGCTGCGCGAATCGCGCCCGGTTTGTCATTCGGCGCGACGCGGATATCGCCGATTGTTTCACGATAATCGGCGATCCAATCGGCGAGTTTGTGCAGTTGCCGGCGGAATTCGGCGATTGGAACGTCGCCGAGTGGTGATCGATCTTTCATTCGTCAGTGCCGAAAGACTATCCGCTAAACACGCTGAAAAACGCTAATAATTCAAAGCAGATCGCCTGAGCGAACAGGATTGTTTCGCGTCATTTGGCGTATTTGGCGGACCGCTCAGAAAGCAAAGCCGAAACTGAAATGAAACGCGCCAAAGTCTTCTCCCGGCGCGCGATCCGGGTTCCATCCGTAATCGAGCCGGATCGGACCGATCGGCAATTTGTAACGCAAGCCGCCGCCGAGCGCGTAGCGCATGTCGTCAACGCGGGGCTCTTCGGAAGTGGGAAGCAAGTTGCCGGCGTCAAAAAAGAGTGCGCCCTGAAGCTCGCCGTAAATCGGAAACGTGTATTCGACGTTGAAGACGGTATAAAATTCGCCGCCGATCGGATTTCCTTTGGGATCATGCGGGCCGAGGTCGCGCTCACCGAAACTGCGCACAGTGGTAGCGCCACCGTTGAAGAATCGCTCATCGATTGGAAGGGTCGTTGGCTCGTCCGGGCCGGAATGGTTGAGCGAATGCACGATCCCGACTCGTGCGCCGAAAGCGAGCGACGATTGTTGAAACCAGCGTTGCAACGGGGGCAACGTTTGATCTTCAACAACTCCCGGGGTCAGCGATTTCGGACCGAACGGCAAAAAATACGCGATCCGGCCGGTGCCGCGGATGAGCTGAATGTCGCTGCCGAAGGCGGTAGAAGCGACATCGAGCGTGGTATTGATCAGCAAGCCACGCGGCGCGACCAGCGGACTTTCGCGCAAGTCGAGCGTTTGAAAGAACCCGAGCGAATTTGCGAAATAAGACGTGTCGCCGAGAAACCGGCGGGCAATGGAGGTTTGCGTGACCTCGACGTGACGGACGGCGAAGACCAAACCTGCCTCGTATTGTTTGGTGATCTTCCGGGTGAGTTCGACGCGATCGCCGATTTCGAATTTCGAATAGCCGTCGTAATCAAAAGTAAACGCGGCCGCCCTGTTTCTGAAACTGAAGTCGGTGTCGAACAGGAAAGGATCTTCATAAACGACCTCGCCCTTGTAGCTGCGCTGCGAGACCTCCGCCGAGATCGTAAACGGCCGACCGTAACCGAACAAATCGCGGTCGCGAAATTGTGCACCGATAATTCCGCCTTCAAACGTGCCGTAACCGATCGAGAAACCGACCTCTTTGCTCTTCGCTTCTTCCGCGGAAATATTTAACAGGAGTGAGTCTTCGTCCGCGATTGGCGTCGGTTCAATCTTGAGGACATTGAACAAACCGGTCCGCATCAAGGCGCGGAAGCGTTCGTCCAAAACTTCCGGGCTGTAAGTTTTTCCAGCGAGCGAAGTGAAACGTTTCTGGACGAAACTCGGACGCAATCGCGTCAGGCCATTCACAAAAACTTCGCCACTGAAGTGATAAAGTTGACCGGGCGAAATCGCGATATCTACCGGGATCCGACCGTTGACCGCTGCGGTCGGCTCGGCGGTCGCCTCTACTTTCACTTCATAATAACCACGCGTTCGAAAATAAGCCTGAAGACGACGCGGAATGTCGGCAACCCGCGCGTCGGTGAAAGGTTGTTTCAATAAATCGTCGATCTGCCCCCGCAAAGCGTCCGCGCCATAAATGGTCTCCCCGTGGAACGAGACGTTGCCGAAGAAATATCGCCGGCCTTCATGGATCGGAATGGTCACGTCGACCCGGCTAGCTTCATCGTGAAACGTGTAGCGCGGTTGATCGACCGCCGCGTCGAGGAAACCTTCCGCGACATACAAGCGATGGACCAACTCCGCGCCTTCCTGAACATCGGTCGCGACGAATGGAAGACGTCGCTGCAGCTTTGAATACCGTTCCCGGGTCGGGCCGACCACAAAATCGAACAACTTGTCGGTGGGCTCAGCCGAATTTCCCTCAAAAGTGATCGTGCCCAGAGTCATGAGCGGTCCCTCATTGATCTCGAGCCGCAACCGGTCGCGATTCTCGATCTTATAATGAACGCTCGCTTTGGTGTAGCCGTGCTTGCGATAAAAAACTTCGACGAAAAATGCGAGATCGTCCGCCCGGGCCGGGGTTAACCCGTAGCGATCAACGGTGACGAGCTGTTCCTTCACCGCCGAGCGCAGATCTTTTTCTTTGAATGCCTGCTCGCCACTGAATTCGACCGTGGTCGTCGCCTGCGCGTGTTTCTCCTGCTCCTTGGCGACAGCGTTGGTCTGTTTTTGTTTTTCTTCGGCCCTGGGAACGTCCACCGCCGTCTGGGCCGCCAGCTCGAGCGTGGCCGCCAAGTTGCAGAGAAAAAAGAATCGGTAGCGGCGCATCACTTGAAACGAATCAGATATTTTACCATACCACGGTAATCGCCACCGACGCCGAGATCCCCGAGCAAGACAAACTGATCGTTGAGCTTGAAGCGCGCGGTCGCTTGTTGTTGCCCAGTGCGCGGATCGACAGTGCCCACATCCAAGTCTAAGCGGTCGAAAACCGAACTACTCTGCGTTCCCTGCCCTTTCTTAAAAACTTTCCGGTAGAGCTGCTGCACGAGCAACATTCCGGCGCGTCCAGCAAGCACGTTGTTATTTCCGGTTAATTGCTCCCGGGTGGTGCCGGTTGCAAGCAGAGAAATAATTTCCTCCTGGGGCAGCGGCGGTTCACTGGTGAAGATCGCCTCCGGCGCAAGCGTCCTTCCATAAATGTAAACGTTGATCGTGTAATCGCGGATCACGGACCGGCCGTGCATGTCGAT
>QHRF01000003.1 GCA_003220055.1 Verrucomicrobiota bacterium | reverse complement strand
CGTGGCGGCTTTGTTCATCACTTGCACCCAGACCGGCAACGCGAGCGCGGCGCCGTAACCGTGCGGAATAATCGTGACCGGTTGATCGAATCCGACCCAAACTCCGCAGGTCATGGTCGAAGTGTAACCGACGAACCACGCGTCTTTGTAATCGTTGGTGGTTCCAGTTTTTCCGGCGGCCGGCAATTTGAAGCCTAACGAACGGGCCGCCGCCGCCGTTCCGCGGGTGAGCACTTCCTCCATCAATTGCGAAGTCATCCATGCGGCGCTCGGATCGAGCGCATGCGCGGCAATGTGCGACGCACGATAAATCGGCTGATGCTCGGCATCGTCGATTCGCTCGATAACGTAAGCCTGCTTGCGCACACCGGCATTCGGAAAAACCGTGTAAGCGGTGGTCAGATCTTTCAGATCGGTTTCAAACGCGCCGATGTAAATGGCCGGACCGCGCGGAACGTTGTCGCTCAGATTCAGCGTGGTCGCGATTTTTTGGACGGCATCGAGCCCGGCGAATTGCCCAACCCGCACGCTCATGGTGTTGCGCGAGTGAATCAGGCCGTAAGAGCACGGCTGAATCCCGCCGTAGGTCCCATCCGAATTTACGGGCGACCAGTTTCCGGCGCCGTCGATTTCGCCCGGCTGAATTGGGCTGTCGCTCACTGACGCGCCGGGCAGCAATCCTTCCGAAAACGCCACCGTGTAAACAAACGGTTTGAATGCGGAACCGACCTGTCGATTTGCGGGCGGCAGCGCGCGATTGAATTTGCTTTGCGAATAATCGCGACCACCGACCAGCGCGCGAATCCCGCCGCTGTTGTTATCGATTGCAACCACCGCGCCTTCCAAATACGGCATCGAAGAATCCTCGCCGTTTTCCGGTGGATGATAATTTGCCTTGAGCGGGTGATTAAAATTTCCCTGATGCTCGATCTTCGTGAGCTGGGTTTCGAGCGCCTGTTGCGCCGTGCTTTGCACGTTCGGGTCGAGCGTGGTGTAGATAAACAAGCCGCCGTTGTCGATCTGGTCCTGGGTGAGAATCAGATTCAAATCGCGCTGGACCGCGTCCATCGCGTAATTTTCCTGGATCTGAAGCAAGCGCCGCGGGTGGGCATTAACTTTGGCGAGCTTGGCTTGGGCTGCTTCCGCCGCGGGAATTTTTTTAACTTCAACCATCCGGTCCAACACCGCGTTGCGTTCGTTGGCGGCGCCTTCTGGATTTTTCAATGGCGAAAACCGGTTCGGGCTTCGAATCAGTCCGGCGATCAGCGCCGCCTCAGGAAGATTCAGTTTCGACGCGTTCTTCCCAAAATAAGCCTGGGAGGCCGTTTCGACACCGTAACAACCGGCGCCGAAATAAATCCGGTTCACGTAAAGCTCGAGGATCTGCTTTTTCGTAAATTCGTGTTCGATCCGGAATGCGACCATTGCTTCCAGCAGTTTGCGGCTCACGTTGCGCCCGCCCAGCGGAAGACTGTTGCGCGCGAGTTGTTGAGTAATGCTGCTCGCGCCTTCCTTGGCCGAGCCGCTCAAAATGTCGCGGACGAGGGCACGGAGAATGCCGCGCCAATCAACTCCGGGATGTTGATAAAACCGCGTGTCTTCGCGCGCCAGCAGCGCATCGATGAACAGCGGCGATACTTCATCGAGTGAAACGCGCAACCGATTGGAGCCGGCAAGGCGGCTGTAAATTTTTCCGTCAACATCAAAGACGGTATTGCGCTCCGGCATGGCGCCGACTTTTTTCGTGTCGAAACTTGCCGCCCAGGCCCCGTAAAAGATAAGCAGCGCCAGACCGGCGCCGGCGATCAGTCCAACCAGCGTGATCTTCCATCCGTAACGAAAAAGTTTACTGCGCTTTTGTCCGCGCGACCGGAGCCGGGCCAAGAATTTCATGGAGCAGGAGAGCAAACTTAATCAAAGATCGACATCTGCCAAAATCGACAATTTGTCATGTCGAGCGGAGTCGAGACCACGAATTCAGGTAGTGGCGATTGATTCCAATCGCTCGCGGGCGGTTCGGTGAACCGCCCCGACCAAAAGCAGATCAGCCGAGCAGGTCGCCGTAGCGCTTGGTGGCCAGCTCCAAACAACGCGCAAGAATTTCCGAAGAAGTCTGGAGCTGCAGCACCTCATTGACTAATTGCTGACATTCCGGCATGGCCAAGCTCCGCACGGCCATTTTCACTCGCGGCACGGAGGTCGCGCCGACGCTCAATTCGTCCATGCCAAGGCCGACCAAAATCGGAATCGTCGCAACATCGCGCGCCATCTCGCCGCAAACGCCCACCCAGATATCATTCGCGTGCGCGGCGTCCGCGATCATTTTCAACAAGCGCAAAACCGCCGGATGCGTCGGCTCGTAGAGATGCGCGATTCGTTCGTTCACCCGATCGACCGCGATCGTGTACTGAATCAGGTCGTTCGTTCCGATGCTGAAGAAATCCACCTCGCGCGCGAGCGCATCGGCCGAGATCGCCGCGCTCGGAATCTCAATCATGGCGCCGACTTCCATTTTGCCACTTTTTTTCTCGCCAACTTCGTTCCAGCATTCGTCCAGGACAGCTTTGGCGTGGCGCAATTCTTCGAGACCGGAAATCATCGGGAACATGATTTTCACGTTGCCAACCGCGCTCGCGCGCAAGATCGCGCGTAGTTGGGTCTTGAAGATGTCGATGTTCTCGAGACAAAAACGAATGGCGCGCCAGCCAAGAAAGGGATTCAATTCGTCGCCAACGTCGACCGCGCCGACGGCGAGCTTGTCGCCACCGAGATCGAAGGTACGAATGATGAGCGGGTTTGGCTTCACTTGCTCGGCCACTTTTCGATAGGTCTCGTATTGTTCCTCTTCGCTCGGGAGCGTATTGCGATTCACAAAGAGAAACTCGGTCCGATAAAGCCCAATGCCTTCGGCGCCGTTTTCCGCAACGGCGTCGACGTCGCCCGGGAGCTCGATATTGGCGGAAAGAACAATGTGACGGCCGTCGCTGGTGGTCGATGTGGTCTCGCGAAGCTGCTTTAGCTCTTTCGTGACCTGACCTTTTCTGATCTCAATCTCGCCGTAGTAGGAAAGTGTTTCCGCCGTTGGATCGACAATCAGCAGGCCGGTGTAACCGTCGAGCAACACGTGCTGGCCGCTCTCAAGTTTCTCGGTCGCATCATGCAAGCCGACCACCGCCGGAATGTTGAGTGAGCGCGCGATGATTGCGGTGTGAGAAGTGCGGCTACCCAGATCGGTGGCTATGCCGAGGACAAGCTGGCGATCCATACTCGCCGCGTCCGAAGGTGTCAGATTGTGCGCGACCAAGATGTGCGGCTCAGCAGCGGAGAATACTGCTTTCGGCGCTTTGCCCTGCAGGTTTCGAACGATGCGGCGCGTCACGTCCTGCATGTCGACCGCGCGTTCGCGCAAATAGGGGTCGTCGATTTTGCTCAACGTCTCGGCGTAATTGTTGGCCACTTCCTGAAAAACCCACTCGACGTTGCAGCGTTCTGTTTCCAAGCGGCGCAAAACTTCGTCGATCAAAGTCCGGTCTTCGACGACAAGCAGGTGCGCGTCGAAGATGGCGGCGTCTTTTGCGCCAATCGCTTCCGCGATTTTTTGTTGCATCTCGAGGATTTGGACGCGCGTTTGCACGAGCGCGGCCTCGAACCGCGCGATCTCGTTTCCAATTTGCGACGGCTCAATGTGATAACGGACAACGTCATCGAGATCGTCGCGAACGACGTGAATGACGGCGCGCGCGAGCCCGGGCGAGACGCCTGCTCCGCGAAATCGAATTTCCTTGTTATCGCCGCTCATCCGCGTGCGATTGTAGAGAGAAATCAATCCTCGTGAAAGCGCGCATTGATTAATTCCTCCAATTCGGACATCGCCTTGGCGGCGTCTGGTCCTTCGCAGCGGATGTGGAGCTTCGATCCCTGGCCGGCGGCAAGCATCATCAATCCCATGATGCTTTTGCCGTTCACTTCTTCGCCTTCCTTGGACACCCAAATTTCGGCCCGGTAACGGCTGGCAATGCGAACAAACATCGCGGCGGGACGGGCATGCAGACCGAGCCGGTTTATCACCGGCACGTCCTTTTCAATTTTTTGACTCGGCGAGGCAGTGCTCCCTCGACGGCTAAGCAGGCCCATTTGTGGATCTTGGCTCCATTAAATTGAGCAGTTTGGTGTTGAAATCGACGGCGCTGTTTTGTCCGAGACCTTTTAGCTTTTGGTCCATCGCTGCGACTTCGATCAAGCGCGCGATGTCGCGACCCGGGCGCACTGGAATTGTCACGTGCGGCACTTTCAATCCGAGAATTTCATACGATTCGCGTTCGATTCCGACGCGTTCAATTTCCTCCACACTCTCCCATTCCTCCAGCGTGACAACCAAATCGAGCCGCTTCTCGATCCGAATACTGCCGATTCCAAAAACCGAAGCAACGTTGATGATGCCGATGCCGCGCACCTCCATGTGATTGCGGGTGAGATCGGGCGCTGTCGCCATCAGTTCGCGACCTTCCAGCGAAGTGATGCGTGTGACGTCATCTGCCACCAAACTGTATCCGCGCTCGATTAATCCCAGTGCGGTCTCGCTTTTGCCAATGCCGCTCGCTCCGCGAATGAGCACACCGATGCCGAGAATGTCCACCATGCTGCCGAACTCGGTCACCGTCGGCGAAAAATCGACTTCGAGTGCGATGGTCGCCGCGTTGATGAACTTCATGGTGATCATCGGCGTCCGAAAGACCGCTACTTTCGCCGCCTCAGTTACGGCCAGTAGTTCGGGTGCAAGATGGAAGCCGCGCGACATCACCAGGCATGGAATTTTGCACGCACAGAGGTCGCGAATGCGCTGAATGCGGGTTCTTTTCGACAGACTTTTCAAATAGGAGTGCTCCGCGGCGCCTAAAACCTGCACCCGTTTTTCGGCGAAATAGGTATAGAAGCCGGAAAGCGCCAGACCGGGGCGATTAATGGTCGGCTCGCGAATTTTCCGGTGAAAGCCAACCCGCGGCCCTTCCAATTTCATCTGTAGTTTCGCGGCGTGCGAATCGTAAAAGCTTTCGACCGTCACCACCGGCACAGTTTTTTCGCGCTGATCGCGCGTCGATGAAACTGCCGCTGCCACTGGTTCGCTCATTGAACGGTCTAACTTCTAACGCGGAAGCCACTCGATTTCCAATCCGCCTTTGTCGTCGCAAAGCATCGCCAGACAACAGGAAGAGATGTCTCGACTTCGCTCGAGATGACAGAGAGCTTCCCTCGGAATGGCAGAAGCAGGGTCTCGATGACAATCCAGACGAAAAATCTGATTCTAGCTCCGCATTTGCCTCGCCATCTGTGCGCGCTTCTGCACGGGCCCGAAGAATTCGAAAAGGTCGCCGGACTTCGTGTTGCGGACGGAATTCACGACCAACTCCTCAGCGCTTCATCCGACTTTAAGACAAGTGTCGAGAATGCCAGGGAAACAGATCCGTGGCGATTCGGTTTGGGTGTTATCCACAAGGTCGATAACGTTCTGATCGGCTTGTGCGGTTTTCCCGGTCCGCCCGATTCTGACGGCGTCGCCGAAATTGCTTACGGTATCGCGCCGGCCTACCAAGGAAAGGGTTATGCGACCGAAGTTGCGAACGCGCTCATCGATTTCGCCTCTCAGGACAAATCGGTTCGACTTCTTCGCGCCCACACGCTCGCCGAAACGAACGCTTCAACTCGCGTCTTGGAAAAATGCGGCTTTGAAAAAATAAGTGAAACAGTCGATCCGGAAAATAATTTGCCGATCTGGAGGTGGGAGAGACCAATTAAATGACGAATGACGAATGTCGAAGGAATGACGAAGCGCCAAAAGTGGTGTTTCGTCATTCGTCATTCGGATTTCGTCATTGTCCTCACATCTTGAAGCGCTCGCCGAGATAAAGTTGACGGCTGATCGGATCGTTGATGAGGAAATCTTTGGTGCCTTCGCTTTCAACGCGACCTTCGAAGATCAAATAGGCGCGATCCACGATCGACAATGTCTCGCGCACGTTGTGATCGGTAATTAAAATGGCGAGACCAAGCTTGCGCAGGTTGACGATGATCTGTTGCACGTCGTAAACCGCGATCGGATCGACACCGCTGAACGGTTCGTCGAGCATGAGCAATTTCGGTTTGGTAACAAGCGAGCGCGCGATTGTGAGCCGGCGTTTTTCGCCGCCGCTCAACGTCAGCGCCTGATTTTTCGCAATCCGTTCGATTCCGAACTGGTGGAGCAATTGTTCGCAGCGATTTTTTCGTTCCGCTTTGCTGATCGGCAGCGTCTCCAAAATCGCCATGATGTTTTGTTCGACCGTCATCTTGCGAAAAATCGATTCCTCCTGCGGCAGATAACCCATCCCGAGCCGCGCACGCTTGTACATCGGATAATTGGTCACGTCCGTGCCCGAAAACATCACCCGGCCGCTGTTCGGCCTAACGAGTCCGACGATCATATAAAAGGTCGTCGTCTTGCCAGCGCCGTTTGGTCCGAGCAACCCGACAATCTCTCCGGCGCGTGCGTTGATGTTCACTCCATCAACTACCGAGCGACCGCCATAAATTTTTACGAGCTGATCAGTGGCAAGGACAGTGTCGACCTTCGCCTCAGGTGGTGGCGCCACTTGCGATGCGGGACGGGATGCAGTCTGGCCGATCATGATGTGCCCGGCGGTTTCGATGAAGGCGTGGGCTTCGTTTCGTTTTTTTGTTCTTCGGTTTTTGGTTCCTGACGAATTTCGGTGCGGCTTGGGCCGTGCGTGGTCAGTTGCCCGTTTTGATTTACGACCATGACGGTATCCGGACTTGTCGCGATGTGGGTGTTCACGCCTTCCTGGACTCGCGGCGTTCCGCGCAGCTCGACATTGCCAGTCGAGGCAATATAAGTCGCCTGGTCTGACCGGCCGACCGCCCGCGTGGGTGCGCCACCATTCGGGTCCGGCCGATCCCGCACAACAGCCACATTTCCTTCCGCGATCGCTTTTTCAAGTCCCTGATTTTCACCTTTCGTGACATAGACGGTCAATTTTTCGGACTGCAAAGTAAAGCGCGGATCGGCCACTTTCACGTGGCCGCTGAAAATGCCGACGTTCTTGTTGGAATCAAAGAAGGCGTCGTCCGCATAAATCTCCGTCGTCACCGGTCCGTTCGTTGGAGCGCCCTTGACTCCGCCAAGCAAGGGATTGGTGTTGTCGGCTGGCTGCTTCTCTTTTTTTTTCTCTTTTTTGGCCGTCGCCGCCGGCGATGGACTGGCCGAAGTCGTCTGACCGGACAACGAAGCGGCCGACACCCACAAGCTAATGAAAGCAATTAGGCCGAACCTGCTCACTCGTTTTGGTTGCCTAACAATTGCGATTGGCTCGTGATCACCATCTTCACATTGCCAAGCAGTTTGCCAGTGTGCGTGTTAGTGTCGAATTCCACCGAGTCGCCGGAGATATCGAAATCCGCGCGCTTGATGATGGTGCGCTCGTTCGAACTGAGGATTCGCGTTTTCAAATTAAGGACCGATTCACTCAATTCGACGGTGAGATCGGGTTTATTCTCTGGGGTGTAAGTGATGATCTTCAACGAATGAAAGCCGATGTGGTATTCGTCGAGGCGTTTGGCCGAAGCCGCTTCAAAGCGTCCGCGCAAATGGCCTTCCACATCGAAGTCCGGAAGGATGAGACCTTTCGCTTCGTGTCCAACCGGGAGCGGAATGTTGGTTAAGCTTTGCTCGCCCGGAGAAGCGCTTGGCGTCGGGCTCAGATGTTTGTCCTTCCTGGACTTCGGTTTAGCGGCAAATACCGGCTCGATCGCGAGCGCAATCGACAAAACCAAGATCGACGATAAACAAACCGCGAAGCTCAAGTCGGGGCGGTTCACCCGAACCGGCGGCTTCCGCCACGCCCCACTCGCCGCGCCCGGGCGATTGGGCTCAATCGCCCCTACCTGAAACGGCAGCATGAATAGCTTTTAACATGCGCAGATGCTTCGGCAAATCCTTTAGCGGGATTTGGTTGGCGGCATCGGACAACGCGCGCCCCGGATTCTCATGCACTTCCATGAAGATACCGTCGCAACCCGCGGCGAGCGCAGCCCGAGCGAGCACTGGCGCAAGCGCGCTATCGCCGGAAGTTTTGTCCCCTCCACCGCCCGGCCGCTGAACCGAATGAGTCGCGTCGAAGATGACAGGATAACCCTCTTCACGCATCCAGTAGAGCGAGCGCATGTCCGCTACCAAATTGTTGTAGCCGAACGTTGTGCCGCGCTCGGTAAAGCAAAATTTCTTACAGCCGAACGCCGTTAACTTTTCGGCGATGTTCTTCACATCCCATGGCGCTAGGAATTGCCCCTTCTTCACGTTAACGGCGCGTCCTGTTTCGGCCGCCGCCTTCAACAAATCGGTTTGGCGACACAGGAACGCCGGAATCTGCAAAAGGTCAATCATGCCGCCGGCGAGCTTGGCTTCGTCTGGCGAATGGACGTCGGTCGTTACTGGAATTTTCAGCTCACGACCGATCGCCGCGAGAATTTCGCAGCCTTCGTGCGCGCCGATTCCGCGAAACGAACGCACCGAAGTCCGGTTCCCTTTATCGTAGGACGCTTTGAAGACAAGATCCACATCTTCTGAGGCGCAGATTTTGGCGATGCTTCTCGCCATCTGCCAAACAAACTTCTCCGATTCAATCACGCACGGGCCGAGAATAAATACGGGGCGTCTTCCGCCGATGGAAATTTTACCCACACGAAAAGGTTTCATGCCGTTCGAGAAGTTTGCAGTTTGCGCCCAAGATCGACAATCGCAAATGGCGCATAGAGCGCGCAGAAGAAAAGGAACGCCAGGCCGTGAAATTCGAGGAGATAGAGCGGCCGCGAATCAGACAGAAAATTCAGGAGCGAAGCTGCCTCCGGTTTGTGGAGCAGAAACCCGTAGTTCTCGCCGGTCAGCAAATCGGTCGTGAATGCGACGACGAAATACATTTCCGTCCAGGCAAATGTGCGCAAAACGCCGGTCGCGCGCGGGCGGAATCCGTAGATCAGCATCAGGAAGACGATTCCGATAATGATCCCAGAATGCGCGACGAAGAAACTGATGAAACGGAGGTCGGGAAAGCCATAACGCAAATTTGGAGTAATAATTGCCTGAAGCGTTCCGCCGATTCCCCAAAAGTAAGCCACTTCAAGCCAGCGGCGATTGCCCGTCCAGAGCGCGACGATGATGACTGCCATCGCCCAATCGCACAGTTGTAGCGGCAACATTCGGTACCACGTCGTGACCCCGAAGTCTCGCGCGACGATCAGATAGGCGACGTAATTGATTAGAAGCAACGCCGAGATTGCAAAACAGATCGAGCGTTCGAGCAGACGCGATTTCGTTCGATGAACAATGAGCGCGAGCAAAAATGGCAATCCGATCGTGAGAAAAATCACGGTGAGATGCGATGGGCTCCAGGCGTGGAATTCAGGTGTGGAAGTCATCTTGCGCGATTAACCCTCACCTGACGCTTCGCGTCTTCCTCTCCCTGCCAGGGAGAGGAGTGAGGTGAGGGTCAGCGCTTTTAAATCTCATTCAGCGAATGAGCCACAAATTGCACGGGATCACGTCCGCGATCCAAGCGAGATGGTTCGGCAAACGTTCGACCGATGTTTCGCTCTTGTGCACGGGCACGACCAGTAAATCTGCTTCGACCGACTGGATGAAGTCCGACGCCGCGAATCCGGTGTTGCCGCGAATGCAGCGCGCTTCGATCGGCACTTCGGTTTCGCCCGCGGCTAACACGAATTTTTCCAAAGCGGCGTCTTCTTCGTCGAACGTTCGCGGCCGTGGTGTGCCATCCCCGTTGTCGACGAACATCGTCGCGCGGACTTCGTCGAAAGTTGTGTAAACGCGAACGGCGTAAAGCCGCTCGGACGATTCCGCCGCCGCCAGTTTGAGTGTTTGTTGAAACGCCCGTTGCGCATGGTCGGAATAGTTCGCGACAAAAACGATCCGGCGTAGCGGCTTCGGTTTGAGCTCGGGGTTGGTGAAAAGCAGAACCGAGCAGCTGGCCTCACGCAAAAGTCGACGGGCGACGTTTCCGAGAAATGGATGGAGTGCACTCTCTTTCTCCAGCGCGCCGGCCACGATAAGATCGACATCGTTGTCGGCGATTGCCCGCAAGATTCCATCCGCCGGATCGCCCTGACCATAATGAACCGGCGAATCGCCCGGCAATTGTAGACGCCCAAGTATCTCTTGGAACTTCTTCGCTGTCTCATCGTTCCGTTGTCCGATGTAGATCAAACTCAAATCTGCGCCGAAACGCTCCCGGATTCTTCCCGCCTCGGAAAGCACTTGCTCAAAGCGCGGCGAGAATGTGCTGGCCACGGCAACCTTCTTGTAGGTGGACGGATTCATCATGAGCCGGGACAGCAATGTCCGGCTTTACGCATCGTTCGGCAAATGAATGCATTAAATGTTCGCCACGAGGAATCCGTCCGGGCCAACGGATTTGATTTTGTGGTTTGATGATTGAATTTCGGCTGAAATGAAACGCGCGATCTATCCGGGTAGCTTCGATCCGGTCACCAACGGCCATCTCGACGTGGTCGAGCGCGCCCGAAAACTTTTTGATGAAGTCATCGTGGCCGTGGCGAACAACGATCAGAAGCAGGCGCTCTTTTCGCTGAAGGAGCGACTCGATCTACTGCAGCAAACTGTGGGCAAGATGGACAACGTCCGGATCGCGCAGTTCGATGGCCTGCTGGTCGAATTTGCACTTCGCCAAAAAGCGAACGCGGTCATTCGCGGGCTTCGCGCGGTCTCGGATTTCGAATTCGAATTTCAGATGGCGTTGATGAACCGAAAGCTCGAGGGCAACGTGGAAACGATCTTCCTGATGCCTAAAGAGGAATACACTTATTTGAGTTCTCGATTGGTCAAGGAAATCGGGCGACTCGGCGGCGACGTCTCGAAATTCGTTCCGAGTCTGGTCGCCAGCGCGCTCCGGAAGAAATTTAAAGGATAAACTGCGAAGGATTCGCAAGTGAAAGTTCATCTCAAACAAATTCCGCCCGAGGGATTGCACCTTGAAGGCGAAGAAGATTGCCTGATTCCGGAGCTGGAAGCGGAAGAGGTGCGCTGCGTGGGACCGATGCAATACAAGATCGACATCGGCGTTTCGGAAGGCTCGCTCTGGGCAAACGGCTCGCTCAAACAGCCCGTCGAACTGACCTGCGTCGCGTGCCTGGAGAAATTTGCGCACGACATCAAAGTTCCGGCGTTTGCACTGCACACGGAACTTCATGGCCCGGAGACGGTCGACCTTGGACCATTCATGCGGGAAGACATTTTGCTGAACCTGCCGGCTCACCCGCGCTGCGACCGGGAAGGTGGACGCGTGTGTAAAGCGGCGGCCGTGACGCTCAAGATCGCAAGTGAAAGCGAGGCGAAACGCGAGCACGATTGGGAAGCGCTCGATAAATTAAAGGTACGCAAGTGAGGCGTAGCTCCCGCCGTCTGTGGTGGCAGACGTCGAGCACCCAAAAAATTCTGCGGCTGAGGACAGCGGCCACAACGTCATTGTATCTTCGGGATTTCGTGCTTTCATACCCGCCTGCCATGGGAGTCCCGAAACGCAAAACATCCAAGATGCGGCTGCGCACGCGAAAAGCGGCCAACCGCTGGCATCGGCCGCAATTTAGCAAATGCCCACAATGTGGAAGCACCGTCGCTGGTCATACTGTTTGCCCTTCCTGCGGCTATTATAAAGGTCGCCAGGTCCTGACGGTCGAAGGCAAAGGATAGGACGCGCGTCTGGCGCGCGACTCAAATTTAATTTTGCAAAGAGCGGCTAAAGCTCGCAAAATTTGTATCCGATGAAGATCGCCTTGGATGCAATGGGCGGCGATTTCGGTCCGCCTAATCTTGTCGCTGGAGCGGTCATGGCGCTGCGCGAGTATCGGCACATCAAAAAACTTTTCCTGGTAGGCGACACGAAGCAGATCGAAGCAGAGCTCAAGAAACACAAATGCAACGACCGCCGAATCGCCATCGTGCATGCGACTCAAGTCGTGGACATGAGCGACAGAGCCTGGTCGGCCGTGCGGCGCAAGAAAGACTCGTCCGTAAGTCGCGCTGTCGATCTGGTAAAATACGGCGAAGCGGATGCAATCGTGAGTGCAGGACATACCGGGGCCGCCGTTGCGGCGAGCATGATCAAACTGCGCACCCTCGAAGGAGTGGATCGCCCCGGAATCGCGGCGGTCCTTCCCACCCAATTTAACGTCTTCGTTTTAGTGGACGCCGGCGCCAACATCGACGCGCGTCCGGAACATCTTTTGCAGTATGCGATCATGGGCTCGGTTTATTCGCGCCATGTCCTTGGATACAAAAGTCCGAGGGTCGGTTTGATTTCGCTCGGTGAGGAGGACGTGAAAGGAACTGAAAAGACCAAGGAAGTTTTCAAGATGTTGAAGAAAACTTCACTCAACTTCCGGGGCAACATTGAGGGCCGCCATCTTTTCGAAGACCCGGTGGAAGTCGTGGTCTGCGACGGATTCGTCGGCAACGTGATCTTGAAAACGTGCGAATCGATCGCGGTCGCGATCTTCAAATGGTTAAAAGCCGAATTAACGCGTTCAACCAGACGCAAGGCCGGCGCATTTCTGGCCAAGCACGCGTTTCTCACGATCAAAGACAAAACAAACTACGAGTACTACGGCGGCAGTCCGCTTCTCGGAGTGAACGGCATTTGTATCATTGCGCACGGCGCGAGCACCCCGCTCGCGATCAAGAACGCCCTCCGGGTGGCGGCCGAGTCGATTGAACATCAACTCAACCCGCATATCGTCGAGGAGATTCGCCGTTATCATGAAACGACAGCCTCGCTCGAACCCGCGGCCGCACTCCGGTAAAACGCGCCGGACTGTTTCGATTGTCGGCACCGGCAGTTATACGCCGGAAAAGCGCCTGACGAATGCCGACCTTACCAAAATAGTCGACACGAGCGACGAATGGATCACCGTCCGCACCGGAATCAAAGAGCGTCGCGTTGCCGCAAAAGATGAAACCACCAGCGACATGGCGAGCAAGGCTGCCCTCAACGCTCTCGAACAGGCAAAAGTTAAACCCGAAGATGTCGATCTTATTCTGGTTGCGACCGCGACTCCAGACATGCTGTTCCCGGCGACGGCCTGTTTCGTGCAAAAGAAAATCGGTGCGAAGAATGCGGCCTGTCTCGACGTCTCCGCCGCCTGCGCCGGTTTCCTTTTTGGAATCGAAATCGCACAGCAGTTCATCACTTCGCACACGCACGATACCGTGTTGGTGATCGGCGCCGAAAAGTTAACGTCCATCACAAATTGGACCGATCGTAACACCTGCGTTTTATTCGGCGACGGCGCCGGCGCAGCGGTGCTGCAACATCGGGGTCGCGCGCACGGCGTTATCAGCACGCATATCGGCAGTGACGGTCAATTCACCGATATTTTGTTTATGCCGGGCGGCGGCTCGCGCTGCCCAATCACGCGCGACAATGTCGATATGAATCTGGCGACGATTCATATGACCGGCAAAGAAGTTTACAAGCAAGCCGTCACCGCGATGGTGAACGCTTCCAGAAAAGTTTTAGCGGACACGGGCCTGACAGCGGACGACATCGCCTGCGTCATTCCACATCAAGCCAACTTGCGCATCATCGAAGCCATCGCCGACCGATTGAAAATTCCGCTCGAGCGATTTTACGTGAATCTGGACAAGTACGGAAACACGTCTGCCGCGGCTGTCGCCATCGCTTTGGACGAAGCAAATCGCAGCGGCCGTATCAAACATGGCGATTATGTATTGATGGTAGTTTTCGGTGGCGGCCTGACCTGGGCCGGCACCATAATAGAATGGTGATCGATTGCATGATTCTCTGACCCGATATGGAACGCCGCTTGACCGCCATTCTTGCTGCTGACGTAGTGGGCTATAGCCGTCTAATGGGCACGAACGAGGCCGGCACGCTTGCCGCGATCAAAGCGCTTCAGACCGACTTTATCGATGGTAAGATTGCGGAGCACCACGGACGAATCGTCAAACAGACGGGCGATGGAATGCTGGTGGAGTTCCCGAGCGTGGTGAACGCGGTCGCTTGCGCCACCGAGGTTCAGCGCGGAATGCGTGATCGGAACGCAGATGTGCCGGGGGATCGCCGCATCCAATTTCGCATCGGCGTCAATCTTGGCGACGTGATTGTCGAGGGCGAGGATATTTTTGGCGACGGTGTTAACGTCGCGGCCCGGTTAGAAAGCATTGCCAAGCCCGGTGGAATCATGATCTCCGGTTCCGTGCGCGATCATGTAGGCGATCGACTGGATCTTGCTTTCGAGGACATGGGCGAGCAAAACCTCAAGAACATTGAGCGACCAATTCGCGTTTACAGCGTGGCGCTGAACAAGCCCGCCGCTCGAGATACGAAGGACGCAGTGCCGGCACAACGGGAACAATTGGAACGACCATCGATTGCCGTGCTTCCATTCAACAATATGAGCGGCGACCCGGAACAGGAATATTTCAGTGACGGCATCACCGAGGACATCATCACCGACCTGTCGAAGGTCTCCGGCCTTTTCGTTGTCGCCCGTAACACGGCGTTTATTTACAAAGGTAAACCGATAAAGGTGCAGCAGGTAGGTCACGAGCTTGGCGTCACCTTTATCTTGGAAGGAAGCGTTCGAAAGGCGGGATCGCGCGTGCGGGTTACCGGACAGCTAATCAACGCTAACGACGGCGGCCACGTTTGGGCCGACCGCTATGATCGCGACCTGACAGATATCTTCGCCATTCAGGACGAAATTACTCACGCGATTGTCGAGCAGCTAAAGGTCAGGCTGCTGCCGCAAGAGAAAAAGGACATCGGGGAGACGCCGACGGACAGCGTAGAAGCTTATACTTACTATCTGAGAGGTCGACAGTTCCTGCACCGGCACTCGAAGTCCAACTATCAGTTAGCGCGGCGGATGTTCGCCAAGGCGGTGGAGTTGGACCCGCTCTATGCACGCGCCTACGCGGGCATCGCCGACTGCGATTCTTTCCTATCCCTGATCTACCATTTGGATGTTGGCATTGACAGTATTCTCGCCACGAGCGCGAAGGCGCTGGCTCTGGAAAACGGCCTCGCCGAAGCGCACGCCTCGCGAGGGCTCGCGCTTTCGCTTGGGAAGCGATACGACGAAGCAATTGCAGAATTCGAAAAGGCCATCGCGCTCGATCCCAATTCGTTCGAGGGTCATTTCTTTTATGCCCGGGCCTGCATCACGCAGGGCAAGCTCGATCGGGCAGCCGCGCTTTTCGAGCGTGCGGCAGAAATCAAGCCGGACGACTACCAATCTTCGTGCCTGTTAATTCCGGTCTATCGGTCACTTGGCCGCGATCGGGATAAAGAGAGAGCCGCACGAAGAGGCATCGAAAGAGCAGAACGTGAACTGACTCTTCACCCTGAAAATCCGAGGCCGGCTTACCTCGGGGCTGGCGCTCTCGTTGCCCTTGGCGAGACGGATCGTGCCAAGGAATGGGTATCGAGAGCGTTGGCCATCGACCCTGACGATGTTCTCACTCAGTACAATGCCGTTTGCGTCTACTCTCTCCTTGGCGACATAGAGCCGGCTTTCGATTTATTGGAACGTTTGCTCCCACACGCGGGTCATGAGCTTAAATCGGGTTGGATCATACACGACTCCGACCTGGACCCCCTCCGAAGCCATCCGCGATACAAAAAAATACTCGAGCTCATCGAATAGGGTTGAGTCGGTCTAATCTGGAAATGCTGATCGAAACTCACGCACATCTGGATTATCCCGATTTCGCAAACGATTTCGATGACGTGCTTCGTCGCGCAACCGACGCCGGAGTTACGCGCATCATCACCATTGGCACTTCCATCGAAAGCAGCCGGCGCGCGATCGAGCTTGCTGAAAAGTATCCGAATGTTTTCGCCGTGATCGGAGTTCATCCGACCTGCGCGCACGAAGCACCAGAGGATGTGATCACGCCGTTGCGCGAGCTCGCGAAAAATTCGCGGGTTGTGGCGATCGGTGAAATCGGTCTTGATTATCATCATCTGCCCAGCGTGGAAGCCGCGAAACAGAAACACGTCCAGGTTTTCAACGCGCTTCAAAGTGAAACTGAAGAACAAGTCGAAGCACGAATTGAAGACGGCGCTTACAAATCGAAACAGGCCGAGTTATTTGAGCAACTGCTCGATCTCGCCGTGGCGTTGCGCCTCAATGTTGTGATCCATCAACGCGACGCCTGGGAGAACACGCTCGAGATTTTGCGAGATTATGGCCGGCAGGTCAGCGGCGTCTTTCATTGTTTTGGCGGAGCGCTCGATCAAGCGAACGAAGTCATCGATCTCGGGCATCTCGTTTCTTTTACCGGAATCGTCACCTTCAAAAACGGTAGACAAGTTCGCGAAGTCGCCGCTCAGGTGCCGCTCGATAAATTCATGGTCGAAACCGATTGCCCATATCTTGCGCCGGTCCCGTTTCGCGGAAAACGGTGCGAACCCGCATACACGCGGCTGGTCGCGGAAGAGATCGCGCGCGCGCGCGGCGTTTCCTTGGAAGAAATCGCTGGCGCAACAACGGCAACCGCGGAAGAATTCTTCCGATTTGAGCGCGGGTAAGATCGACATGGGAAAATTCAAGATCGTTGTCCAGTACGGATTCGCGTTCGGCACCGCACTCATCCTCACTTCTTGCGCTGCGCCTCGCGACACTGAGCACCACATCGTCGTCAGTGTCCGCGATCAAAAGCTGGCGCTGCTCCAAAAAGGCAACCTCGTCGCCACTTATCCGATTTCGACTTCCAAATTCGGATTGAGCGATCGGCCTGGAAGTTACGGTACGCCTTTGGGTGAATTGGAGATCGCGGACAAAATTGGCGACGGCGCTCCGGCTGGAACGGTTTTCAAAGATCGCCGCCGGACCGGCGAAATAATTCCGGTGGACGCGCCCGGGCGCGACCCGATCGTGACGCGAATCATCTGGCTGCGCGGACAAGAAGCTCAAAACGCGAACGCGTTTCGTCGCGATATTTATATTCACGGAACTCCGGAAGAACGGAACATTGGCCGGCCGGCAAGTTACGGCTGCATTCGCATGCGCTCGGTCGACATCATCAATCTTTACAGTCAGGTGGGTCCGGGTGCGGAAGTTTCGATTATTCAATCTCCGTTAGTCGCCGTTATCCCTGAGCTGAATTCCGCCAGTCAAATGGCGGAGACCAATCACGCTCTCGGCGTAATTCGTTAGGCCGGTAGCGGCCGCCGTCTCGGTGGCAATCAGGGCAGCTTGCCGAGATGTTTTCGCGGCGTTTCGCGCGAGAGCAATTCCATGTCCGCATCGACCATGATGCGAACCAGATCTTTGAATCGCACTTTCGGTTCCCAACCGAGAACCTTCTTTGCCTTGCTCGCGTCCCCGATCAGCAGGTCGACTTCAGCTGGACGCTCGTAGCGCGGATCGTGTTTCACGTACTTTTTCCAATCAAGATCGACATGCGCGAATGCGGCTTCTGCGAACTCGCGAACCGTGTGGGTTTCGCCGGTGGCAATGACGAAGTCGTCACCTGCGTCCTGCTGCAAGATTCGCCACATCGCTTCGACGTACTCCGGCGCGTAACCCCAGTCGCGTTTCGCTTCCAGATTTCCAAGAAATAATTCCTTTTGCAGACCCTGCTTGATCGCGGCGACCGCGCGCGAGATCTTTCGGGTAACAAAAGTTTCGCCGCGACGCGGACTCTCGTGATTGAACAGGATTCCGTTGCTCGCGTGAAGGTTGTAGCTCTCGCGATAGTTTACGGTCGCCCAATACGAAAAAACTTTTGCCACGCCGTACGGACTGCGCGGCCAGAACGGCGTTTTTTCATTCTGCGGAACCATTTGGGCCTTGCCGAACATTTCGCTGCTTGAAGCTTGATAAAAACGCGAACGCAATCCCGCTTCGCGGATCGCTTCGAGAATGCGAATCGTGCCGACGCCGGTGACATCGGATGTGTATTCCGGAATGTCGAAACTCACTCGGACGTGGCTTTGCGCACCGAGATGGTAAATCTCCTCCGGCTTCAATTCATAAAGCAGCTTTACCAGGTTCACTGAGTCCGCCAGGTCGCCGTAGTGCAGGAACATTCGCACGCCGTTGATGTGCGGATCGGCATAAAGATGATCAATTCGCGAAGTGTTGAACGTACTGGCGCGGCGAATGATGCCGTGGACTTCATAGCCCTTTTCCAGCAAAAGATCGGCGAGATAACTTCCGTCCTGACCAGTGATCCCGGTAATGAGCGCCTTTTTCATTCGGTGCCGCTTCGTTAGCTCATCGAATGCCAGCGAGCAAATAATTAGAAAACGCCGAACGCCCAACGTCCAACTCTCAACTAAAGCAAGGCCGGCAGCTGCTGGACGAAGCGGTCCATCAACTATCAGCTAGCTTTCCGGAGGTGAAACCATGATCCGCGCCAGCACCGCGCGCTGCGCCGAAATCAAATCGGCAATACCTTTGCGCGCGAGCACCAGCATCTCGTCGAGCTGGGACTGCGCGAAGATGGCTTCCTCGCCCGAACCTTGCACCTCGACGAAATCGCCATCTTCAGTCGCGACCAGATTGAAATCGACCGTCACGGCTTTGTCTTCTTCGTAATTAAGATCGACAATCGCGTTTCCATCAAGAATGCCGGCGCTAACAGCCGCCACTAATTTCTTGATCGGCGGCGCATCGAGTTTTTTTTCCTTCGCCAATTTTCGGCACGCGATCGTAACGGCCAGGCTCGCGCCTGTGATCGCGGCTGTTCGCGTTCCACCGTCGGCCTGCAACACATCGCAATCGACCCACATTGTGCGCGCGCCGAGTTTTTCAAGGTCGACAACCGCGCGCAACGATCGTCCGATCAATCTCTGAATTTCTGTGCTGCGGCCATCGAGCCGGCCTTTCATGATGTCGCGCGGTTTACGCGTCGTCGTTGAATAAGGCAGCATGGAATATTCGGACGTCAGCCAGCCGCCGGTCACGTTTTGCTCTTTCATCCAGCGCGGCACGACTTCTTCGATCATGACGCCGCAGATCACGCGGGTATTGCCCATCGCCACCAACACCGAACCGCTTGCGTGCGGCGCAATGTTTAGTTCGAAACTCACGTCGCGGACTTGATCAGCTGCACGGCCGTCAGTGCGTTGCATGTCCGCATGCTAAACGTTCCCGCTGCAACCGCGCAAATTGTATGTCGGTCTCGCCATTCCAGATGATGCCTCCGTTGGGATGAAGTCGTTCCCCCAGAGAATGCCCGCGTAAGTCCCTTGAAAATGGCTGCATGCGGGGTAAACATTTCTCGCCAGAAATTAACAAAACCAACGTTGACGGCGGCTCAATCTGGGCTAGTTTTGTAATCCCGCTGGAAGCGGGATTCCTCTAATCAAGGAGTTCGTTCTACGTACATTTGGGACTGCAAATTGGACTCAATTTTGTCCCGCTTGCCCGCCGTAGCTTTAGCTTAGGAGGGGCGATCGGGCGCGAGATTGAGTTTTTTTGTGATCTGAAATGGACGTGAATGTTTACCCCGAAGAAGTTCGGGGGGCTGGTTCTTTGACATCTACATACAGGGTAGTAAGAAAGTACAACTTTAAGAGCTGAGTCTGAAATCAAAGCGGCTGAAGGTTAAGATCTTCAGCCGGAGAGTTTCAGTTATCATACAAATCTCGGTCCCGCGCATGCGGGGCTGAACAGATTGATCAAGCTACAAAGAGCGCATCATGGATGCCTTGGTGCCAATAGGCGATGAAGGACGTGGTAAGCTGCGATAAGCTACGGAGAGCGGCAAACACGCTTTGACCCGTAGATTTCCGAATGGGATAACCTGAGCGAGGTAACACTTGCTCGAGCTTCTGTGAATTCATAGCAGAAGCATCGCGACACCCGGTGAAGTGAAACATCTCAGTAACCGGAGGAATAGAAATCGAAAGAGATTCCGTAAGTAGTGGCGAGCGAAAGCGGAACAGGCTAAACCGATCGATTTATCGATCGGGGTTGTAGGAGCCCGATGTGGTAGTGCAAAGGTTAGGTGAAGCTTCTGGAAAGCTGCGCCAGAGAGGGTGAAAGGCCCGTAACCGAAAACTGGAGCACGCCTAGGGATTTCCTGAGTAATACGATGCACGTGAAACTTCGTATGAAACTGCGCCGACCACGGCGTAAGCCTAAATACTAATTGGCGACCGATAGTGAACAAGTACCGCGAGGGAAAGGTGAAAAGAACCGCTGTGAGCGGAGTGAAATAGTACCTGAAATGATGTGCTTACAAGGTGTCAAAGCCGGGCAACCGGTGATGGCGTGCCTTTTGCTTAATGAGTCTGCGAGTTATTATCAGTGGCGAGCCTAAGGCGTTCTGCGCTGGAGGCGAAGCGAAAGCGAGTCCGAAATGGGCGAACCTAGTCGCTGGTAGTAGACCCGAAGCGGAGGTGATCTACCCATGAGCAGGATGAAGCGCGGGTAAAACCGTGTGAAGGTCCGAACCGGTGAAAGTTGAAAATTTCTCGGATGACTTGTGGGTAGGAGCGAAAGACTAATCAAACCCCGTGATAGCTGGTTCTCCCCGAAATAGCTTGAGGGCTAGCCTCGTGTGCTGACCTGCGGAGGTAGAGCACTGGATGAACTAGGACCCATACCAGGGTACCGAACTCAATCAAACTCCGAATGCCGCAGGGTGTAACACGGGAGTCAGTGGGCGAGGGATAAGCTTCGTCCGCGAGAGGCAAACATGCCAGACCAGCAGCTAAGGTGCCCAAATACCGTTCAGTGGAAAGGATGTGAGGTTGCACAGACAGTGAGGATGTTGGCTTAGAGGCAGCCATCATTTAAACAGTGCGTAATAGCTGACTCATCGAGCGATCTCGCGCCGATAATGATTGGCGATAAGCGGTATACCGAAGCTCTGGAAGACGTTCTGGTTCGCCAGGACGGATTGGTAGGGGAGCGTTCTTAATGCATCGAAGCCGTGATGGAAATTGCGGTGGAGCGTTAAGAAGTGAGAATGCAGACATGAGTAGCGATAAGACAGGTTAAATTCCTGTCCGCCGTAAACCCAAGGTTTCCTGGGGAAGGCTCGTCCTCCCAGGGTTAGTCGGGACCTAAGTCGAGGCCGAAGGGCGTAGACGATGGACAGCAGGTTTAATATTCCTGCACCGGCTGTGGTTAAGTTTAGTTGTGACATATGAGTAGAGACAGGCCGTCGGTTGAAAGTGACGGTCTGCTCGCAAGAGCAAGGACGTGGAGGCCTCGGCTGAAGCGGATCTGTTAAAACTTGTATCAAGAAAAACAATTAAATGTTCCCACGGTTGCCCGTACCGTAATCCGACACAGGTGGGTGGGCATAATTGTGCCAAGGCGCGTGAGTGAAACCTCGTTAAGGAACTCGGCAATCTAGCCCCGTAACTTCGGAAGAAGGGGTGCCCCGCACCATTTTGGTGATTAAAACATGAGTTATATCTATGTATTGCAAAGTCCGGATGGCTCGGACATCTACATCGGATTCAGTAATAATCCGAAACGAAGGATGGCTGAGCATGAACGGAGTGCGCATCCCGGTTGGAGGCTCGTTTATTACGAAGCATACCAATCGGAAAGCGATGCGAGACGGCGAGAACGTCGTCTGAAGGATCACGGCAATGCAGTAAGACAACTCAAGCAGCGAATCAAAGATTCCTGGAGCGAATCTTAGTCGCTAAAATGGTGCGGGGTCGCAGTGAAATGGGTCAACCGACTGTTTAACAAAAACACAGCACTCTGCCAAGTCGTGAAGACGACGTATAGGGTGTGACACGTGACCAATGCGGAAAGATTATGGCAAGACGTCAGCCTCGCGCAAGCGGGGCGAAGCGTTGAACCGAAGTCCCCGTGAATGTCGGCCGTAACTATAACGGTCCTAAGGTAGCGAAATTCCTTGTCGGGTAAGTTCCGACCTGCACGAAT
>QHRF01000033.1 GCA_003220055.1 Verrucomicrobiota bacterium | reverse complement strand
CTCGTCATTCTTCCCGGACCGGTCAAAGACTGTGTCGACGACACCGGGCAGTTCACCCGAGGCCGGCGATATTGTTTGTTCAAAGGCAAAGGTTTCTTCATCGAGCTTTCCCAAAATCCCGCCTCCATGAATGCCGAAATACCAGCCTTCGAAACACGAAGTTGGCGGCGGCGGCGCTGGAGCAATTTCCTTCGAGGGCAACGGTCCCGAACCGGCATAGGCTAAAGCAGAGCAGGCGCAAAAGAGCGCAACGGTTAAGGTAAATTTCTTCATAGCTTGCCGGTGTAGCGGTTTTGTGAAAATCGGTCAACGAAAAAAGAATTTTTCTCGTTAGGCCGTTATAAAAGCTAGAATGACGAGTTGATACTCTCAACCAACTCGAAATCGCACGTCGCGGATGACTTTCCCGCCGAAGCGTTGCTTCAATTTCCGCAGGATCTCGATCTTTGAAACCTGTTCAAGCTCATAATGGAGCGCTGGTTGGAGCACGCGCACGTAAAGAATGCCTTCGCGTAAGGCGACTGGTGATGAATGCGCGGCGATGAAGTCACCAACGATTCTGCTCCACGCTTCGAGCACTTCGGTTTCATGCAATCGCTCTCTTAGTCCGAGCCGTTGCATCAACTTCGGCAAGAGATCGGCGGGCTCAGCCCAGCGGTTCTGCAGGATACGTTTTTCGGGCAGGCCGCGCCACTCTGCAAGGACGTGGGCGCGAACTGACGGATTCATGGCACCTTTGATTTAGCCACAGACTCACACGGATAAAAACACAGAAATTGTTGTAGAGGCGCTTGTGCCAAGCGCCTGTCTGTTTAATTCGGCGTTTGATACAAACGCCGCTACAACAATGAGTGAAGACTGAGAATCAATACCGTCGCCGCATGTTGCTCGGCAGAATGTTGAGCTCGGTTCGATACTTGGCGACGGTGCGCCGCGCAATCGGAATTCCCCGCTTGCTCAAGATCTCAACAATTTCCTTGTCACTTAACGGTGCATTACCTTCTTCCTTCTTGACGAGATCGAGGATCGCCTCTTTCACGCTGGTGTTGCTCATCGATTCGCCGGTAGCCGTTTGGTAACCGGGAGTGAAAAAATATTTCATCTCGAACACGCCCTGCGGCGTGGACATGTATTTGCCGGAAATGGCGCGACTCACCGTCGTCTCGTGCACTCCGACCGCGTCTGCGATCTGAACCATTGTCATCGGTTTCAAAAACGCCGATCCCTTGTCGAAGAAGTCCCGCTGCCGTTTCACGATCTCGTGCGCAATGTTGGAAATTGTCTGCTGGCGCTGGTGAATCGATTTGATCAAAAATTTTCCGCTCCGGATCTTGTCGCGAATGTAGTCCTTCACTTCGCTTCCGTTGCCATCCTGCGCCATGATGTCTTTGTAAGTGTTGCTGATGCGAAGATGCGGGATCTGTTCGCCATTTAAGATAACCTGGTAAGTGCCGTTAATTTTTTCGACAGTCACATCCGGCAGGACATAATTTTGCGGCGCCTCGGCAAAAATGGCACCCGGTCGCGGGTCGAGCTGGGCGATGTTATTGGCGCACTTTTGCACTTGCTCGACGCTGATCCCGATCCGGCGCGCAATTTCCGGAAAACGTCGCTTGCCCAAATCCTGCATGTGGTCGGCCACGATCTTATACTCCAAACTGCTTTGTCTTCCTTCGCGCTTCAGCTGGATGAGCAAACATTCGCGTAGATCACGCGCGCCCACTCCCGGCGGATGGAAACTCTGGATGAGCGTCAGCATGTTTTCGAAATCTTCCTGTGGTATTCCGGTGTTCAGTGCCATTTCCTCGGGCGTAGTCTGTAAAAATCCGTTGTCGTCGATGTTGCCAATGATCAGCTCGGCCGTTTTGCGATCGTCCGCGTCGAGCGCGTTCTGATTGAGCTGTCCCATCAAATGCTGTTGCAGCGTTTCCTGCGTCGGGATGGAATCGAAAAAGAACTGGCGTTTTTCTTCCGCTTCCTGCGAGCGGCCGCTGTAGCTGCTCGATTGTGCCATGTAATCGCGCCATTCTTCATCAAGCTTCGCCAGCTTATCGAATTCCTCCTTGAAATTGTCGTCCGCGGGCGGCGTCTCCGATTCAGCTGGCGCGTCCGGATTCGGCGCATCCGGCAATTCTTCCAACACCGGATTGGTTTCCATTTCCTGTTGAACGAGATTGCGGAGTTCTAACAATGGCGCCTGCAGGATGAGCAGGCTTTGTTGAAGTTGCGGGGCAAGGACCTGCTGCAGAGAAAGATTCTGCGTTTGATGCATCCCAGGGCCGGCCATACGTGGAGTTTACTGTCAGGCGAGCGACAGGCAAGCAGGTTACGGGCCGCCTCCCTCGCGTGGCCGGTAATTTCACGCTGAAGAGTTATCCCGGGAACACGACTTGCTACCTAGTTGAGCGGTCGATCACTTCCGAATGAAACGCATTCTCCTCGCGCTTTTACTACCCGCTACGCTGATGGTCATGTCATTTAGCGGCGCGCAAACGCCGGACGCGAACCAGGAACAGAGACTTCTGGCACTGATCAAAGAAGTCCAGACACAGCAGGCGCAAATGGCCGAGAATCAGAAGAAGATCGAGACAAAACTAGCCGAGATTGGGGAAACGGTTCGGGTGGCGCGGATTTTTGCAGGGCGATCGCAATGAGGAAGAATTTTACCGTCACCCTATTGTTGCTCGCGATTTTCGCGGCGACCCTCTGCTCCGCCAAAGCGCAGAATGCACCCACACAACTCGTCAGCGCCGTCAACGAGCTTAAGCAGCAACAGGCACAGATCGCCGACAACCAAACCAAGATCGATAGTAAGATCGCCGATCTGGTCGAAACAATTCGCGTTGCCCGAATTTTTATGAGCCGTGCCGGCGGCAAGCACAAACCGTCTAAACCCTGAAATGAATACATTCTGCCGTCCGCTTAAAGTGCTGTTGGTTGTGATCGCATCATTAGGTGCGATTGCTCAAGCGCAGTCACCGTCCCCGATTATCGTTCAAGCTGTGAACTCGGCAGCAACGGCAACGTCGGCCAAGCCCGCGGCGACTGCGGCCGACGTCCAGTCGATTCCAGAGGCGATCAAACTGCTCGAAAGGATCAAAGCAGACAACGATGAAGTCTTGGCCAAACAGAAAGCTGCTTTGGAACGGCTTGACGAGTTACAGCAAGCTGCCGAGCAGCTCAAGATCTTCGCCAATCGCGGCTAAATTCGCGCCGTTTACTTTTTCTTCGGCTCGATCTTGCGATAGAGGGTCGCCATGCTGATCCCGAGCATGTTGGCGGCTTTTTCGCGCGAGCCGTCACAGTGTTGCAGAGTCGCTTCGATGTAATTGCGCTCCTGCTGCTGCACAAAGTCATCGAGCGAGTGCCCGACCGGCATGCTCGCCAGCACCTGCTCCTGTTTGTCGCCCTTGGCGTGACTAACGATGTGGGGCGGCAAATCACTCGACAAAATCAACTCGTTCTCACACAAGGCGCAGGCGCGCTCGATTGCGTTCTCCAGCTCGCGCACGTTCCCGGGATAATTGTAGTGACACAAAATATCGACCGCCTCGGCATCGATCTTTTTCGGCTCGCCCCCCGTCGCGCTCGCTTGTTTTTGCAGAAAATGATTCACCAGTAACGGCACATCTTCGAGTCGCTCGCGCAGCGCCGGCAGCTCAACTGGAATCACCGCCAGGCGGTAATACAAATCCTCTCGAAATGTGCCGTCTTTGAGCTTGGGCTGAAGCGGCTCGTTGGTCGCGCCGACCACGCGCACGTTCACCGGTGAACTTTTGTTGTCGCCAACGCGCCGAACTTCCCGTTCCTGTAAAACGCGCAGAAGCTTCGTTTGCAACGCCGGCGCCATCGAATTCACTTCGTCGAGAAAAATTGTGCCGAGATTTGCTTCTTCGAACAGGCCCCGTTTGTCCGCCACCGCTCCGGTGAAAGAACCCTTTTTATGACCAAACAATTCCGACTCTAACAAATTTTCCGGCAACGCGCTGCAATTGATCGCCACAAACGGATGATGCTGTCGATTGCTGTTGAAATGCAGACCGCGCGCAACCAATTCCTTGCCCGTCCCGCTTTCGCCTATGATTAGAACGGTGCTGTCCGTGTCAGCGACTTTGCTGATCAGATTGTAAACGCTGTGCATCCTCCCGCTCGTGCCGATAATGTTTTCGAAGCGGTAGCGGTTCTTGAGTTCTTTGCGGAGATAAACGTTCTCCCGCAGCGCCGCCTGATAATCGAGAGCCCGCTGCACCGTTAGCTGCAGCTCGTCGATCTTGAACGGCTTGGTCACGTAATCGTACGCGCCCATCTTCATCGCTTCGACCGCGGTCTCGACCGTTCCGTAAGCGGTAATCAAAATCACCGCCGTTTGCCGGTGATGCTCGCGCACATGCCGGAGGACATCGAACCCGGTCATCGTTTCCATCTTGATGTCTGCGATCAGAACCTGCGGCGCAATGCTATCGAGCTGCTCGACCGCCTTCGACGCAGAATTGAATGGGAAAGCCTGATGTCCTTTTTCGCGACAGAGAGTCACGATGACTTCCACCATTGCGGGCTCGTCGTCGATTATTACGATCTTGGCCATAAAATCTCAGCGCGGAGAATATTTCAGTTTTGAGAAAAAGAAAGCGGTTTTGAGAATTTGCTTGGTTAGGCCGAATTTTGGACCTGACCGCCAACCATCGACCAACTCACCGGCCGATCGAACGCGACGATCTCCTCGAGCGCCGATGTCGATCCTGCGCACGGCACTGCGATCAAGTCAGCCACGAATCCGGAGCGAACCTTACCGAGTGAATTTTCCTGACGCAATGCACGCGCCGAGTTCGTTGTCACCATTTTCACAATTTCCTCAGCCGAAACATTCGGAAATCTCTTTTGAAACGCCTGCATCTCCGCGAACAAACTTAAATCCTCATTGCTCGCCAAACTGTCTGTCCCGAGACAAATGTTGAGTCCACCTTTGCGCAATTTGTGAAACTGAAACGGTGAGTGGCCGAAATAAGCGTGACTGCGGGGACAATGGATGATCGAAAAGTTCTTCGCAGGTCTCTCCAGCAAATTGAAATCGCTTTCCGTAACTTCGTTGAGATGAGCGACGAGGTAGGGGCGATTGACCTCAATCGCCTGCGAACGCCCATCCGGCTCGGATCGGTTCGCTGAACCGCCCCTGCCCGCGATTGAAAGAAAATATCCGACTGGCGTTTGGCGACCGCAGGCGCTCATGTTGCGACCGATTTCTTTTAAGAAATCGTAGAGCGGCCCGCTCCCCTCCTGAAACATCGACGCTTCCTCGCGCGATTCCGCCAGATGCGTCGTCAGCAAGACATTCTCACGCTGCGCGATTTCTTCGCATCGTCGATAAAGATTTGCCGAGGCCGTAAACGGCGCGTGCGGAGCAAGTCCCCAGTGCTCTCCCGATTTCAATTTCTCGACCGCAAGATCGACAACTTCATTCGCGCGACTCGGATCACCTACATCGATCAATTCGGCGAACCACCACGTCCGGACTAGAGATTTGATTCGCCGAATCAATTCTGGAAATCCAGTCAGATTCGCTAACGTCATTGTTCCGAAGCGCTTTGCTTCGGCAAAACCATCATTGATCGAGCGAATGTAGTCTTCCGGCGAAAGGTTCGCTTTCTCCGCGTTGATTGCCCGGATCCATTCGGTAAACGATTTTGAGGGCGGGATTTTGCCGCGCAAACAGGTGTAATCGAGATGACAGTGCGCGTTGATCAGTCCTGGCAGCAGCGCTTGCTCGCCAAGATCGACAATCTGTTCTCCCGAATTTGTCGCTGAGATGTCAGAGAACTTGCCAACATTCGTAATCCGACCTCCCGAAGCTGCGACCGCGCCGTTCTCGATCGGCGGTCCGTCCATTGTCACGACCGTGCCTGCGCGAATGATCATTCGTC
>QHRF01000002.1 GCA_003220055.1 Verrucomicrobiota bacterium | reverse complement strand
TTCGTAGCGGACCATTATCAATACCTAGCCAGCATCGGTCCGATCGCGCTTGCTTCGGCCGGCCTCGTGACATTGAGCCGGTCGAGCAGGACCCTGCAGTGGCCCGTGGTCGCCGGATGCTTCGCGATTTTGGGTTTCCTGAGTGTGCTGACGTGGCGACAAAGCGCGACGTATCACGATTTGGAAACGCTCTGGCGAACGACCATTGCGACAAATCCAGGTTGTTGGATGGCCTACAACAATCTCGGGGTGATTCAATTTGAAAACGGCAACGTTGAGGATGCGATCGGGAAGTACCAACAATCGCTTGGTTTGCATCCTGATTATCCCGAAGCGCACTACAATCTCGGCAGCGCTTTATTACAAAAAGGAGACGCCGATGAAGCGATACGGCACTGCGAAGAAGCCTTGAAAATTCAGCCTAACGAACCCGACGCGCACATCGTCCTCGGAAACGCGTTCATGGCCAAGCAAGAGGTCGATCGAGCAATCGCCCATTATCTGCAGGCGTTGCAGGTTCGTCCTGACGATTCCAACGCGCATTATAATTTGGGCACGGCGTTAAAGCAGAAGGGCGATGCAGAACGAGCCGCCCAGGAGTATGAAAAGGCCCTGGAGTTGGAACGGGATCGTCAGCCGTGATTAGCCGCCGGTGTCAGTCTAGTCCCAGTAATGCGCGTGATGCTTTCGATAATATTCCAGCGTTTGCTTCAACCCATCGTCCAGCGACACTTTAGGAGACCAGCCGACTAACTTGTCGATCTTACGAAAGTCGGCGTAATAATCTCCGATGTCGATGGCTTTCCGCTCGTCGGGAAACGGAACCAGCTCGTAGTTCCCGCCGCCGCTGATCTCCACCAACAACGATGCCAGTTCTCGGAGACTGATGTGCTCGTGGTGGCCAAGATTAAATACCTGACCGTCGGCCTCGCCGCCGGCTGCAGCACCGAGAAGCGCTTCGACTACGTCGGTGACGAAATTGAAATCTCGTCGCTGTTTCCCGTCGCCGAAGATCTGAATCGGCTTTCCTTCAATTAACCGGCGGATCCAAATCCCGAGAAACGTTTGGCGCGCGTCTTTAACTCGCATTCCAGGTCCATACGTGTTGGTTAGTCGCAACGCGCAGGCGCGAATCTGATAGACGTCGTTGTAAAGCAAGTGGTACCACTCGCCCGCGAGTTTGTTGATACCGTTTACGTCAACCGGATCGATCGGGTGTTTTTCATCGACCGGCAGATATTCCGGCCGGCCGTAGACCTGTCGTGTGCTGGCGAAAACAATCTTCAGATCGCGGTTGTGCAGCCGGCAGGCTTCCAAAATGTGAAGCTGGGCCGCGGCGTTGATATTCAAATCAGTCATCGGATCCGTCATCGAGTCGAGATGGCTGGTTTGGCCGGCCAGGTTAAAAAGAAACTGGCGGTTCTTGATGAGCAAAGACATCGCGGCAGCGTCGCGAACATCGGTCAGGTCGACAGTCACGCGATCGCGGATGTCGTGAATATTAAAAAGGTTGCCGCCGTATTCTGGAATCAAGCTGTCGACCAGGGTCACCTTTGCGCCGAGCTCGACCAGGCGCCGGGCGAGGGCGGAACCGATAAAACCGAGCCCACCGGTGACCAGGATGTCGGAGCCGGTAAAAATGTCAGGATCCCAGGGCACGGGCGAATTGTAGGGTGCGGGTGAAAAGATTTTCTATAACTTTTCGCGCTTTTTTTGACAGAATCGGGCAGCATTGCCACAAATCCACCGAACTGCAATGGCGACCGGTCCCGAATTATCGCTGGTAATTCCCGTCTACAACGGCAGTCGGACCATCGGTCCGCTAGTTGAGCAGACAGCAAAGATCTTCGGATCGACCTCCTTCGAGATCGTCCTGGTCAATGACGGTTCGGAAGACGACAGCGAGAGGGTGTGCGTGAAACTGGCGGAAAAGTTTCCGCAAAATGTGACGTTTGTGCATTTAAGCCGGAATTTCGGCGAGCATAGCGCCGTCCTCGCTGGATTCACCCAGGCGCGCGGCCGTTATGTCGCGGTGCTGGACGACGACAGTCAGAATCCGCCCGAGGAAGTCGTCCGAATGTTGGACGAATTAAAACGCAAAAACTACGACGTAGTTTACGGCCATTACATCGAGAAGAAACATTCCTGGTTTAGAAATCTTGGTAGCCGCTTCAACGATCGGATCGCGACGTTAATGCTCCATAAACCGAAGGATCTCTATCTCTCGAGCTTCAAGGTCATGAATCGTTTTCTGGTCAACGAAATTATCAAATATCGCGGTCCGTATCCCTACACCGATGGTTTGATTTATCGCGTGACCCGAAACATCGGGCAGATTCCGGTGGAACATCGCGTCAGTGCGAGCGGACCGTCACGCTACACCTTGCGCAGGCTAGTGCGGCTGTGGCTCAACATGTTTCTTAATTTTTCAATAAAGCCACTGCGTATTTCGGTTTATGTCGGTCTGCTCGCTTCCTGTCTCAGTATCGTTGCGCTGGTTGCCATTTTGATCGACAAGCTTTGGATTACTAAAAATGTGACAGTCGGCATTCCCACTGTTCTGGGCAGCGTGGTGTTTTTTGCAGGCATTCAACTCATGATTCTCGGGCTGGTCGGCGAATATCTCGGCCGGCTTTATCTTGATCAAACCGGTACCCCGCAATATGTCGTGCGTTACAGCATGCGTGAGGGTTCGAAAGATCAATCGCCCACTAACGGGCGATGAAATCAGGTGTGGTTTAAATCATCGTTTGGCGCGTCAGTTATTGTCGTGACCAATTCGACGGCTGTCCGCCCTGATGGGTTCGATTCCACAGTTTACGTCCCGGTCTATGAAAACGGCGACCTTCGAGTCTACCGTGTCTCCCTTAGGAAATGATTTTGCCGAAACAAACGCGAGGGTGGTTGCATTCGCCGATCTCATTGCTGCTGCTGCCTTGCATCCTGATCACGCTTTTCGTTTTGGCTTATCAGCCACAACGACAGATCGCACTCGATGTAACGGCGCACAGTAGCGACAAATTCCTGGATCACTTCCATCCAGCCGAGAACGGTGCGCGTTGGACGGAGGCGCGCTCGGGGGTGTGGCTTCCCGGTTTAGGCGGCGGAAATCTTTCCTGGCGCGTCGATCTAAATCTCAGCGGCCAACGGCCAAGCCGGTTCGACCCGCCCGCGCATGTGATCATGAGAGTGAATGGCGCGGTGCTGGCAGAATTCGACGCGCGAAATCAAGAGCAGGACTACGAGTTGGAAATCCAGCCGTGGCAGTTAGGGGTCAATGGCGATCTGCTGTTGGAGATTGATTCCACCACGTTCCAACCATCTCCGGACGAACGCGAACTCGGAGTGCGGATTACACAGGTCTCGTTAACGCGCTCCCACGGTATCGCCCTCCCATCGATGCGGGGATTTCTTTTGACCCTCGTTCTCGTGGGCTGTTGCGCAGCTCTTCTGCGAATGTCGTCAAATACAGGATTGATATCCACGCGCGCGATGACAATGGCGGAGTTCATAAATCCGCTGCGCAACACGTGGGCGTGGGTCCTTGTTGCCGGCTGGCTGCTGGTTGTTCTGGCCCGCAGCTGGGATCCTCCCCAAGCTTCGTGGTGGCTCCAAACAGTGACGTTCGGGTTGCTGCTAATCACCGCGCTGGTTTGGCTGATCGCGCGAGTTGTATCCGGGTCGCTCACGCGAGACCAAGCTTTGCGTGTCCTGATTGTTTTCGCGCTCGCCGCACTTGTCCGGATCCCGTTTGACCTTGGACGCGGGTATGAAGGCGATATCGCGAGTTATGGGAAACAAGGTGACATTGCGACTTATATCGCACTCGCCTGGAAAACCGTGAGCTACGGGATCCATTCGGCGTATCTGCAGGTGAATGACTCGCCGCCTTCGGACAATCCGCCGGTACTGCTTTATCCGTTTTGGTTTCTTGGTTGGTTGTATGAACAATTGATTTCGCCATTGTTCGGCCGCACGCGACTGGGCGATCCAGACATGCTCCGGTTTATGCTTCGATTACCTGGTTTGGCCGCGGACTTGCTGGCCGGCGCATTCATCTTTCGCGTTTTGTGGAAACGGGGCTCGGTTTCTTTCAACGCTGCGCTCCTGGCGACCAGCGCCTACCTGTTCAATCCGGCGCTGATTTTTGATTCGGCCTACTGGGGACAGACCGCCGCGATCCACGTGTTGTTCATGTTGCTGTCTGTGATTGCGGCGGATCGACGTCGTTACGATTGGGCTGGTGCGGCTTTGGCCGCGGCGATATTGACCAAGCCGCAAGCGATCGCAATTGCTCCTCTGATTTTACTTCTGGCCGTCAGAGAGGGTGGCGGTCTGCGGTTGGTTGGTGGCGCTGCCGTCGCAACTGTGTTGATTACGGCACCGTTTATTCTGGCAGGAAGCGGCGGGAGCGTTGTCCAAGAGTACGCACAAACAACGCAGTATCATCCTTTCGTCGCCCCGAACGCACATAATCTTTGGTGGTTCATCACCGGTGGGCGGGGCTGGCAAAGTGACACAAATTTGATCGGACTAGTGAGCTTTCGGAGGGCCGGACTCTTGACTTTTACCGCGGCGATAATGCTTTCGCTCACTCTTGTTTGGCGGGATCGGAGGTCGCTGTTTCTTGTCGCAGGATATCAAGCGCTCGCCTTTTTTATGCTCAATACCCAAATCCACGAGAACCATCTTCTGGCGATGTTCGCGCCGCTGGTCATTGCCGCCGTGTTGGATCGACAATTGTGGTGGTTCTATGGCGCATTGGTACTGACATCAGTAGCAAATATGACGTTGCACGATCCGAAGCTTTTCGCCTGGCTGGGGTATCCAAGTAACGAGATTTATGGTGGACCGGCCTTGGCAGTGCCCCGGTGGTTGAACGCAGCCGTTCAGACTATGTTGTTCATGGCTTTCACCCTCAGGCTTGTGATTCCTATAGCGACTGAGCTGCGGCTGACACGTACGCGAATCCAAGCTTGATTTAGCGCATCCAATGGAACGAGCCGAATATGCGACCATGTTCCGTGTCGAGGAGACGCATTGGTGGTATGGCGCTTTGCACCGGCTGATTTTTCAGGCGTTAGACGCCGAGTTGCCAGACTGGCGCAAGAAGAACGTTCTCGATGTTGGCTGCGGGACCGGCGCAATTCTAAAACAGCTCGGAAACCCGGAAAAAAATGTGGGCATCGATTTGGCGCCAGAGGCGATTTTATTCTGCCGTCAGCGTGGCCTTAATAATGTTCGACAAGGCGATATTCACGCGTTGCCATTTGCCGACGCTTCGTTCGACGCGGTAATCTGTTCCAGCGTTCTCTATCACGAATGGGTCACCGACGTTGAAGGCGCAGTCCGGGAGATGCATCGAGTTCTTAGACCTGGAGGGGTGCTGCTGATTAACGTTCCGGCTTTTCCATTTCTGCACAGCGCGCACGATGAAGCAGTCATGACCGCGCGGCGATTTAGAAAGCGGGGGATTCGACAGTTGCTCGAGAAACAGAATTTTAGGATTCGGCGCTTAACCTACTGGACAACATTTCTATTTCCGCTCGCCATAGCCGCTCGAACTTTCGGCGGGTCGAAGATGGGGCGGGATTTTGAAACCGATCATGCCTCGTTCACACAACGAGCTTTTACGCAAATCATGGCGCTTGAGCTGCGCCTGCTCCAAAGCATTTCACTGCCATTTGGTGTCGCATTGCTCGCAGTCGCTCGAAGGCAGAGCACAATGTGAGCGCCATATAGTTCAGTCTCGTGAAGCAAAAACGGAATGCGTTGATATTACTGATTGCGGCGACGGCGTATCTTCTTCTGCGTTGGCGGCTGCTGCTGAACCCGGGCATTACGTTCGACTTGGATTTGTACAAGGACTGGCTCTCCAAGGTGACGCAGTTCGGAGTATCGCAAGTCTATCGTACTTCGAGCATGGATTATCCACCGCTCTACGCCTACATCTTAGCGCCCTTCGGTTGGGCTTACTCCATGATGGCAGCGCACGGCATGGGCGGCCCGGTCGCACTTACAGCGTTTGTAAAACTCCCGCCCTTAATATTCGACCTAGGGATTGCGTGGTTGTTGTGGCGCTGCATGTCTTTGGAAGGCAAGCCGATTATCGTCAGAGCAGTCGTTGCAGCTGCTTATCTATTCAATCCGGCGGTTCTATTCCTCACCGCGTACTGGGGCGGTCCAGATTCTATCCATAGCTTTTTCATCCTGGCGAGTTTTGTTACAATGGCGTACGGCGCGAGATTCTGGTCTCCGTCTCAATCGTCGGGGGGCCGTCGCTTCGGAACGATTGGCTTGGCTTGGGGTTTTCTGGCCCTCGCCGCATTGATGAAGCCTCTTGGTTTACCCTACTTTCCGCTTCTACTTGTTTTCAGTGTAATGTTTTGCGGCGTCCGCGGAGCTGCCGTTGGGATGTCGGCCGCTCTCCTCGTGGGTGTGGTGATCTTTTCACCATTCCTAGGACATGGTGACGCTGTTGAAGTTTTCAAGCGTGTGCTCACAGACATCGGTGCCATGCCCTTTACGTCGTCTAACGCGCATAACTTATGGTGGTTGATTGGCGCCTGGTACTACTCGGAGGCGCCATGGATCGGTCCGCTTACGCCGACACACATCGGTCTAATTTTCTTCGTGCTCTCTTATGCGGCTCTATCCTGGAAAGCTTACCGCCAATACAAGTTGCAGGGTCGTGTCCTTTCGCCGCAACAGATCTTGGCGGTTGCGGCGGTGGTGAGCTTCTCGTTTTTCATCTTCTCCACACATCTCCACGAACATCACCTGTTTGCGGCGGTTCCGCTGTTAGCTTCATTTGCGGTGCAGAACCGCGTTTGGCGGAACGTATTCGTCTGCGTCAGTCTTGGGGTTTTTATCAACTGTTGGCTGCATGATATCCCGATGGATTCGCCGCATTGGCCGTACACCATCGGCGGCACGACTAGCATCGAGCATCCTCCACGTTTTGATCGCACCTATTACGTCGGCGAGCTGGTCGCAATTTGGAGTTCGGTTCTATTCAATTTGGCTGTCTACGCAGTCACCATCATGGGTGTCCTGCGGACCGGACCGAAAAACTGGCTGGCTCGGCTGTATGTTGACGTGAGCAATTGGCCATCAGCCCGGGCCGGTTCGCCGAACGGGCCTGACGAACCGCGCAGTTAACGGAATCAACTGACGCGCATTGACTGGAGCGCCGAAAGCGCACGTTTACTACCAATCAACCCGAGCGATGCGAGACATCGGAAAAGTCTCTGTTCGCGGAAACAAATAAGTTCCGTCCGAAAAACGGTGGAAGTGAATGTCTTCCCGATTTTCCCAAACCGTTTCCTCCATCTCCATTACAGTGACGATTCGGCCACCGCGTTCGGTGAGTTCGCGCAACACATCGTTGATCGCGTAACCAGGGCCAGTTTCCCACGCTGAGCGCCAGACGATCCAGCGGACGTGGTCGACGCCGAAGACACGCTCGGGAAGCTTGAGCTCTCGCGCTCTTTGATAGACCGGATACTCTTTGAGAATGCCCATCGCCTGCGGCAATCGCGTATAAAAGTAGGTAGGCTCCATTCCGTAATTCACAATCAGCACGTCCCCGGGCTTCGCGTTTTCGCGCAGAAATTTGCAGCTTTTGGCGACAGTCCCCGGATTTTCGCGCCACAAATCGCGGACGTAGGCCGTCAGCCCCGTGCCGAGAAAGCGGTCGACTATTTTTGCAGGAACATGGGCGCCCACAGAATATTTGCCGAAATGGATAAGGCCACTGGGGTTCCCGGCCACCCAAGGCGTAAGCTGCGCGAGCTTGGTCAGTCCAAAAACAAGCAACAACAAAATCGAAAATAGCACGCTTGTCCGGCTAACTTTAGCAATGGCCAGCGCCGCAACCATTGCCGCCAATGGCAGCACAGCCGAACCGTAGCGCATTCCGGCCAGCCAGAGACTGTCGCTCGATTGGGTAATGGCTGTCGCCAAGCCATAAAACACAATTGTCAGCAGGGCGCTTAAAAGGAGCGCCGTTTCGTTCGTTTCAAAAAATCGTGGCGCAACCTGCTGCTCGGCTGAAGCGGGATCTGACGGTGCTGGGTCGATCGTGTCTTTTCGTTTCCAGCGGATCGATAGCGCCGCGATCAGAAACAGGATGATACTTCCGATTAGTGGCGTGACCGAAGTCGATTCGATAAATGCCTGCGCGCAGCGTTCGATAAATTCACCTGCCGATTGAGCGGCGGTCGTGTTGAGCGCAGATCCACTGGAGGAAAGGGATGAAAGAGCGAGCCAGGGCAAAGTTAAGAGTGCGATTGCCGGCGTGGCAAACAGGATCCATCGGCGTTGGATCACAAAAGGCCGGTAAATCAGACTTAGTGCGCCAAGCGCGACCACCGGCGCGATTCCGTACGGGTGCGTGTGAAAAAGAAAAACCGATGCGAGAATGAACAGCACACAATCCCGCGCTGAGTTCATCTTGAAGAAGGTCCAGAATAACCAGACGACTAAAAGCATGTTGAGCGCGCAATAGCGGCATTGTTTTGCGTAGAGTAAAAATTGAACCGAAAAGACGAGGAGGGCCGCTGCGGAAAATGCAGTCAGTCTGTTTCCGAACAATCGCCAAACAAAAAGGTAAACGAATAAGATCGACATCCAGCCGGCGATCGCGAAGGGAATCCGCGCGGCAAAAGTGTTTTCGCCGAAAACGAGGAATGACGCCGCGCTCAGGTAATATTGAATCCATGGATGCGTCACCATGACGAGGTCGCGGTTGAGACGCGCGCCATGGTCGGAATCCAGGAACGCCCCGCCGTCCCATGCTTTCGGAACTCCAAACTTGAGGATGTTTGAGGCCAACGCCGCGGTGTCGCCCTCGTCTTCCCATAAATAATCTGAGCCGAGATTTGTGAATATGAGAACTGCGCCAACGACCGCTACGATTGCGAACGGCCAGTGCGATCGTAACTGTCGCAAGCCCGCCGAGGAGATAGAAGTGCCCGGTCTTCGAATTGCGACGAGCTCGCTGCCTTTATCTTGCACAAGTAGCGGATTATAGCTCAGAGCTTCATCCGTTGATCGATCAGATCAGCGAGTAGACCGATGAACAAGGTTTGGATGCCGGTCAGCGTCATGGTGATCGACAGGCCGCCAAGATAATGGTGCTGGCTATAGTCGATCGCGCCTTTAAGGATGCCCAAAGCGATTAGCAACAGCGCGGGCGGCACGAAAACATAAAGCGGCTTGAAGCAGGCACAGATCCGAATGATCAGGATCGTGAAGTTAAGAAAGTCGCGGACCGGATTGATCGACGATTTTCCTACGCGCTTGTGATAATTGATCGGCAAAAACTTGACCCGGTAGTGGTTGGTAAGCATCGCCAAGGTGATCGTTGTAGTGAAAGAAAAGCCGTCGGGGTACATGGCAAAAAAGCGCATCGCCACGTCTTTGCGGAAAATGCGAAAACCAGAATTCAAGTCGGGGATCTTTTGTCGGCTTAAGTATTCTGCCAGCTGTGTGAGGATCCATTTACCCAGTCGTCGCAGGAACGGAATTTTGACCAGATCTCCTGTGCGCGCACCAATCACCATATCGAACGTCGGTATATCTGCGGCCAAGCGTGGAATATCCGCCAGAGGATAAGTCCCATCGGCATCCGCGATTAAAATATATTCCCCCTTTGCCCGCTGAAGGCCGTCCTTGAGAGAGGCTCCATAGCCGCGATTAGTTTCATGCTCGATCAAGGTGACCGGTAACGTCCGCGCGACCTCGCCGGTGCGATCGCTCGAACCGTCATTGATCACGATGATTTCCATCTCGCCGAATACCGCTCGGTGTTTCTCTATTGCGGCGATCGTGTTAGCCAGGGCGCCTTCTTCATTACAGGCCGGGATCAACACACTGACCGAGGTTTGAGGAACGCTCATAATAGAAGTCTGACTGGTAGCGAAATCGGAAATGGTGGTCAAGAACAGCGCGCAGATTTGCGACCGAGCATCGCTCGACACGCGGCGAGCGTCTCGCTACGCTGTGCAGTTTAATGAGAAATTTTCTGCCGCCGTTCAATTGCTTACCAAAACGTGCGAATGAAATCCGTTGAGCGGGCGCCGTCCAGCAGCGCTTCATCTTTGTTTTCGCGACTACGTTGTTCGTCACTGCTAATCACAGCCCTGATATTGGTCGCGTTAAAATTGTGGCTGGTCGCAGCCCAACCAGTCGTTGCGCATGCGAATGCGTCGTTCGACGATCGTCTTTATCTTGCACTGGCCGAGCAAGTGCTCAAGGGCGACTGGCTGGGCCCTTACAGCCAGTTCACGCTCATGAAGGGACCGATGTATTCCCTATTCATCGCCGGCGCGTTTTTGTCCGGCCTGCCCCTGCCGCTCGCACAACATCTCTTTTATCTGTTCGGGTGCATACTGCTCGTACTAGCCTTGCGTCCCTGTTTTGATGCGAGTTGGCAGGCGTTCGGCACCTTCATTCTGCTCTGGTGGCAACCAATGAGTTATGTGGAACTCGATATCGTTCGCCAAAATATTTACACTCCGCTCACATTGTTGCTCTTCGCCGGATTGTGTGCGCTGGAAACTCGGCGGGCTGCTGGCCTATATATTCGACTCGCTTGGGGGGCATTGCTTGGCACCGCCGCCGCGGCGTTCTATCTGACACGCGAGGAAGGGATATGGATTCTGCCCGGGGCCGCGTTGTTGATTGGAATCAGCGCTTGGAATTCATGGCGCGCGGGGAAACGGCTTCGTCCATTGGTCGCGCCGGCCGGCACCGCCACCATCTGCGCGGCCGCAATTCTCGTCACGGTCTGTACACTTAATTACCGTTACTACGGTTGGTTTGGCACGGTCGAGTTTCGCGCTCGCGAATTTCGATCAGCTTATGGTGCGTTGCAGAGACCCGTCCCGTCCGAACAAATTCCTTACGTACCGGTCACTCGCGACGTTCGACTGAAGCTTTACCAAGTCAGCCCATCTTTTGCGGAACTAAAACCGTGTTTGGAGGGACCGGTCGGATTAGAGTGGGCCAACTATTCCGATTTTCTTACCGGACGTCCGGGTGAAGAACTTCAAATCGGAGGAGGCTCATTTATCTGGGCCCTGCGGGATTGCGTCATCGCTTCGGGTCATGGCAACACCGCCAGGGAGGCACTGGACTTCTACCGATCCATCGGATTGGAAATCAACCGCGCGTGTGACGAGGGTCGGATAGCCCCGGCGCGACCTCGGCGAAATACAATGGTGCCTCGGTGGCGCCCTGAAAATGCGCAGCGACTGCGGGAAACTGTCCCCGGGTATGCTGCCGAGTTTTTTCTATTTACCGGCTTCAGCGCCTACCCCACGAATAGTTGGGGATCCGCCGATTTGTTGGCTTTGTTTCGAGATCTCACTCGCTGGCGACTTGCGCATTCCGATGACGCACCTGAACTCGATTTCCCATTGCCGTCGAGTGTCGATCATTACCGACTGGCAGCGCTACGAGCGCTCGGACAGATCTTTCGCTGGCTTTGTATCGTGCTTGTGATCAGCGGGCTGGGTACTTGGGCGTGGACCGCAAGCGATGTGCTGCGACATCGGACAATGCCTTATTTGTTTGTTGTCGCCACCGCCGCACTGGGCTCCGCGTTGGCCGTGCTGGTCGTTAATATGCTCGTCCATGTGCTTGCGTTTCGTAATCGCGGCCCCACCGCACTCCATGAAGGTTATCCTCTCCTGGTGTTGTTCGGCGCTACAGCGTGGATAATTTTCTTATCCCGGCGCATTCGGCCTAAATATTCAGCCGAGCCCGAAACGTCTAGTCCTGGAATCAGATACGGAAATTAGGAGCTGACCCTATGGAACCGCGGGCCAATCGACACGGAAAATGTGCGCTGCTTGCAGATTTGTGTCATGTGGAAATAGATACGTGTCACCGGAGAACCGATGAAAATGAATGTTTTCCCGGTTTTCCCAGGCGGTTTCTTTTATCTCCGCCACATCGTTGAGCTGCGCGCCTTCTGCTAAAAGGTGATCTGAAACGTCGGGCCAGCGAATTCCTAAATAATCATCCCAATTGAAACGCCAAACAACCCAGCGAGCGTGGTCGACTCCAAAAACGTATTCGGGGAGTCCGCGACGTCGCGCAGTCTCGTAAATCGCATCCTGCCTCATGATTTTCATCCCTTGCGGCAATCGCGTGTGGAAATAGAGCGGCTCCGACTCGTAATTCGTTACAAGTAAATCGTTAGCCCGAGCATTTTCGCGAAGGAATTCGCTGCATTTACCGACAGTCCCAACATTCGAGCAGAACAAATCGCGAAGAAACAGCAGATCGGCGGCGGGCAAGAAGCAATTGATCATCTTTTCTGGAACGTGGGGTGCGACAATTTTCTGTTCAGGATCTGGATTTTTGTCGGCCCAGAAGAGCCATGGTGTGATTTGAGCGAAGTTCGTAAACGCGAAAAGCAACAGCAACGACAGCAAAACAGAATTTTTTCCGCGGCTGACTTTCACAATGAGAAGACCCGCCGCGGTTGCGAGAAGCGGAATAACCGCAGAAGTATAACGAAGACCAGTCACCCACAAAGCAGCTGTTCGTTGAGTGACGGCCATGGCGATCGCGTAGGAAACACTCACGGCTAGAATTGTAACCAGCAGCTCTCTCGCTCGCTGTTCACTAGGTCGATCAATGCGGGAGCGGCCGATCGAGCTGACCACAGCCAGAACCGTTACTCCGATCAGCGGAGCCACGGATGAGCACTCGATCAAGTATTGAACTAAGCGCGCAAAAAAATCGCGAACGGACGGCACTAGCGAAGCGTTCTCGGTGTAACCCGTGTGCGCTAATGCAAACCAGGGTACCGTTAAAACGCTGACCGCCGGCAGAGCCAACCAAAACGCTCTTCGCTGCGACGAAAATCCGCGATCTATTAACGTTAGGGCACCAAGAGCAAACACGGGAACGATGCCAATTGGATGAGTGTGGAATAGGAGGATGGCTACGAACGCAAACAGTGCGGTTTGTCGCGGTGTTTTCATCCGCAAAAAAGTCTCGATCAACAAAAGCGTAAAAAGCATCGCGAGGGCGTAGTAACGCGATTGGCGGCAAAAAAGAAGAAACTGCACCGAACAGATCGTTAAGATCGTTCCGCAGAGGGCCGCTCGACGATCGGCGATCGATTGCCAAATGAGGCGATAGACGAGCAAAATGGTTAACCAGCCCGCGAAGGCGAATGGCAAGCGGGCGGCAAACGTGTTTTCGCCGAAAAGCCAAAATGATGCGGCTGCGAGGTAATACTGCAGCCACGGACTGCTTACCATTACGAGATCATTATTAACCCGAGCGCCAAAATCTGAATCCATGAAGGTCACGCCGTCCCATGCTCTCGGGACGCCAAATTTCAGGATGTTCGATGCCAGCACCGCGGTATCGCCTTCATCGGCCCACAAATAGCCGGAGCCAAGATTGGCGAATATGAGGCCCGCCCCGATTATGGCTACGAGCATGAACGGCCAGTGGCGCCGAAGAGTGGTCAACGCATCCGAACCTTTCATTTGTCCGGACTATCTTGTGAGCTCGATGCTCGCGTTGAAGTTGGCTCGCGCTGAAATGCGCGAAACAAGAAAAAGCATGCGCTAACAAAAAAGAACGATACGGCTATGTTCCGAATAATGAGGACGAGCAATGGTAGATTTGGATGTCCCAGAAAATCCCATTTTCCAAGTAGCCAGCCATTTCCGGAGAAAAGCCAGTGCAACGAATAGAGGTAGGCGCTGGTGAGCGCTACCGCTGGAATGGAGAACCACCAGCGAAGGAAGAACCAAAAGGGCAAAGCCCAGGCAAAATATTGGAACGCCCAATAGTCGCTAAATCCAAAAAGAACGGCGTAGGCCATGCCAATGGTTGCGCACACCTCTTGAGCAGACGCACGATCTCGGCGTAGCCACGAGAGAAGGAACATGGCGGCGATCGCGATATACCAGCTCTGCTCGAGAAGGAATAGAACCGGACGAAGATATTTTTCCGGCCAAGCCTGGATTGGCACGACCGTAGAAAAAAGTAAGACGCTCGGACCCCACAACGGAACGCCCTCCGCAGTTTGTAAAATCAATCCGCGGTATCCAAAAACGTTCGCGAAAACGATTTTGTAATCCTGAACGAGGGCGGGAAGATAAGTTAAAAATGCGCTGATGGCCGCTGCGAGCAGAAAAATGCCGCGGATGCGCCGGCGACGAAACAGCGCCAAGAGCGCAGGAAGAGCCAGGATCCCCGGCAGTTTGACCCAAAGGCTTGCGCCGAATGCAGCACCGCTACTTAGGATTCGTTCTTTTGTCGCTAACCAAACAGTCAGCAAAAGGAAAAACGCGACCGCGGTGTCGGTATTGCCGTGATAGGCAGAAATAAGAATAGCGGTAGGACTCAGCCAGTAACAAGCGGTGGCAAAAAATCGCCACCGGTTTTCCGGGAGCAACGAGAACAATAACAGCGCGTTTCCGGCATCCAGTAATGCAAACGGTGCGCGGAAAAGAATTCGGAACGGGACGTGAGTTACGGTCGCAATCTGCAAAATCAAAGCGCTAACTTTGCTGATAAACGGCGGATGATTCGCAAACGAGTTCGCGTGGTAGTATCCGATCAGTCCGCGATTCAGCACTTGCTGAGCATGGTCTTCCCAATCATCCATGTCGCCCGTGCCGTTAGTGAAGGCGACGCAATAAACCCGGAGCGCCGCGCCGATGAGGATTGCTGTCCAAAACGCGCTTTTGTGTTTCAAGAAGGATGGCAACGGAACAGGCGTGGCAATTGCGACGGAGCCGTCCATGTTCGTGCGGATTGTAGATGGCAATAGCCGGTCGCCAAGGCGCTTTTCAGTAGCTAGTGCTGCGCAGGCCAAACGACTCGAAAAATAGTAGCGGGAGGAAAAGTTTCAGGACCGTGAAATAAATAACGTCCACCCGGAAAGCGTCGAAAGTGAATATTTTCCCGATTTTCCCAGAGAGTCTCTGGTAATTCCGCCACCCGTTCGATGCGCCCACCTCGATCGACGATTTGCTGCTCCACTTCGGCGCCAAAATATTCCTGATATCCCTCCCAAACGGGGCGCCAGATTACCCAGCGCACGTGATCGACCTCGAAGACATACGTCGGAAGTCCTTTCAATTTGGCCGCCTGGTATATGGGATAATCCGGTAAAATTTTTAAGGCCTGGGGCAAGCGAGTGTGAAAATAGAGCGGTTCCCATTCGTAATTTGTAATTAATTTATCTCCCGCATCGGCATAATCGTGCAGAAAGGCGCAGACGTTCGCGACCGTTCCCAAATTACTTTGGAACAAATCGGAAAGGAAAATCGATTGTTGCCGCGTGTTCAGGAAGCGCTCGATAAAGTTTGATGGCAGATGCGCTTCGATAACCTCCTTTCCATCAAAGGAGGCCACGGTTTTGCCCCAGAAAATCCAAGGGGTCAGTTGGGCGAACTTAGTGAAAACAAAAACCGACATTAACAGAACAGAAAGAATTGCCCGATCGCCCGTAATTCTGGTGATGAGGATACCCGCCGTCATTGCCATTAGCGGAAGCACCGCGGCCGTATAGCGAATCCCAATTCGCCAAAGAGAGTCAGCTGGCTGCGTAGCCGCGATCATAACTGCGTACAAGAGCAGTGTTACGAACGTGACAATTATTATCGCGCTTCCTTGATTTTCGATCCGTGTGACATTAGCAATCGACGACTCCGTAGACATTTGTTTTTTATTAGCGAAGCGCTTTCGAACGCTTTGGAATAGCAAGAGAATCGTCGCCCCGAGGAGCGGTGTCACTGATGCGCATTCAATCATGTATTGCACAATCCGTCCGGCAAACTGCGGGATAGATTGCACGCTGCCCATGCTTTCTGCGTAGCCGCTGCCGGCGAGCGCAATCCAAGGCAATGTTAACAGGGCAATGGCGGGAGCCGCCGTCCAAAACCATCGACGTTGGGAGAAGAATGGGCGATAGGCTATCGTTAAAGCGCCCAAAGCGATTACCGGAACGGAGCCGATGGGGTGAGCGTGGAATAAGAGAATTGCGACGACAGCAAACAAGACGCAGTGCCGCCCCGACTTCATTTGGAGAAAAATCCAAAGCAGCAAAAGCGCCAGCAGCATGCTCAGCGCGTAATAGCGGCATTGGCGGCAATAGAGAAGAAACTGGACGGAACTGACGAGTATTGAGGCCGTGCAAAACCCGGCCCAATGGCTGGCAGTACTTTGCAAAATGAGGCGATATGCGACCAAGACAGTGAGCCAGCCGGCAATCGCGAAGGGTAGTCGCGCCGAAAATGCGTGTTTTCCAAAAATGACGAAGGAAGCACCGGTAACATAATATTGCAGCCACGGGCTGGTGACCATGACAAGATTATGATTCAGGCGCGCTCCTTTATCGGAGTCGAGGAAGGTGACGCCATCCCAAGCTTTCGGAACGCCCCCTTTGATAATGTTCGCAGCCAGGACTGCTGTGTCTCCTTCATCCGCCCACAAATAATCCTTTCCTAAATTTGACAGAACTAGCGCCAAGCCCAGTATCGCCACCAGTGTAAACGGCCAGTGTGGACGCAATCTCTCCCAAACGTGCGACGACATTCGGATCGCTTAAGCCTTTCGTCGGTAAATCAGAATGTGTTCGGCGGTCGGTGTCACATTCGCTGGCCTGCTTGAAAAGTAATAGTCAGTGCCCTGATCAGAGATATTGATCAGGCCAACTTCCTCGTAGTTCGCATCACAGTAAGCGTCTGCCCACCTAAAAATCGTTTGATCTGAATCGGGCCCCACCAGCCATGACTTGTTCGCGACTACCAGGATAAGGAATTTCGGGCGCGCCGTTTCGATTTCTCGGATCATCTCTTGCTGCATTTGACGCGCATAAGGCTGCGGCTCCATCAATCCGTAGGTGTAAATAAATCCAGTGGCCGAATGCCGTTGAGCATAGAAATAGATCTGTGGTTCGGAGCCCAGCACGGCGATTGTGTCTGTCGGGCTCGATTGCGCGCGCAAATATTCGCCAATCTTAATCGATTCCGGAAATGGATTTGTTCCATTGACCATTCGGTTAGCTTCATCGAGCGGCCGCCCGAAAAAAAAGTCGGCTTCTGACCACAGCGGCCATGCGAGACAGAGGGCGAATAGGAGCAGGATCGCGATGCGAAACTTGTGTGCACCCTTCTGGAAAGTTTCAAACGCGCCAATGACTGCCGTTCCGGCTAGCAAGGAAACCGCTGGCAAAAGCAGAATAAAATAGTGCGGGCGAAAATAAAATCCTGGGCAAACTGCGAGCGCGGAAAAAAAGGCAAACGTTATCAGAAAACTGGCGCGAGGGCGAAGGGCCGGCTTAACAACGCACACGATGGCGCCAATCGCCGCGAGAGACCAGATTGGCCATGCTGTTCCTAGTGCGCCCCAAAAATGTCCGGCAAAAAGCCGAAACCCCTCGGCGATTGAAACCTGACTGCCGTAGTGGCCCGCGTATTTGATCGTCCAAAACCAGAATTTCTCGAAGACACCAGCCTTCCAGAAAGCTAAGCAACTGACCAAAAACGGAACGCTCGCACTGCTCAGAAAGATTAAGTTGCGGACGACGATGTCGCGAGCATTGAGCTGCGCGCGCCAATCCCGGCTGAAAAGGTAGACCGAGCCAAAAAGGACAAAGAACAATCCGGGTTGCTTCATCAGTAACGCGAATCCAAACAGGCTACCGCTCGCGAAGATTAGTGTTCTAGATTGTCGATCTAATGAGCGGCTCAGAAGAAGAGTGCCGGCGACGGCAAACGTAACGACGAAATGAGTGGCATGCGCCGCCAAGCCGAGCACGTTAGGCATTAGTGATAGAACACAATAGGCGGCCGCGGCTGCGGATCCGCCGAGCTCGCCCAAAATATTTCGGCCGAGGAAGAGAATTAATCCTGCAGTAAGCAAATTGATTAGGATTAGGCCGCCGTGAATGGCGGTGATCGAGTCGCCAAAGATCGACATCAACAGGGCATAGGCAACGGAGGTGCCCGGGAACTTCATGCTGTAGGCCAGCTGATAGGGCGGGATGCCCTGCAAAAGCAGTTGGCCCGTGTAAGCATACTCGCCCTCGTCCCGCTCCAAAGGCAACCCAAGCAGGCGAATTCTGGCCGCCAAAACGACGATAAGGGTCGCGCCGAGCAAGAGGCATACGGTGACGCGGAGAGAGTTTGGGTGGCGGGCTTGTTTCAGATTCACGTGATACGGGCGCGAGGCAACTGAGTTTGGCCGATTCAATGGAGTTGCCAAGGGGGAGTTTGGCCTTTTGGGCGTGGCACAGCCCGTGCTTATGGTGATTATCACCATTATGGTCACAATCAGCATCCGCCCTTACTCACTTCGCAAAGTCGCCTTCATCGGTTTGGCCCTCTTTTGTCTCTCTTGCCTGTCCGCTTTTGCCCAATCCGCTTTCATTACGGTTGATTCCACGCCTTACGACCGGCAAATGACCCGTATCCGGCCGATTCTTAGCTCAGCCTCCGGGCACAAGGACGAAAGTATTTCAATCTCGCTGGTCAATCATTGGATTGGAAACCTGAGGGTGATTCCGTACGGCTTCTCCACGGAATGGAAAACTCCCGAAGAGGTCCAACTCGGCGCCTACGCCGATTGTAAGGGCAAAGCAGTTGCGCTTTACAACGCGATGCATTCACGCGGAGTCGAAAATGTCCGGCTCGTGATCGGAAAACGCATGTGGACCAGCCGCAAGACTCACGCCTGGCTTGAGTGGGCCACCGCTGACGGAACATACATTCTCGATCCGACCATCAATTGGAGCGCATTCCGCGCTGAGCGCGCTGGGCGGTCGTCGTACATACCGCTTTACGCTTATGACGGGACAAGAAAGTATCGAGCCGCAACAGGCACGGGCCTTCTTGCCAGCAACCGCTTCCTCGGCGAGCAACACGTCGCCAGCCGGCTCTAGTCGCTGGGACGATCGCGTTAAGGTTCCACAGTTTCGACCGGCCTGAATGGCCGGTCGCTGTTTTTGGCTTGTAGCGGGCAGGCGGCGCCAGCCGCGTGGAAAATAATTTCAGAGTGGGGCGAACATTTGTATTGCCAAAAAGAGCGTGGCCAACGTACTATCAATTTTTTGTAGGTATGAAAATTATGAGCGCACCTTTCTCTCGCTTTCATCGAATTGTTGCGCTGACCTTTTGCCTCGTTCTCGTCCAGACCTTGGTCGCGACTGCCGGGCAACTTGCACTGAACAACGTCGCCCGCGTTAGCGTTGGCGCCCGGGTAGACGACAAAATCGCAGAAGCGGCCCTGATTTCAGGTCAGCCAGGCGTCGGTTATGCCTTGGTCGATGGACAAACCGAGCTGGTACTTTCGCTTTCCAAAATCGAAAACATCGACAGCGTGTCGTTTTTGAACAACGGCACAGAGGGCACCGTAACCGTTGCGACCTCTAATTCGAAATTGGCTACTGGCAGTCTCCAATGGCACCAAATCGCGAAGCAGGATCTCACCGCCAACGTCACCAAAATAAAACTTGGCCCGACCGAAGCGAAGTATGTGAAGTTTACTTTTAACGTTGCCAAGTCCGGTCGTATTGCGGAGCTCGCAGTTTACTCAACGGCGAAACTAACAATCGCCAACACGGCTTTGGTCGATGGCAAGGACGCAAAAGATTTTGGCGAAGGCAAGGAGGCCAAGGAAGTTGCGGAAGGACCGCCTGAAGAAGGACCGCCGCCAAATCTTCCGGATCCGCCGCCATTCGTTTTTGTTCCGATCGTCAGTCCATAACGGTCTGCCGTTAGGCATTCTTAATTAAAGAGACCCACCCAGGATCGCGGTGGGTCTTTTTTTGGGCCTACGATCCGGAAAAGGATCTGCTTCCTTTTAAAGCTCGTCTCGAATGATCTTAAAAATCTGCGTGTTGTCGATTGTGCCGTGTAACATCTCCGTGCCAGGGCCGCTTCCGAATGACACAACGTCCTCCACCGTTTCCAACGCTGATCTGGTGTAAAATGCAGCCGGCTCGGTTTGATCTTTTCGGGTAACTTCGTCCGGGTTGGCGGGTGTTTGTTTTTCCGGGCCTTTTGCAGCGCCATACGATTGAACCCCCTTTGGACCGGTTGCCCAAGTCATCCACGGTTCGCCTGACGGGTTCAATCCGAGTAACGCGATTCCGCTGTCCTTACGGAATGGAAAACCGTTCACGTGCAACCCACCGATCGCGGTATCGCCGCTCACAATGATTGTCGATTTCGGTCCGGCGTAACGCTGCGCTGTTGAGAGCGTGCGATCGAGCTCGGCGGTTTCGGTTAACGTTTTTTCCGCATTGTTCGTTTCGGCCGCTTTTCGCATACGACCCGCGTCGACGATGAGCAGGTAACCGCGCTGATTGAATTGCAACAACTCAATCGCACGCCGCACCATGTCGGACAAAGCGGGTTCGTCATTCCAAGCGGCCTGATTGCTACCGCTATTTCCATCCGCAAACGCTCCGAAAAGTTTCGGCCGCCGCCACCCCGGAATGGATTCCAATTCCGCTCGGGTCCGGACTATGTCGAAACCGCTTTGGCGCAATTCTAAGAGAAGATCGCGATTGTCTTGTCGTTGCCCCTGTTTTGCTTCGGGCAGAAATTCGGCCGTGCTGATTCCCATGCAGATATCGATCTTGCCGCCTTCGACGAGTTGACGCGCAATTTGATCACTGTCGTTCGCGTTCGGCGCATGGGCATAAAACGCTGCGCATGTCGCATTTGTCAGCGATTCATTTGTCACTAAACCCGTTGCACGTCCCCGACCCCGCGCCAATTCGATAATGTTTGCGAGCGGTTTGCCGGCGGGATCAATCGAGAGGGAGCGATTATTGACTTTAACGCCGGTGGCCAGCGCGCTCGCGGCCGCTGCCTGATCGGAGACCGCGAAATCTCTGGAGTAATTAGTTACCAGCGCGACGTGTGGCATTCCGTCAAGGGCCAAACGCGCGTCGGAGCTTCCGAGATAAACACGAGTCAGCGCAATCCGTTCCGGTGCGAGCCCCTCCCCGATAACAAGAATTATCCCGAACGGCTTTTGGACGACCCAATGCTGGAAATAAAGCACCCCCAACCCAGCGAAAACAGCGAGGCACAAAAGCGCGAGCAACTGGTTGCGCCATTTCACCAGCGCGATGTAGCTGCGCATTAGTTCTATTGTCAATCCCGCAACCGCAGGAAACCGCTTGTCCGACTTCATAATCGTCGGCAGAGTGCGCGCATATGGCCGGCCCGGCGATGCTCATCATTCGTGATGGCTGGGGGATCAATCCCGGCGGCCAGAAGTCGCGCGAGCAAAATGGCGACGCCACCCTTCTTGCCAGCACGCCCTTTCACGACCAGCTCTATCGCGATTATCCTGGTAGCAAACTGAGCGCTAGTGGTTCTGATGTTGGTTTACCCGAAGGCCAAATGGGCAACTCGGAAGTCGGGCATCTGAATTTGGGCGCGGGTCGCGTCGTTCTCCAGGACCTTACGCGAATTAATAAGGCGATTGCCGATGGTGAGCTGACCCGAAATCACGTCGCGCAGGAAACTTTCGCAACCGCGCGGGGACATCGCCTTCACTTGTTAGGCCTGGTTTCGGATGGCGGCGTCCACAGCCATTACGATCACATGATTGCACTCGCGAACGCAGCCAGGGCTGCAAACGTTGATGAGATTTTCGTTCATGCCTTCACCGACGGCCGTGACTCGTCGCCCACCGGCGGACGGGAGTATCTGAAGATCTGCGAAGAACAACTTCGCGAAAGCGGCGCGCAAATTGTGACTGTAGTGGGACGATATTTTGCGATGGATCGCGATCGTCGTTGGGACCGGACCAAGAAAGCGTGGGACGCGGTCGTTCTCGGACGCGGCGAGATTTGCGAAGACTCTCCATCCGAAGCTTTGAATCGGCACTATCGCGAGGGCAAGACAGACGAGTTCATGCCGCCGTTGATTTTTGCGCAGGCGAATGAGCAACGCGTTCGCGATGGCGACGTCGTTTTGTTTTTCAATTTTCGGGCCGATCGCGCGCGCCAATTATCGCAAGCGTTTCTGTTCCAGGATTTCGATTCTTTTGACCGGGAAGTGTGGCCGCAAATCAAATTCACTTCGCTGACTGAGTACGACGTTCGCTTTCCGTCCCCGTTCATTTTCCCTCCGCAAGGCCTAAAGAACATTCTCGGCGAACTGGTAAGCGCAGCGGGCAAGTCCCAGTTGCGCATCGCCGAGACTGAAAAATACGCGCACGTGACCTATTTCTTTAATGGCGGAGTCGAAAAGGCTTTTCCGCGGGAAGAGCGGAAACTGATCCCATCGCCCAAAGTCGCCACCTACGATTTGAAGCCCGAAATGAGCGCGCTTGAGGTAACGGATGAACTGCTATCGCGCCTGGGCAAATTTGATCTGATCATCCTGAACTTTGCCAATCCTGATATGGTCGGTCACACCGGGGTTGTGAAAGCCGGCATTAAAGCGGTCGAGACAGTAGATGAATGTTGCAGTCGGATTATTCCGAAACTGCTTGAGCTCGACGGCAAATGCATCGTCACCGCTGACCATGGCAATTGCGAACAGATGCGAAATCCCGACGGCTCACCCAATACCGCGCACACTACAAACCTTGTTCATTGCATTTATGTAGCGAATGATGCCGGGCAATTTCGATGCGAAGACGGGATTCTGGCGGATGTTGCGCCAACGCTCCTGTTCGTGCTTGGAATGGAAAAACCGAAAGAAATGACCGGGCGCAACTTACTGGTCAAACGCGGCTAGAATCGACCTTCGTTAAGATCGACCATGTGCGGTCGCGACATTCTCGAACGTGATTTCGTGCTGTCGATTTAGCACACGTGTGCCGGCCGCGGCAATCCGCTCCAAGAAGCGCAGCTGACTTTCGGGCTCCATTTCGTGCCACACCGGTTTGCGCGCCAGGATCAGCTCGCCGTTCGATTCAATCAACGCGCCCCAGCCAATCGGAATTTCCGGCCCGCGAAACAATTCGCTGGGCAAAACGAGAAAGAACAAATTCGCGCAGCGATAGCGAATTAACGTTTCAAATTTTGTGCAATCGAAGAGTCGATTTTGTAATGCCTGCGTTTGCCGCACAACCTGTTTGTAACCGCGGTGGTCGATCGCGGAGAAATTGTGCGAATCGAATTCGTCGAAGAGTGAATCGGCAACGCGCAGCGCTGGGTAATGAACGCGCAGATTTCTCTCCAGAATCTCACGTCGCCGGTGAACTTGCTCGAGACGCTGCATCGTTGTCGAAGTGCATCCGTTGTCACGTCGAAGATCGACCAGCGCCTGTTTGCACTCAAAAATTGCGGTCACGACTGGTTGTCTTCCATTCGGGCGATACGCCGTGAGGTCTGCGCGATATCGGCAGTGCGGCAAAGTGACTTCCATCGCGCAGGCGGAGTAGCCTTCTCGTTGAGCCCAAACGAGAGCGAGGCGTTTCAGACGAGCGTGCGCCTGCGTTTCGCCGTTACGATTCCTCAGGCGCTGATCCATTTGGCCAGTTCGCGCGCCCAGTAGGTTACAATGATGTCTGCCCCGGCGCGCTTCAACGAAGTCATGATCTCAAGCACGGCGGCGCGTTCGTCCACGATGCCTTTTTCGGCTGCCGCCTTGATCATCGCGTATTCACCGCTGACGTGGTAAACCGCGGTCGGCTTGCGAAAGCGCTCGCGCACACGCCAGAGAATGTCGATGTACGGTAACGCCGGTTTGATCATCACGATGTCCGCGCCTTCGTCGATATCGAGGCCGACTTCGCGTAACGCTTCGTCGGCGTTTGCCGAATCCATTTGATAGGAGCGGCGGTCTCCAAATTGAGGCGGACTTTCGGCGGCTTCCCGAAACGGACCGTAAAAGACAGAAGCGAACTTCGCCGCGTAACTCATAATTCCGGTTTCAGCAAAACCGTTCATATCGAGCGCTTCGCGAATTGCGCCAATGCGGCCATCCATCATGTCGCTAGGCGCGACCATGTCTGCGCCGGCCTGCGCGTGCGAGAGTGCCGTTTTCACCAGAAGATCGACAGTCTGATCGTTCAGCACATGGAAATGATCGCCGTCGATGCGGGTCACGCCGCAATGGCCATGGCTCATGTATTCGCAAAGACAAACATCGGTGATCGCGACCACATCCGAACATTTTTCCTTAATCGCGCGCAACGCTTTTTGCACAACGCCGTTTTCGGCATAAGCGCCGCTCGCATGTTCATCCTTTTTTTGCGGAATCCCAAAAAGGAGAACGGCTTGGAGCCCGGCGTCGTGCGCCTGTCGCGCTTCATCGACGATTTTGCCAAGCGGAACCTGAAAGACGCCCGGCATGCTCGCGATTGGACGTCGCTTGTCGATCTTTTGGTTGACGAAAAGAGGCAACACGAAATCGTGCGCGGTGAGATTGGTTTCGCGAACGAGATTTCTTATAGCTGGAGACCGCCGCAACCGTCGTGGACGATGGACCAACTTTCGCACGCGACGAGGCTACGCGGTCGGGGATTACGTCGCAAGTTCGCTACTTGACCTCGGTGCGTCTTCGCAGTGAAGTCGCATTTCGTGGGTGCGACAAATTACTTGCTGATCGATATCAGCAACTCGTTTACAAAACTCGCCTTCGCGACCCGGCGGCGAATTTTGAAACCGAGGCGCATTCCCACCGCAAACCTCACGGCTGCGACGCTTCAACGCTTTGTGAGACGGCGCTCGCCACGGCGAGTCCGTCCGGGGACGGACAGGATCGATATCTTCGTTGTCTGCTCAGTCGTGCCGAAGAAAAACGGTACCGTCCGGGAAGCCGCGAAGCGATCAAGGATTTTATGGTTAACGCCGCGGGTCGACCTTGGCGTTGGAATCGATTATCCGAATCCGAAAACAATTGGGGCGGATCGGCTGGCAAATGCAGCAGCGGTCGCCGCGCTTTATGGATGTCCCGCCATTGTAGTTGATTTTGGGACCGCAGTGACATTCGACATCGTCTCGGCCCGACGAAACTACGTCGGCGGAGTGATTGCGCCCGGACTGGAATCGATGACAAATTTTCTTTATCAACGGACCGCGCTTTTGCCGAAGCTTTCTTTAAAAGAACCTCGGTCGACCGTTGGAAGATCGACAACCGAGGCGATGCGCTCCGGCGCGGTTATCGGCTATCGCGGACTCGTGCGCGAGATTATTGCCAGGATCAAGGCCGAGCGCTTTCCCGGGAAGAAAGTGCATGTGATTGCGACCGGCGGTTACGCCGATTTGATCGCCGGACGGCTACCCGAGATCGATGCCGTCCATCCAAATCTTACCCTGGAAGGCTTGCGGATCGTCGCAAATCTCAACGCGTAAGCGGGCTTAATTCCGGCTGCTCTGGGAGCAGGAAAATCCTCTTCCAGCGTCAAAAATTTAGGGCTTGTAATTGGGCTTGCGAAAAGGTTTGATGGCAAGAGGCATGAAGATTCGCAAAATCGCGGCGGTCGCAGTGTTGGTGCTCGGTTCCTTGGCGGCGGACAACGTTGCTCCTTCGAAAGCGGAACTCGAAGCAATGTATGACAAAGCCTTTCGAGCGTTCGACGGGAATAATTTTCCGGACGCACTGAAAGAACTCGACGCGATTGACGCGCGTCAGCCGGACCTCGCCGAATCGCAAAACTTGCGCGGCGTAATCATGATGCGCCAAGGAATCTACGACAAAGCCGAAGCCGCGCTGCGCGAAGCGTTGCGGATCGATTCGAAATTTTGGAACGCCCGTTTCAATTTAGCCGAGATTCCGTTTCTAAGAAAGGATTGGGCTGAGGCGCGCAATCGCTTTCAGGAATTACTTTCGAGCAACGCGTCTGAGCTGCAGGGCGAAGCGACCCAGCTCATTCAATATAAAATCCTCTTAACTTATTTGCTCGAAGGAAAAGAGAACATGGTCGATTCGCTTCTGGCCAAGTTCGAGCTTTCTCCGGACACCCCCGCAGTCCACTACGCGAACGCGGCGATCGCACTCCAGCAAGACAAGACGAAGGAAGCGAAGGACTGGATGGCACAAGCGGAAAAGAATTTCTCGCCCCAGCTGAACAAGCTTTTTGCCGAATCGCTCTACGAGGTCGGTTGGCTACAAAAACAGGCCGGCCAAACACGCGCAGCCCTTGAGTTAACCACAGCGGCTGATCGTGCGGCCAAGACCAAGGCGTTTGCCCGATCCCGCGTTGAGCAGGCGCGGCAGGCTTATCAACAACGCGACTTTGCCGCCGCCAGCAAATTTATCGACGACGCGGACGCGGCTGATCCAAATCAGGCAGCTACGTTGAATTTGCGGGGCGAAATTTTGCTGGAGCAAAAGCAATTCGATCAGTCCGAGGCCGAATTCAAAAAGGCGTTGAAAGCGGATTCAAAATTCCGCCAGGCACAATTCAATCTGGCTTTGGTGCCATTGAAGAAAAAAGATTATGCCGCCGCCCGCGATCGGTTTGAAGCGCTCCTGAGCAAGACACCGGGGGGAGACAAAACCGAAGCCGCGCAACTGATCAAGTTCGACATCTACATGACGTGGTTGCTGGAAGGCAAAGACAGTCGTGCTCAGAAGTTGATGGAGCAGTTCCAGTTTACCGGCGACACGCCGGCTCTCTATTATGCCCAGGCCGCGTGGGAGTTTAAACATAACAATCCGACCAGGGCGACCGATTGGATCACTTCGGCGAAGAAAATTTATTCGCCCGCGCTGAACGTTGTTTTCGCGGATTCATTTTACGATCTCGGCTGGATGCAAAGCCCGGCGCTCGCGACCTCGCCCGCGCCAGCCGTTGAAGCCGCTACTGCTTTGGTTGAAGCACAAACCGAATCAAGTCCGGCAATAGAGCCAAGCCCAATTCCTGGAGCAGCTGTTGCGAAGGGTAAAGCAGCCGAAGCTAAGGCCAAGGCCGCTGCGCCCGCGATTGCCGGAATGGAGGCGACTGCCCCCAAACCGGAAGAGCCCACGGCCAGCACCGCTGTCACACAATCTTCCGGCGCCGCGCCGGGATCATTTGCCGCTGGCAGTCCAGCCAGACCTGAAGAGATTCCGACGTCGCCCGCGCCGAGTTTCTCGCCCATCGTAGAAACGCCAGTAGCAGCGGCCCGCGCGCCAGCATCGTCCGCGGCCGTTCCCGCTGCGCGCGAAGAGCCGGCAGTTGTGCAATCGCAGCCCGCCAAGGCGCCTGCTCAGCAAGCGCCCGCTCCTGTCGCGGCTGCAAAACCGCCAGTCGTGGCCGCGGCATCGGCCACGCCAGCAACCGCGCTTGCTCCTGCGCATGTCGGCGAAGTTTCTCGCGGAAAATTTGAAGCCGGCAACTTAATTGCGGCAATTTTCGTTTTGGCTGGAATTGGCATCATCGTGTTCGTTGTATACGAAATTCGTGGCCGCGGAATTCATTTCCCAAGTTTCCGCCGGGCCGCGCCGGCAACCGGTCCGCAGTTCGAAGGTATGGAATATGCCGCTGCGGCTCCCAGAGAAATGAAAGTTATGCCGCGATTGAGTGGCGGACCGCGCCAGGTCTCTCTTAAATTGAAAGCAACCGAGCCGGCACTGCGCCGCGCAGTAGTGCCCCTCAGCACGCCAGGCCGTGCTTTTGGCGGCGGGACGGCTTTGGAACCGGCAGTCGAGGGAAATGGTGAGCGCCAGTTCGAGCAGTTCGAGCTTGAACCGAAAGTCGAAACATTCGAAGCGGTTGGTTCAATTGTTGAACAGGGTGCGATGCCGGTGGAAGCGGTTGGCGAACCGGTCGCGCAATCGGAATGGATCGCGTCTGAGCCTGAGGCCGGAATGGTCGCGCAACCCGAATGGATCGCGCCTGAGCCTGAGTTGCCGCCGATCGAAATTGCGCAACCGGTGTTTGCGCAACCCGAATGGATCGCGCCTGAGCCTGAGTTGCCACCGATCGAAATCGCGCAACCGGTGTTTGCGCAACCCGAATGGATCGCGCCTGAGCCTGAGTTGCCACCGATCGAAATTGCGCAACCAGTGTTTGCGCAACCCGAATGGATTGCGCCTGAGCCTGAGTCGCTAGCGGTCGAAATTCCGCAATCAGTAGCCGCCCAACCGGAAGAAATCACGGTCTCCGAAATTGAGCCGGTCTTTGCCGACGCTGCAACGATTGCCGAACCGGAAATCGAGCCTGTTAGTCAGGGTCAACCGATTCCTCAGTTGACGCCTGTGGAGGAACCGTCCATCATTGAGGTCACTGAACCTGAACCGGCCGGATTTGACGCGCTTCGTCAACCTAGCGAACCGTCTTTTGAGCCCGTTTTCGAATCACGAATTTACGAACCAACCACACCAGTAAACATGCCTGAACCGATCCAAATCCCAACTGCTTCAGCAGGGCGAGGCGGCATGCCTCAACCAGCCGGGGCGATGCAAACTGCCGTCCAGCTCACGTTCGTTTTCGAGATTGCGTCGATGCAACTGACTCCAACCTTCAAGATGGGGGCGTTGCAGTTAAGGCCATTCTCGAAAATCGTGACGATGCGCTTGGCTGGGTCAGCTCCGCAACCGGCAATGAATCTGCAGGTGACTTTTGAGATCGCACGGATCCAGCCCGCCGGCGGAACGCTCGGAAGCGTGCGCCTCACGCCGTCGCAACAGCAGCGTCCAACCGTGGTTGGATCGCCTTCGTTCACGGTCGGGGGTTTGCATTTAGTTTCGGATTTCGCGGCCGCACCACTTCAGCTAACGCCGTCACAGCAGGGACAAGCCACAGTCCACGTCGTTGTTCCGTTCCAAATCGCGACGGTCGAATTCTCACCGTCTTTTGAGATTTCATCGATTGTGCTCAATTCGAATTCCAAGCAAGTATCAGTGCAGCTCCCGAGCGCCGGTGGCGCTGTTGTCGAAGGCGCACCGGTTTTCGAAATCTCGAATTTGCAGCTCACTGGCAGCGGCGAAATCGGAATGATGCAGCTGAACCTGACCGGTCACGGTCCCAAGCGCGCGGCCTGATCCGGCGGGCAAGATCGAAATCTTTCGAGCATTTCGACGAATCGATCTGACTTTGTCGCGGATTACCGGCGTTTAACGAAGTTGCTGCGGTTTAGCGACCGTAGTGGCTGCGGTAGAAATTCGCCGTCTCGCCGGATTAATTTCCGGTCGAAATAAATCTCGCCTCCGCCATAACTCGGTCGCTGGATATTGACCATGTCCCAGTGCACCTGGCTTCGGTTGCTATTGTCTGCTTCCTCGTAAGCCTGACCGGGAGTGAAATGAAACGAACCGGCAATTTTTTCGTCGAAAAGAATATCTCGCATCGGCTCGAGAACGTGCGGATTGAATCCGAGCGAAAACTCGCCGATGTAGCGAGCTCCGGCGTCGGAATCGAGGATCTTGTTGAGTTTCTCAGTCTGGTTGCTTATCGCCTGAACAATTTTGCCCTTGCGGAAATCGAGGCGAATCCCGTCAAAGGCGATGCTTTGATAAATTGTTGGCGCGTTAAATGTGATATGGCCTTCCACCGAATTTTTCACTGGCGCTGTGAACACTTCACCATCCGGAATGTTCCGGTCGCCTCCGCAAATGACTGCCGGAATTCCTTTGATGCTAAATCGCAGATCCGTTCCCGGCCCTTTGATTTGGACGCGGTCCGTTCTCTCCATTAACGCTTTCAGGGCTTTCATTCCTGGCTGGAGTCTGCGGTAATCGAGCGTGCAAACTTCGAAGTAAAAATCTTCAAAAGCTTGGGTGCTCATTCCCGCCAACTGGGCCATCGACGGAGTCGGCCACCTCAGTACGACCCATTTGGTTTTTTTGACGCGTTGATCTTGAACCGGGCGCATTTTCTTCGCGACCAGCTGCATTTTCGCCACCGGTACGTCGGATAATTCGGTAATGTTATTGCTTCCCCGCAACGCGATATAGGCGTGCATTTTCTTCATGCGTGCCAGCTCATGCCGCGCGGCCAGCGTCAGTTGTCGGTCCGATGCTTCCAACGCTAGCTCGCGTCCGATGCGGGCCCGCTGGATCCGGACGAATGCAATTGCGCCTGCTTTTCGAACTGCGCGAATGAGCGCGATGGTCATTTCGTCCGGGACGTCGAAAGCCTCAATCAAGACGTTCTCGTTTCGTTTGAGCCTGGTCGAATATTCCACCAGGAGTTTGGCCAGCTTGTCGAAACGCGCGTCGTGCATAGGACGCTACGATTCCATCGAGTTCGCGGGATGCAACCGTCTGGCAGGCGATCTGATCAACCGTTTCGGCGGAAGCGCGCCCCGAACGCGCCGTCGAAATTATCCTGAAAGGGAATAGAACGCCTTTCTTCCTCGAGCTGTAAAATCGAAATCACCCGGAGCAGCGTTTGAACGACGTCCTCATTTTCCTCTCGTTCTAGGCTGCACGTGCTGTAAACGAGAATTCCTCCAGGCTTCAGGAACGGGATTACAGCACGCGTAATCTCAATTTGCCGGGCGCGCATCCGATTAAAGTCCGCCGGTTTCAAGCGCCATCGGACATCGACGCGGCGTCGCATCACGCCAGTATTGGTGCAGGGAGCGTCAATCAAGATTCGATCGAATGGCGCAGCCGAAAGAATCTCCGGTGGAGCGGCAGATTTCATCCAATCATGGCAAACGATTTTGGCAATTCGAACACCGAGCCGCGCGAGATTTTCGTCGAGTAGATTTAAGCGGGCAGGTTCGCGATCGCACCCGATGAGCAAGCCTTGGTTTGCCATCAATTCTGCCAGATATCCCGTTTTACCGCCGGGAGCGGCGCAGGCGTCCAGAATCTTTTCGCCTGGCTTCGGTTGCAATAACTCGCACGCGATCGATGTGCTCGGGTCCTGAACATAACAATCGCCCTGGTCGAGCGCGTCCGCGGGTGCCGGCAGTTCGACAAAGTTGGAGACTTTTGGCAGCGTCCGCGCGTTGCGATAGCGGTCGAGGAAACTCTGCCGATCAATTTTTAGGCGGTTAATTCTCGCGTAAATTGGGGGTGACTGATTGTTCCAAGTGCACAAGGCTTCGGCCCCACCGCCTCCAAATTGTTTCGCCCAACGCTCAATCAGAAACTGTGGGTGCGAGGTTCGAACATCAAGCGACTGAGAATTTGCTCTCCTTTGCAAGCCCCGGCGGTCGCGCGCAGCGGAGCGCAGTATCGCATTGATGATCGCATGCTGGCGTTTTGGAGACAGGTCGACCGTTTCATAAACCGCCGCATGTTCGGGCGTCTTTGCGATAAACAGTTGATAGAGACCGATGCGCAGAATGTCGCGAAGATCTTCATCCACGCGTCCGCGTCGAAGCTCGCGGATCCAAAAGTCCAGAAGTGTGCGGTTGCGCAAGACGCCGTAAAAGAGTTCGACGGCGAATGCCCGATCGGCGGACCGGAACTCCGCCTTGGAGAGCGCGCTGGAAATGACCGTGTCGGCGAACTCTTTTTCTCTACGCCAGGTTCTCAGCGCGGCGAGAGCGACTCGGCGAGCAGAGGTCCGCGCCACAACGAATTCTACCGCGGAATGATGCTCGCGCGGCCAATGGAATGATAATGGAAACCGAGCTCGCCCATCGTCTCGGGATTCAACAGGTTTCTCCCATCGAATACGATCGGCGTGGTCATCCGCTTTTTGAGCGCGGCAAGATCGACATTGGCAAACTCATTCCATTCAGTGGCGATGACGAGCGCTTCGGCGCCGTCAACGGCTTCTAATGCAGAAGCCGCGAATTTTGCGTCCGCGATTGCCTTGAGGTCGCGCGCTTTCTCCATCCCTTTCGGATCGTAAACGACCACGTGCGCGCCTTCGCGCAGCATCGCGTCGACCAATTCGATCGCGACCGACGACCGAACGTCGTCGGTGTCCGGCTTAAACGTCAAACCCCAGACCGCGATCTTCTTTTCTCGCAATACCCATAGCGTATCGCGGATGAGTTTCAGAAAACGCTCTTTTTGCCCGGCGTTAATTTGCTGCACTTCTTTCAGAAGAGTAAACGGAACACCGAGTTGCTCGCTAATGTGGATGAACGCGGCGACGTCTTTTGGAAAACAGGAACCGCCGTATCCGATGCCGGCATTGAGAAATTGGCGGCCTATGCGCCGGTCCATTCCAATTCCGTCCGCGACTTTTTCCACGTCTGCTCCGCTCGCGTCGCAGATCGCGGATATGGCGTTGATGTAGGAAATTTTCAGGGCGAGGAACGAATTCGCAGCGTGCTTGATTAGCTCGGCACTGTTAATTCCGGTGACCAGCACCGGCGCCATGAACGGTTCGTAAACCTTTTTCATCAGATCGACGGCGGGCTGACTCTGGGCGCCAATGACAATCCGATCCGGATGCATTAAGTCGTGAATGGCGCAGCCCTCGCGTAGGAACTCCGGATTGCTGACGACGTCAAACTTCGCGCCGTGCCGATTGTAACGCTTGATTGTTTCCGCGACCCGTTCGCCAGTTTTTACCGGCACCGTGCTCTTATCGACGATGACCCGATAATCGGTAAGGACGTCGGCGATCTCGCGGGAAACTTTTTCGATAAAGCTAAGATCAACATCTCCATTTGCCTGCGGCGGCGTTGGCACGGCGATGAAGATGATGTGTGATTTGTCTACGCCTTCGCGGATGCTGCTGCTGAAATGCAAACGGTGGGCGGAAACATTGCGATGGACAATTTCTTCCAAGCCGGGCTCATAGATTGGAATGCGCCCGGCCTGGAGGGTTTTAATCTTTCCCTCATCATTGTCTACGCAAATGACGTTGTGGCCGACGTCGGCAAAACATGCTCCCGTGACAAGCCCAACGTAACCCGAACCGATGATCGCAATGTCCATGGTGAATTAGTGCCGCTGGCTCGCCGCGGCGCCAGGATCGCGACTCACCTTTACGATTCCGGCCCCTGATTGCAACCGGATCATTGTCCTTGATTGCCCGGATCAAAATTTAAATCGAAACCAAACTTGGGAAATGCTTTCAGGGTAAACGTGAGCAGAATGCCGTACTCCTTCTTGTTACCGGTGTTGTCTCGTACCACCCCGCCAAAGGAGGCGACCCAGTTCGTCAAATCACGATAGATAGCATAGCGCTGTTCCTGGAAGACGCCGATCGTGCCTTCGTATTGCTCCTGAAATCCGAAACCCCAGTTGTCGTTCAGCCGGTAATACCCGCCAAGCACGACCAGACTACTGTGTTGGAAGAATGGATTGTCGTTGAGGTATCGATGCCCCGCGCTGAGCTGCAAGTTTGCGACAGGCTGCACCGCGACGGTTGTATTGACTTCGGTAAATCCTGAGCTGAACGCCGGAATTTGGGAATCGATCGTCAGCGACGCCCACGGGAGCGGAGTAAAGCGCAGTTTATTGAAAAAGTTCGAATACGTCCGTCGGTCGTAAGGATTGTCAAAGTTCACGTCGAAAAATGTGTCGAGCTCCAGCCAGGTCACGGTCAGATCATCGCGGCGCGTTTCTAAACGGTTCCGAATTCCATTGCGCCAGATGGTCCAACTGGCGATCGAATCAATGGTGGTAAATTGGGGAAAATCGATCGGACGCAACTGCGTCGATGGTTCAAATCGATCAAACTCCAACACTGCCGCCGGATTGATCCCATTCTCATGGACGTATGAGAAATTGCTGTACGGCTGGATGACGTGAAGCAATCCGTCCAAACCGAGCGCGCGGCTTTCCGCGTCCTCCCACGAGCGAGATAACTTAAAAGAGGCCTCGACCCCCGCATCGACTACAGTCCGAACGCCGCTGCCCGCGTTCACGACTGGATTTGCCGGAGTGGGATCCTCTGGGATAAAGTTGGGAATTAATGGGTCATCGATGTTAGCGAACAGTGTGTTCCCGAGGTCGCGAGTTTTGTCGTAATAGGTCGCTCGAAAGCCCGCTCGGGGCACAATGGAAAGCCAGCCAAAATAAGTATTCGGATAGAGCAGCTGATGAAACGTATCGAGCCGCGTCGTCCCATAATCTTCAAAGCCCGACCCCTCGGCAAAATTTCGATGTAAGTCCGCGACGCCCGTTTCTCCCTCGTAGAAAATTGGGCCGCCAAAGAGCGCGTGCCGTTTAATGTCGAGCACGACCTCAGGCAAGCGCTCCGTTGTTTGAAAGAAATCATTTGCCTGGAAACGAGCGATCGCGGTGAGCGTGTAAAACGGATCGGTCTTAGCCACCGCAATCACGTTGTCCGGATTGGGATCGACTCGAAATTCACTCTGATAAAAATCTTGCATCACATACGCGTCACTTAGTTTGGTCACATTCACGATTCCGGAGATGTCTTTCGTGAAATCGGTCGTGTCTTGCAGGGTCAAGCGGTATCGGTTAGGCAGTACCTCACGCCGCGGAATGGCGGTCGGATTAATGTCCGGGTTTTGGTCGTCGACGTAATAGGTCTTGATCTTGAGATTGCTCGATTTGTCCTTTCCGTAATCAATGTCCGAATCAAACCCGATCGCGGGGCCGCGGCGTCCGCGATAATCCAGTCGAAGTCGGCCTTTAATATCGTCGGTGATTGGAAATGTGAATTGCGTCAAAAGGGAAGGTCCCCAGGAACTCAAGTCAGCCGGCGCGATGGAAAAACTGAAGGCGTCGTTGAGCGATTGATACATGTAGGGCCACCAAAAGACTGGAACTTTTCCGATGTAGAAGGTGACGTTTTGAAAAACGACGTGGTCGTTTTCATAAACTCGCACCGTTCGTGCGCGCAGGTGAAAATCGGGGCGAGGAGAATCGTCCGTCGTGAATGTACTATCTTCGACGCGATACACGTTCGCCGAAGTTTCGGTCACGTTTTGGCCGCTGAGGAAGTAAGGATGAAACTCAGTGCGCACATTGCTGGTGCGGATTTGTTTGGTGTCGATGTTATAAACTCCGCGCTCGGCGATATAAACGCTGACATCGCGGTAAATCCGGACGTGCCCTTCTACTGAGACTTCGTGCGTGCGTGAGTTGTACTGGGCGAAGTCCCCGTAAATGTCTGTATCTCCCACGTGAATCGCGACGTTATCTCGCGCCGTCGCGATGCCGTTTTCGTAAGTGGTTTCGCCGGTCGAAGTAATCTCTACCGGCTCATGGTCGGAGACGTTCGTTGCCGCGCCCGTCATGCCGGTCGCCAAAAACATAAAAAAGACCCCCCAGACCAGCGTTCGCATGGCGGACGCCGAAGGTACCTTAGCCTGCGGCGGTTGCAAAGGTAAAAGCAGGTCGGAGGCCATTTGTTTTAGATCGATAACCCCGAAAGAATTGGGGCTCGCGATCAAATTCGGAGTCGCAGTCCGGCGACCTGTTGATTCAGTCCACAGCTAAGAACGATCGCTTTCTCGTGCAATGTCTCGCCTGACTCTGGAAAGCTGAGGCCTTGCGGCGCGTCCCAACCCAACATTAGCGGGAGTCGCTTCGTTCGCAGCGACTGTGCGGCGACAATTACCTGCCAGATCGCGCTCGCGCCGACACTTTCGCCGAGAGCCGCTTTGGGGCTATAAACTAACGCACCGGGCAATTCATGTTCGATCGCTTCTCGTTCAGCAAGATCCACAAATGTGCCGTTTGCGCTCGCGACGATGCACGCATCTTCGTCTGCGAGACCGCGCAAAACTTGGCCCGCGATTTTTTTGGCCTCGCTCCGCTGAGAAAAATTTCCGCCCGGATCAATCGCATCGATTTGCTCCCTACCTTGACGAGCGAGTAACACGGCGCCGGCTCCCTCACTCAAAATCATGCCGCGAGGCGGATCGCAGAACAATTCGATCGGCGGCTCGTTTTTGAGAAGGCGCCATTTGTGATAGGCATCGCAAAGCAACCAGTCCGCCTCTTCCGCGCCCACTACCAGGCAAAAATCGAACGCTTCATTTTCGAGTAAATCGCTCGCCATCTTGACTGCCAGCACTCCGACCGCGCCATCTCCGACAAGGGTGTAACTAGTGCCGGTGATTCCAAAAATCGCGGCAAGATGACTGGCAGGCGCGTTGAAAACTGTTTCCGGAAAAAGCAATGGACTGGCCGATTGAGCGCCCGTCTCCACGATGTTGTGGTAAAACCGCTTGGTGTAAATGACGCCGCCGTTGGAGACGGCAAACACGAGCGCCATCCGCTTGGCGTCGATCTCTCCGATGGTCGACCTTGCCTGCCCCAGCGCATCGATTCCTGCGGCCGCGGCAAAACGCGAGATCGCACTTGCGCGACGGAGGCGAGGATGCGGCGGCAAATCCGTTAGCGCCTCCGCCGGGACGCGAAAAGCGGAGTATCTCTTTGCAGAAACGGGATCAGAGGTCGGCCGGGCGAGAGCTTCCTCGCCAAGAAGCAAACGGTTCCAGACCGCGTCCGCGCCTCGACCAAGCGGCGTGACCCAACCCATGCCAGCGATCCGCAGGCTCATGCGGCGAGTTTCTGGATCAAAATTGAAGCATTCGTGCCCCCGAATCCAAACGAATTCGAAAGGACGATGTCGATCTTCGCTTCGCGCGATTTGTTTGCCACGATGTTGAGATCTAGATCTTGGTCCGGCCTGCGAAAATTAATGTTGGGCGGCAGAAGTTGCGCTTGCAACGCAAGTAAGCAGACAACGGCTTCGATCGCACCGGCCGCGCCTAACGAATGACCAATCATGCTTTTGGATGAGCTGACCGGAATACTTCCGAATAATTCCGCAATCGCTTTGCCTTCGGCCGCATCATTGAACGGCGTCGCTGTGCCGTGGGCATTAATATAGTTCACCTCCTCCGCGGAACGACCGGCGCTATGCAACGCTTGTTCCATTGCCCGTCGCGGACCGCTTCCGGAAGGGTCGGGCTGAGTCAGGTGATGATTGTCGGTAGAAATTCCGTAGCCGATGATTTCCCCCAAAATTCGAGCGTCACGCGCGCGCGCGTCTTCCAAATTCTCAAGTGCGAGGATCGCAGCCCCTTCACCAAGAACCATTCCGGACCGATCGCGATCGAATGGCCGGCATTTTTCCGGCGTGGACGCTTGCAGAGAATCGAAGCCCACAAAGACGAGTTCGGAAAGGGCGTCGTATCCACCGGTCAACACCCGCTGATATTTTCCTGAACTCACGCATTCGAAGGCATGCCCGATTGCGTTTGTTCCGGAAGCGCAGGCGTTGGCGATAATCTGGCATGGCGCCGAAATTTCGAATGCATTTTGCGCATCGATCACAGGTTTTTGCGGCGGATAATTTGCAATCCACCCCGGCGAATGTCGCAAACCGCGATCCCGATGTAAGGCCCGATAATAATCCTCCCCAAACGACATGCCGCCGCTGGTGGTGCCGACGACGGTCAGTTCAGGCTTAAATTCAGGATCCTTTCCGAACAATTGCCCGAAAACGGCCATCATCATGTGGCTCGCGCGA